>JAYUFU010000428.1:0-29819 GCA_043738505.1 Fimbriiglobus sp. | reverse complement strand
GTCGAAGTGATTGGCGGCTCGGCAGGAGCCTCGCCCTCCCAGTTCGCATTCACGTTCTGATACTCCCAGCGGAAAGTGGCCGGCGAGTTCGCGGGTGTCCGGGTTCTTCGTCCGCTCGAACTCGTCCGGGGTCGTGTGCTCCGGGGTCGAGTGCCGCCGGACGCGGTTGTGAAACGCCTCGATGCGCTCGAAGATCGATGCCTTCGCCTCGTCTCGCGCGGTGAACCCGTGCCACTTTCCTCCGCCCGAACGTACTCCCGATCACGGCGTCGTCCCAACGCCGGCCCACCCCGCTCGTGCTCCCCGCCATCTCGTGCCGCCTCGGCTCCGACTGGAACGGGTCGCTCGCGTACGGACTCCCCCGATCCGAGTGAGCGATCGCCCCGCCGACGATCCGCCGCGACGGCCGGAAACAGCCACCCCTCCTGGGTCGGCACGCGCGCCGAATCCGCGACCCACGTCTCGTCCGGCTCGGACGCCGTGAAGTCCCCGTCGAGGACGTTGCCCGGCACCGCCCGCCGAGGCCGGGAGTCGGTCGCGCGAACGGACCGCCGCGTCGCGTCCGCTCGCATTCCCGCCTCGGTCGTCACCTCCGCCACCGCGTTCACACGGCACGGCACGCCGCGGGCCGTCCACTCGCGGGTCATCCGCGGACGGCCGTCGGTGTCCACATGCGGTTCGTCGTGGATCGCACGAACGGTGGCCGCCGGGTGGTCGGTGCGGCGTTCCTCGATCCAGGCGAAGGTCACTTCCTCCGGGTGGCGAAGAACGCCGCCGCTGTTTTCGGCATGTCACCCGCCATCTCGAGCCGCTCGATGTCGGCCCGCAGGCGGCGGTTCTCCTCCTCCAGCGGTGCCTGGTGACCGGACCCGGGGAAGGCGGCCGCCCCCTTCTCGCGGACGGCCTTCTTCCACTCGTGCGGCCGGCTCTGGGACACGCCGAGTTGGCGGGACACTTCGGCCACACTCAATCCCTGCTCGGTCATCATCGCCACCGCTCGGAGCTTGAACTCCGGCGGGTACTGGCCACGCACGTCGGTCATCGGTGTCTCCCGAGCAGTCGAGGACACACCGCCTTCCCGCTGTCCACGATCCCCGGGGAGGTTCAGTTCGCCAATTCGTCCGCTGGCTGGTGAGCAACGGCCGGTCGGACCGCGATCCGTTCGCCCGGCTCAAACCGGGAAACGTGCAGACCGACGTTCGGCACCGACGGGGCGAATTCACCGCGGAGGAGGTGGCGAGACTCCTCGCCGTCACCCCACCCGGAAGCCGTTCCGCGACCTGCCCGGCCAGGATCGTGCGATGCTGTACCGGGTCGCGCGGAACACCGGGTTCCTTGCGAAGGAACTGGCCGCTCCGACCGCCGAATCGTTCGACCTGTCCGCCGACACGCCCGCCGCCGTACTGCCCGCCAAGTTCGCCAAGAACCGCCAGCCCGTCCGACAGCCGATTCCCGAGGAACTGGCCCGCGACCTCGCGGCGTTCCTCGCCGGCCGCACGGGGACCGTCTGGCCGAGAAGTTGGCCGCAGCGCTCCGCCGACATGCGGACGGCCGACCTCGCTGCCGCCGGCGTGCCGTACACCGTCGCCGGCCCCCAAGGGACCGAACACCGGGACTTCCACGCCCTGCGGAACTGCTTCATCTCCGCCGTCATCCGCAGCGGGGCCGACCTGAAACAGGCCATGACTTTGGCGCGGCACTCCGACCCGAGACTGACCGCCGGCCGATACGCCCGGACGCGGGCGGAAGAATTGACCGCTGTGGTCAACCGGACGCCCAATCTGACCCCCGCTCCGGTCGCGCCATCAGTAGCACCGTCAGTAGCAGCAGGCGACGACGGACGGAGACAATCGGAGACGGATGGGGAAGACAGCAGGGAGGCGAGGTGCGAAGGGACGGCCGATGGTACGGAAGAAACCCCTGCGGTTGCAAGGGGTTGAGGGGGATCGGGGACACCCGAGGACGAACCGGAGCGGAGAGGAAGGGATTCGAACCCTTGGTGCGGAGTTACCCGCGCGCCGCTTTAGCAAAGCCGCGTGCCGCCGATGAATGCCCCAAGGACTCGAAGGGAATCAGCACCGATACCGCCCCTGTCGGTATCAGCGTCGGTATCAACTCTGTCGCCTTCACCCCGAACGCCGAGCTTGCCCGTGTCGTTGAACTCTGGCCCGTGCTGCCGCCGGCCATCCGCGCCGCCGTCATCGCACTGGTGAACGCGGGCACACCCGCCGACGGCAAGCCGACCGCCGAGCCGGACCTCGACCGGTTGCCACCGGGATACGAACGTCGGGCGGATCGCTCGTGAAACCGCGTGGGCAAGTCCCCCCATACCCGCGACAGGTGCGACACCACGCTTGCAAAAGTTAGCACGCCCGCGAAAATCGCGGCGCAGAAGCGGTTCCTCGACGCCTACCGGTTGTCGTTGCGGATCGCCATTGCCGCACGACTGGCAGGTGTCCATCGGGCCACGGTGTATCGGTGGCTGACGGACCCGGCATTCGCCGACGCCATGCGCGCCGCCACCGAGGATTTCTTTCGACTCACCCGGGCGCGGGTGCAGAAGCAGGTGGACGAGCGCCACCGCTGGCGGCAGGAGCGGGAGCGGGCACGACGACCGATGCGATGCGAATTGCTGGCGAAGGCCCGCGCCGCCACGCGCCGGTAGCCACCGGCAGCACACCGCCCCGGCGGCCGAACCGCCGCCACGGGCTGTTCCAGTCGCCCAGACGCTCCGGCAGGTCCCGCCGCGGGGCCCCCGTGCGGGCGATCCCCAGGACGGCATCGAGGAACCGCCGGGTGTCGCCGCCGACGCCGCCGTGCCCGCCGGCCTGACCCGGCAGCAGGTGACGGAGGCGGTCCCAGTGATCGTCCGGCATGTCGTGGCGGCTGAACATGGTGGCCTCCGTGCGGAAAATTGGCTCCCCCGCTATCGCAACCCGCCTACCTTCAGTCAATACGGCCTAACACCTAACGAAATAACTCCTACAAGTTCGTCCTCGGCTCGATGCGGCCGTTTCACTTCCCGGTGGTCCTTCGACACATCGACGACGACGAACGATTCGGCGCTCGCGACGACTCGCCGGAGGTGCCGCCGTTGCGATCCCGGCCCGGCGATGCGGGGCGTGACCCGAGCGACTGTTCGGGGGTCGCAGCGAACCGTCCCCCGCGACTCGGCCTCCAACGGCCGCCGGCCCTTGCACGTCCACCGGAGCGGCGACTCGGGGTCGCCCGGCGTGTCCGCGTGTCGATTGCGACCGCCCCCGCCCCGGCGGACGCGACCGACCGGCGGCGCATCCACATCGGCGAGTCCGCTGATCCGCGACAGCCGCGCCGCCGTACCCGAACGCCTTCGCTTCACTCGCCACCCACGGGTGGAGTTGCCGCCCGTCGAGCGCCGGCGCGCGTGCCGCGTGCCGTGGCCGAATTCCGTCGGCGCGGTCGGCGGTCGTCACGGCCGATGGGAACACCGTCAGCCGGACTCGTCGGCGTCATTTCGCAACGGGCCTCAGTCCTGCTCGATTCGCTACAGTTGCGGAGTCTTCGGCTTGATCGGCTTGGCGAAGGTGTTCGCCCCCGTCACCTTCACCTTGCGGCTGTACACCTTGTCGAAGGCCGTCACATAGATGGTGTCGAACTTCTCCCCGCCGAAGCACAGGTTGGCGCTCTTGCCGTTCGGCGTGTGGATGATGCCGTTCACCCGCCCGGCCTGGTCGCAGAACTGGAGGCCGTAGTTCGTGGCCACGTACAGCCGGCCGTCGGTGTCGCACTTCAGGCCGTCCGCCCAGGCGTTGTCGGCGGTGTCCGGCGCGTGCAGGTGGAAGTACTTCTGCTTGTGCTTCAGCGTGCCGTCCGGCTGAATCTGGTAGCTGTACACCCAGTGCGTGCGGCTCTCGGCGACGTACAGGAGCGTCTGGTCCGGCGACACCGTGATGCCGTTCGAGAATTGAATCCCGGTATCCACGACGGTCTTCTTGCCGTCGCGGACGTGGTAGATATTGTCCGGAGTGCCCGGCGCGGTGATGTAGAAGTCGCCGTTGTGAAGGGCCACCACGTCGTTGCCCTTGATGCCCTCGGCCACCACGGATCTCTTGCCGGCGTCGTCGTACTTCACCAGCGCGCCGAGGCCGCCGCCGACGCCGTACATGGCCCCGTCCGGCCCGAACGCGAACCCCGACGCCTTGCCGTTGTCGGCGCTCACTTGCGCCACCCGGTCGCTCACCTTCGGGTCGGTGGTCACGCGGAACGTCTTGCCGGTCGGCACGTCGGTGAAGAACACCTCGCCCTTGGCGTCGGCGATCGGCCCCTCGGTGAACTTGAACCCCTCCGCCTCCAGCTTCCAGCCCTCGCCGGGCACCAGCACCGCTTGCAACTGCGGCGACCCCTTGCCGGCCTTGATCGCCACCTTGCCGTGGTCCTTCCACAGCCACTTCACGGCGTCCGGGAAGATCTGCGTGGCGTGGACGCCGTTGTGTTTGCCGAGGTTGTTCGGGCCGACTTTCGTCCACTTGTGTTCCACCTCGTACCCGGCGAACTTGAGCGACCGCTCCATCTCTTGGTTGGCCATCCACCAGTCGCCGCCGTAGATGTCCTGGTCGCCCTCGCCGTCCTCCAGGAAGACGCGCAACGGCTTGGGTTCCACCTTGCGGATGAGCGTCGGGTATGTGTTTCCGCCGCGCAGCCCGACGTAGGTGCCGATGGCGCTGAATACCCGACGGAACGAGTCCGGCCGCTCCCACGCGGCGGTGAACGCGGCGATGGCCCCGCTGCTGCTGCCGGCGATGGCGCGGTCGTCCGGGTTCTTGCTGAGCTTGATCGCGCGGCCGTCCGTCGTCTGCAATTTCTCCACCGCCGGCAGCAGTTCTTCGATGAGGAACCGGGCGTAGATGTCGCCGAGGCCGTCGTACTCGAAACTGCGGTTGAATCGGGGCAGGGCGTTCGGGTTCGCCGCCGGTAGCACGCCGGGGGAAACGAACACGCCGATGGTGACGGGCATGTCCTTCGAGGCGATGAGGGCGTCGAACACCTCCGGGGCCTTGAACTGCACGCCGTCCTGGTTCACCCACAGGCAGGCCGGCGTCTTGCCGTCGTACTGCGCCGGAACGTACAGGGTGAAGTTCCGCGTAGTGCCGGGGAAGATCTTGCTGTCGGCGAACTTGTGCTGCGACAGTTCGCCCTTCGGCGCGGGTTCCTGGGCGACCGCGAGGGCGGGCAGCAGGAGGAGCAGGGAGAGGGAACGCATGGGGATGTCCTTTCTGGTCCCCCTCTCCCCTGGGGGAGAGGGGCTAGGAGGTGAGGGTCGCCGTCACGGGCCATCGACCTTGCAATTCGGCAAGGCCCGTCGCAGTTCGGATGTCCCGCGGGAAGTCACTTTCGTGGAATAGATATTGATGGCGGTGGCGTTCTTCAGCGAGTACAGATTCTTCAACCCGCCATCCGTGATCTTCGTGCCCCATAGGCTCAGATAGGTAAGTGTTCGGAGTTGTCCAACGTACTCCAACTCGTCATCGGTCACGCTGCTGCTGTCGAGGAGGAGTCTGGAGATATTCGTGACGGACGCTAGGTGTTTCAACCCAACACCCGTGACCGTAGTGCGGCACAAACTGAGAGCGGTGAGTTTCTCGTGTGAGGCCAAATCCTTCAGCCCGGCATCCGTCACGCCCGTCGAGTTCAGGCTAAGAGTGGTGAGGTTCGTGAGCGGGGCCAAGTCCTTCAGCCCGGCGTCCGTCACCTTCGTGTTGCCGAGGCCGAGCAAGGTAAGCGCGCCGAGGCCGCCGAGTTCTTTCAACCCCGCGTCCGTCACTTTCGTGTAGCGGAGGTCGAGGACGGCGAGGTTCGAGAGCGGGGCCAGGTGCTTCAGCCCGGCGTCCGTCACACGGGAGTTCGTTAGGTCCAGGATGCTCAGATTGGAGAGATGGGCCAACTGGCGGAGTTCGTCGTCTGCGATCTTATCGCCATATAAGAGCAGGGCGAACGCCGTGGGCGGGGACGGGAGTGTCGCCACGAGGCCGTCTTTCAGCTCCGCGAAATTGAATGATGGCACGGCTCCGGACCGGGGTCCTCCGAGCGTGGCGATAAGCCCGTGTTCGGTTACTAACACCCAACCCGTCGTCGCACCCGCGTCCTTCCACGCCTTGTTCACGTCGTCGGGGAGCGGCTGCGGGGGCGGGGGCTGTTCGGCGACCGAGGGCGGCTTCTTCCCGCACCCGAACACTACCGCCAGCACCACCAGCCCGATGACGAGGTGTCGCATGTCCAGTCCTCTGTGTTTGAGACCAGGGTGATTGTATCCAGACTCCCGTCCTACCGCAGCACCCGCCACGCTTTCACCAAGTACTGCAACCCGCTGCCGACCGTGGCAACCAGCATCGCCCACAACAGCCCCTGATACAATCTCAGTAGCAGGAAATTTGCATCGGGAAGCCATTCTTGTTGCCGGCACGTCAGCAGCAGCAATAAGGCCACCAGCACGACGCATTGCAACACGGTCTTCAACTTGCCGAACCAGTCGGCCCCGAACTTCTTGCCCAGGCTCTCGACGATGCCGCGGATGCCGGTGACGAGCAGTTCGCGGGAGATCACCACCGCCACCATCCACGGGGCGATGCCGGCTTCCAGGACGGGGATGAGGAAGATGAACGCTGAGCCGATCAGCACCTTGTCCGTCAGTGGGTCGAGAGCACGGCCGACGGCGGACATCTGGTTGAACTTCCGCGCCCACCAGCCGTCCAGCCAGTCCGTCAGCGCGGCGACACCGAACACGACGAGCGCCGGCAACCACCAGCGGTATTCGATGCAGACGCACAGCACCGCCGCGAGCGGGACGCGGCTGAGGGAAAGGATGTTGGGGACGTTCCACAGTGCCGAAGATGCCACTCCCTCGCGGTCGCGGCTCGCAAGATCGGTCACTCGTACTCCTCAGTCCAGACGGGGTGGCCGTACTTCGACGCCACCAACTCGGCGGCGGCCGCCAGCTCCTCGGCGGCGAGCGCCGACACGGTGCCACCGTATCGCAACCGGAACGCGGCGAACAGGTGGGCGACGATCTCCTCCCGCGTCTTGCCGGTCTGCCGCACCAGCGGCGACACCCGTTTGGCGGCACTCGCCACGGCCTTGTCCTTCAGCTTCTCGCGGCCGATGCGCAGCACCTTCACCATCTCGCTGGGATCCATGTCGTAGGCCATCGTCGTGTGATGCAACACCACGCCTTTCCGCCGGGCCTGCGCCGCGCCGCCGATCTTGCCTTCACCACATGCGATGTCATTGATGGGCACATGATGGGCATTCACGCCCAGTTCGCGCAACCCGCGAATGACCCACGCCTCGCACACCTCGTAACTCTGGCGGATGTTCAACCCCTCGACGGCCTTCTCCGGCAGGTACAGCGAATACGTGATGGCCCCGTGCGGTTGCAGGAACATGGCCCCGCCGCCGGTCATTCGCCGGACGACCGTGATCCCCATCGCCGTGGCCGCCGCGCGGTCCACCTCGTTGGTCACGCTCTGGCAGCGGCCGATGATGACGGCCGGCGCGTCCCACCGCCAGAACCGCAGCGTCGGCGGACTGGTTCCCGCCGCGACCCGCTCCGTCAGCACTTCGTCGAGGGCGACGTTCACGGCCGGCGACAGCGGGACTTCGGGGAGCAGCCGCCAGGGCAGTTCGTTCCACTCGGCGGTCAGGCGGTCGATCTCGGCGGGGGTGAACGCGCCGATGCGGTCGAGGTGCGGCACGTCGTGCAGGTCGGGATTGCCGCTCACGGCGCGGACGACGGCGACCGCGATGGCCTCGGCGCTGGTGCCCACCAGTTCGACGCCGAACGGCACCGCGGCCCGCACCCGCGCGGCGAGGGCCGGAACGTCGGCGTCCGCCGGGGTGCCGGTCAACCCCGCAGCGATGGCGTCTAGCGTCGGCGTCGTGGCTGGCTCCGGGTGGACGAAGAAATCGCCGCTGACCCGCACCGCTGCGAGGCGGGCGTTGACCACCTCCAGCGCCACGGCCACCAGCTTGCCGCCGGGCGTCTTGCATTCGCCGCGAAGCATGCGGGATTCCGGAAAGTTAGCCCGCCGCGCGAGCAAGGGGCCAGGGCGTTCGGCGGGAAAATGAAATGTGATGCCCCTAAGTGGTCGGCCCCTTGCTTGCGCGGCGGGCTAACACATTCACTCCGCGGTCTCGGCCTTCGGCTGGGCCGACCGCACGGGCGGGCGGAAGGTGCTGCCGCCGACGCGGGTCTCGTCGTTCACCGTGGACGACACCAGCTTGCCGTCCTGGATGTAAAACACCCGGTCGGCCGCCTTCACCGTGTTCGACCGGCGGGCCAGGAACAGCACCGTGCGGCCGGGCAGCAGGCGGGTGACGGCGTCGTCGATGAGGGCCACGCTGTCCGGGTCGAACGGCTCGGTCGGCTCCTCGATGACGACCAGCGACGGGTCGCGGAGGACGGCCCGCGCCATCGCGATGCGAAACCGCTCGCCGGGCCGCAGGGTGACACCCGCGTCGCCGAGCTGCGTCTCGTAGCCGTAGGGCAAGCGGGACACGAATTGGTGCGCGTGCGTCAACTTCGCCGCCTCGATGATCTGCGGCAGGGTGTAGCTCGGGTCGCCGCAGCCGATGTTGTTGGCCACCGTGTCGGAGAAGGTGGTGCCGTCCTGCATGACCAGCGCGATCTGCGTGCGGAGGGACTCGAACGTCACCCACCGCAGGTTCTTGCCGTCGATCTTCATGTCCCCGCCGGTCGGGTCGAGGAAGCGGGTGAGCAGGAAGGCCAGCGTGCGGCCCTCCTCCGGGTCGCCGCACACCACCGCCACCCGACTGCCGGCCGGCACCGCGATGGTCACGTCCTCCAGCCGCATCCGCCCGGTGCCCGGCTCGCGGTAGCTGAGCTGCGCGAGCTCCAGCTTCTTGCGCAGCGGTTGCAGGAACTCGGCGTCCATCGGCTGGGTGGCGTCGGCGCGGCGGTCGAGGAACTCGAATACGTCGGCGGCCGCCTCCTTCGCCCGGCGGATGCGGACCCGCGCGGCGATCCACCGGTTGACGCTCATCGCCAGCGCCGTCACCGCACACCCGGCGACGGCCAGCCCGGACGGCGTCATCCCGCCGCCCAGCACCACCCGCGCGGCGACGAACGCCAGCACCACCCCGGTCAGGCTGCCGACGGCGAACAGGGTCGGGCGGGCCAGCGTCTCGCCCCGCAGCCGGCGGCGGGTGGCCTTCGCCAGTTCGTGCAACTGCCGTTCGACGCGGGCCTGGTTGAACCGCTCCATCAGGTAGCTTTTCACCACCTGCATGATGGTCAGGTTCTCCCGCATGACCGCCAGCCGCGCGTCGGCGCGGCGCGAAGCCAGCCGCGCGTCGCGGCGGAACCAGACGGCCGACAGCCCGGCCACCAGCCAGACCGCCCCGACCAGACAGACGACGGCCAGCGCCAGCCACGGGTTCACCGCCGCCAGCACGCCGACCGCCGCCACGCCGAGCGTCGGTGCCCGAACCCCGGCCGTCAAGCGGGCGATCCAGCCGTCCTGCAACTGTTCCACTTTCCGGCTGATGATGTCGCCGGCCTCGGCCTGGGCGTCGGGGCGGATGGCCAGCCCGGCGAGGCGGAAGCTGTGCGTCAGCACCGCCCGGCGGAGGCGGCCGGCGGCGTCGATGGCGACCACGGCGGACAGGTACGCGGCCGCGTTCAGCGTCACCCCGCGCAGCAGGATCAGCACGAACGCCACGGCGAACAGGCCGGCGAGCAGACCCTCGTTCGTCTCGGCCCAGCCGTTCCACGACGCGAACCAGTTGAGTGGCCCGGCGACCCAACTGCCGTTCGCCCGCGCCGCCGCGGCAGGCAGCCCTTCGTTGCCGAGCGACTGGTGGTGGCAGAGCAGATCGACGAACAGGTAGACGACGGGCAGCAGGCCGATCACCGTCAGCGCGGCGGTGACGGAACAGGCGACCGCGCCCCACTTGGCGACGGGGGTCGGCTTCTGGTAGGTGAGCGACTGGCGGAACGGCTGGGAGTCCACGGGGCACCTGCCGGGTTGGGGCGAGCGAAGACGTGGACGGAAGTCCGGTGCCCGCCACACTTAGCCTATCGCGCGGAGCCGGTGCGGGATCTTGGAAAATGGCCCGAACCGGCCGGACGCGGCGGGCGAACGGCGGCACAACCCGGCCGGATCACGTCTCTCGTGGATGGACGACCAGTTCGTCGTACCCGGTGGCCGCGTCCGGCTGACGGCGGAAGGCGAGCGCCGGCAGTTCGACGACGACCAACTCCGCCGTGGTGCGGATGACACAGCCGTCGAGGACGTGCCCGCCGACCATCGCCCCATCCGCATCCGCCAACCCGATGTGCAGGTGGGCGGCGGACGCCGACAGCGTGCCGACCAGGGAGACGATCTCGAACGCGCCGACGCGGGTGACGCCCTCGCGCCGGTCGGCGAAGCGGAGGCAGTACGCCGACAGGCTGCCGACGCAAGTGAGGACGGCGGCCGCTTGCCAGCCGTGTGCCGTGGCGACGGCGAACAACTCGCGCTTCAAGTCCGCGCCCGGCGGCAGGCGGAAGGCGAACGCCGTGACGGGGGAGGGAAGCATAGTCGGGAGCCAGGAGGCAGTCAGGAGTCAGTAAGCAGGAGTCAGCAGTCAGGAGGCACAATATAATCAGGAGGCAGGTTCTGCTTCCTGCCTCCTGCCTCCTGCTCCCTGCCTACTTCGCCCCGCCGGGCAGGCCGGCGGCCTTCATGTTGCTGTGGTAGACCTTCGGCAGGTACGTCCACGTGTCGAATTTCGGGTCGTTGTCGCCGTCGTGGCACCTCATGCACAGGGCGGCGATCCGCACGTTCACCAACCGCTTCGTGTCCGCCGGCATGGTGGCATCCTTGGCCCGCTCGACCTCCGACAGGTTGCCGTACTTCTCCAGCACGGCCTTCGGCGGCAGCTTGTCGTCGGGGGTCAACCGCCACGGCAGCATCGCCGTCCGCAGGGCCTTGTCCTTGTCGTTGGCGGCGTGCCCGCTGCCGGGGCCGTGGCAGTTCTCGCACCCGTTGTTCAGCAGCAGCGGCGTCTTCGCCACGCTCTCGAACCCGGACTGGTGGCGGAACCCGGTGGTGTGGCAGGCCAGGCACTCGCCGTTGAAGTTCTGCAACCCCGGCCGCTTGGCCAGCTTCTCCAGCGCCTCGTAGGCGTGCGAGTGCTTGTGCCCGCTCCACACCTCGTACTCCTTGGCGTGGCACTTGGCGCACGCCGCCGAGCCGATGTAGGTCAGGTTCGCCTTCGGGTTGTTGATCTGGGCCGGGTGCAGCGGCCGGTCCTTCGTGTACTGCTTGAGCAGGTCGCTGTCCTTCACGTCCTTGGCGTACTCCTCCAGCAGTTGCAGCACCTTGTTCGCCTTCTCGGCGGCCGGGCCGGCCGGGGTCAGGTACTCCTCGCCGAGCGCCACCAGTTGGTACTTGAAGTCGAACCCCTTGGGCGTCTTGTACACGCCGACGACGCCGACGTACCGGCCCTTGTGCCCGACCTGGATGACGAGCTGCTTGGTCTGCTCGTTTTCCATCGGCACGCCGGGCGGTTCGGACGAATCGGTCAGGCTGGCGATCAGTTGGACGCCGGGGAAGTCCTGCGCCGCCTGCTGCGCCTCGGTGCTGTTGCCCTGGAGCAGTAGCACGTTCAGTTCCGGCTTGGCCGGGTGATCGCCGAACACCTTCAGCGCCGCCGTCAGGTGCTTGCCGTACTCCTCGAAGTGGTACGGCCCCTTCGGTTTGTCCCCGCCGGTGATGGCGTCGGCGACCGACGGGGCGGTCAGCCCGATGACGCCGAACGGCAGCTTGCCCTTCTCGGCGACGACCACGCCGGCGGCGACCGCGTCACGGCCGTCGGGCTTGCCGTCCACCGTGCCGAAGTACTTGGCGCGGGGGGTGGTCTTCGTCACCTTCCCGGCCTGATCGCGTTCGACGCCGACCACGTTCCCGGACAGCAGGAACGGCGGCTGGTCCGGGTGATTCAGGGCGTACCGGGGGAGCAACTGGAACAGGTCTTTCTTGTAGTCGTACTCGCCGACGCCGACGGCCGCGTACCCCATCTCCTTGTACGCCTTCAGGGCGTACTCGTACTTCTTGAAGTTCTGCTCGGCCGGCACCGCCAGTTCGTCGCCGGTCGGCGGCTTCGGCACGATGTCGCCCACGTCCAGGCCGACCACGTTCCACCCTTTCGCCTTCAACTGCTGGATGAAGTTGTACCGCCGCTCCAGTCCGCCCTGCTGCGGCCGGCTGCACCCGCACGGCTGGAGGTAGCCGTAGGTCTGCCCGCTGACGACGAGGACGAGGTCGGGCGCGGCCTTCGGCCAGTCGGCGAACATTGGCTGGCCGTCCACCTTCGTGCTACCGGGCAAGGTCGCCTTCGGCTGCTCGGCCTGCGGCTCGGGGGTGCGGCCGGCGCGGTTCGACCACCAGAAGCCGGTGGCGACGGCGAGACAAGTGAGGACCAGCGCGGCGGCGGCCAGCGGCGCGAGGAACCGGGCGGACGGGCGGGCGGGGGTGTGCGGCGAAGGCTCGGACACGGGGAATCCTCCGAGTCGGGGTGTGGCGGTCATCCTTCCGAGATACCCGAAACCGCGCCGGCCCGCGAGGGCAACCGAAAGCCGGAGAGGGTCCATCTTGTTAGCCCGCCGCGCCAGCAAGGGGCAGACCACAAGAGGGGCCAGCCGTGATCGGCGGCGCAACGCCACCCGTCCCTTGCTGGCGCGGCGGGCGAACAAAACCGTCTCCCCCTTGAACACCCCCTCTCCGGGACGGAGAGGGGGCCGGGGGGTGAGGTCTTCCCGCTCACCGGTTGTTGGCGGTCCCCTTCAGCGGGAAGCGGACCATCTGGCCGGTGGCCGGCGCGCGGAACACCAGCAGCGGGCCGTTGACCGACGCGCCGAAGGCGTTCGGGGCGACCGTCGCCTTGAACGTCCACCGCTTCAGGCCGTTCTCCACGACCGGCTTGCCGACGGCGGCCACGGTCACGCCGGGCGGGTTGCGGTCGCGGGCCACGCCGGTGCCGTCGTTCGCCGGCTCCAACTCGAGGTCGAGCCGCCCACTGGTCAGCTTGAACTCCTTCTCGGTGCCGACGACGCCGCGGAAGTCGCCGAGGTTGATGGCGTCGCTGTCAACCAGGGCGACGAGGCCGGTGACGGTGGCGGAGAGCTGCACCGCCTGCCCGCCGGTGCTGCCGTCCGACGCGCCCACGGTGATGTTCCGCTCGACCGGGCCGATGTCCAGTTCGCGGGGGCCGGTCGGGGTCGGGTTGTCGCGGCGGAGGGTGACGGTGAACTTGTACCCGCCCCGCGCCCGCACGGCCATCTTCTCGGACGAGGCGCGACGGGCGAGGCCCTCCAACTCCGCCGCCGACAGGGGGAGCGGCGGCGACACGGCGAAGAACGGGTCGCCGTCCAGCCCGCCCACCTTCGGCGGGGCGAAGGCGGACTGCGGGCGGGTGGTGGACCAGTAGTACAACTCGACCGGCTTCGGATCGCTCCGCTCGCCGATCACGCCGAAATCGTAGGGGCTGGGCGACACCCGTTGAGCCGAGTCGCCGACGAACGTGACGGTGAACTGCTGGGCGGCAGGCGTCCGCATGCCGTCCGCCTGCATGCCGATATTGGCCCTGAGCGTATTCGGGCCGTTCTGCTTCACCTCGAAGCCGAGTTGCAGGGCGCACCACGTCGGCGTGTCCGGGTCGGCGGCGGCGGGCACCGTTAACTCCTGGTCCGGCTTGTCGAAGTCCATCGGCTGCCACGTCAACTCGCCGGCGTCGGCGCGGCGGTGGAGCGCCGTTTCCGGGTCGGGCATCAGCCCGCCGACGGCGGCGGCCACGCCGACGTTCCGCCTCATCAACCGACTCTCGTCGGCGGTCAGGACGGCGAGTCGCACTTGCGAGCAGGCCACGCAGCTCCGCCATTGGGCGGTCAGCTTCACCGGCATCGGGTTCGCGTTGCGGAGCAGGTAGGTGGCCCAGTGGACCTCCTTGTTCACCTCGAAGTAGCCGGGGAACTCCCGCATGGCGTACCCGTCGGCCTTCGGGTCGTAGAACAGGTTGGCGTCCTTGAACGACAGCGGCATCCCCCCCTTGAACCCGTCCCCGGCCGGCCCCGCCAGCGCCTTGTCCGGCTCGCCTTCCGAGAACTGGGTGATGACCGTGGCACCGATCACCGCCGCCACCAGCAGCGCGAGGGCCAGGCCGATCTTCAGGTTCATGTTCATGGGGAATCCGAGTGCGGAATGCGGAAGTCGGAATGCGGAGTGAATAGAACCGTGACGCGATGACGTGCCGCGGGAGGTACGTCGGAATCGGTCGCCCGATTCCGCACTCCGCAATCTCCGTTCCGCACTGTCTCCTACGCCTCCCACCCGTCCGGCGTTCGTCACTTGTCGTCCTTCGGGGCCGGCAGCGGCTTGCCGTCGGTGCCGATCGGCCCGACCGACACCACCGTCAGCCGCTTCGGGTCGAGGTGCTTCTTGGCCGCCGCCTGCACGTCCGCCACCGTCACCTTGTCCACCGCCGCCGCGTACTTCGCCAGGAAGTCGAAGCCCAGCTTGAACCGCTCGGCGGTGAGCAACTGGTCGGCCACCTGCTCGTTGGTGGTCAGTTTGAACGGCAGGCTGCCGAGCAGGTACTTCTTGGCGTCGGCCACCTCCTGCGCGGTCGCCTTCTCGTCGCGGATGCGGTTGATCTCCTTCACGAAGCCGTCGCGGGCGATCAGGTACTTGTCGGCGAACGTGCCGATGTACCCGACGAACAGCCCCGGCACGCGGTCGCCGGCGGACCCGGCGATGCTGGCGTTCACCGTGTACGCCAGCCCCTGGCGGTCGCGGAGGCTGGACGACAGGCGATCGGTGAACCCCGGCCCGACGCCCAGCACGTTGTCCATGACCAGCAACGAATAGTAGTCCGGGTCGTCGCGGGTGACGCCCAGGTGACCGACGAACACGTGCGTCTGGGAGGCCGTCGGGTCGGTGACGATCTGCTCGCCGGGCAGCCCGTCCTTCTTCGGCGCGGCGACCGTCAGTTCCGGCAGCTTGCCCGGCTTCCAGTCGGCGGTGAGCGATTCCAGCGTCTTCAGCATGTCGGCCGTGTCGAAGTCGCCGACCACGACGACGGTGGTGTTGTTCGGCACGAACAGGCTGGCGTGCAACTTCTTGCAGTCGGCGGCCGTGAACTTCGACACGACTGCCTTCTTGCCGTAAGCCGAGCGGCCGAACGGGTGGTCGCCGTAAATCCGTTCGTTCAGCAGCATCTTGGCCCGGTTCTGCGGCTGCGTCTCCACGTCGGCGATGACGGAGAGCTGCTGCGCCTTCTTGCGGTCGAGCGCCTCGGCCGGGAAGGTCGGCTTGGCCAGGCAGTCGAACAGCAGTTCCAGACCGACGGCGGTGTCCGGGGTCAGCACCTTCAGGGTGCCGCCGGTGGACCCCATGCTCAGGCTGCCGCCGGTGTTCTCGATGAGTTCGGCGATCTGCTCGCCGGTGCGCTTGCCGGCCCCTTCCTCCAGCATGTCGCCGACCAGCACGGCGAGGCCGGTCTGCTCGGCCGATTCGCGCAGCCGCGTGTCGGCGACGTAGGCCTCGGCCACGACGATGGGCAGCCGGCGATTCTCCAGCAGGATGGCGACCATGCCGTTCTTGAGTTCGACGCGCTTGGCTTTGGTGAGGTCGAGGGCCGCGCCACCGGCGGGCGCGGGGTCTTTTTGGGCCGGTTGTCTTGTTAGCCCGACGCGCGAGCGAGGGCCGTCGGCGTCGGTCACGCCAGAAGCCAGCGGCCCTTGCTTGCGCGGCGGGCTCACTTTCGCCGGCGGGTGCGGGTCGTCGTCCGGCACCGACCACACGACGGCGGCCGATTCCTTCCGCAGGTACTTCTTCGCCACCCGCTGCACGTCCGCCGGGGTGACGGCGGTCAACTTGGCCAGGTACGTCCGCAGGTAGTCCAGGTCCGAGTACGTCACGGTGCGGGCGATGAAGTCGGCCAGGTTGTGGACGCTCTCGCGGCTGAACAGGAACGTCGCCAGCGCCCGCCGGCGGACGCGGGCCAGCTCGTCGGCCGGGATCGGCTTCTCGGCCAGCTTCGCCAACTCCTCGAACACCGCCGCCTCGGCCTTCTTGCGGTCCTTCCCCTTCAGCACCTCGATCTGCACGTTGAACCAGCCGGGGTAGCGGCCGGTGTTGTTCCCGGCCGACACGGAATTGCACAGCTCGTCGCCCTCGACCAGCCGCTTGTACAGGCGGGCCGTCTTGCCGGCGGCCAGCACGTCGTGGATCACGTCGAGGACGTAATCGTCCGGGTCGCCGACCTTCACCGTGTTGAAGCCGAGGCTGCCCCGCGCCGCGTCGAACTTGGTGACGAACTCGCTGCGGACCTGCGTCTCGCGCGGCGTCAACTTCGGGAACGGCTTCCGCTCCGGCAGGTCTTCCTTCGGGATCTTGCCGAACAGCTTCTTGGCCAGTTCCAGCGCCTCGGCCGGGTCGAACCCGCCGCAAATGATGAGCGAGGCGTTGTTCGGGTGATACCACTTGTCGTAGTGCCGCAGGATCACCTCGGCGGTGGCCGCGCGGACGTGCTTCTCCTCGCCGATGACCGGGTGGGCGTAGGGCGACCCCTTCGGGAACAGCAACGGCAGGATGGCCTTGTATTCCAAGTCCCACGGCTGATCCTCGCCGCCCTTCAACTCGGAGATGACCGCGCCCTTCTCCTGCTGGAACTCGTGCTTGGCGTCGATGCGGGTGTTCCGCATGCGGTCGGCTTCGATCTCCAGCGCCTGCTTCCAGCGGTCGGCGGCGAAGTCGAAGTGGTAGACGGTCATGTCCTCGGACGTGTAGGCGTTGTTCCGCCCGCCGTTCCGCTGGGTGGCGCGGTCGATGTCGCCGGGGACGAGCTTGTCGGTGCCCTTGAACAGCAGGTGTTCGAGGTAGTGGCTGAGGCCGGTCTGGTCCTTCTCCTCGTCGCACGAGCCGACCTTGTAGGCCAGCATGGTGGTGACGACCGGCGCGCCTTTCACCGGCAGCAAGTAGACGCGCAGGCCGTTCGGCAGGGTCTCGGTTTTCAGCTCGCCGAACAGGGCCTCGGCGGTGGCCACCAGCTTGGCGTCGGCGGCCGGGTCGGCGGCGACGGCCGGGGACGCGACCAGGGCGAGCAACAGGAGCGGACGGAACGACATGAGCGACCTCGCGCGCGGACGACGGGCGTAGAATGGAATTGTATCGCGCGGCGGCCGGTGGTTAAATGTCGGGGGGAGCCTCTGGTAGCAGAAACCGTCCCGATCCACACGGAGCGTGCGCGATGCCCGACTGGTTACCGAGCGTCCTGGTTCAGTTCCCCATCGTCCTCCTCATGGGATTGCTGGCGTACTATGCGTACAATCAGATCAAGGAAGCCAATGCCCAGACGCTGAGGCGGGACGACGCGCACAATGAGGCTCGGCGTGCTGAGGCGAGGGAAAGTCAAGCGACGTTGCTCGCGGAGAAGTTGGAACGGCACGAGGAACTTCGCGAGTTGACCGACACGTTGACGGCGGAATTGAAGCGGCTCGCGGACGCCGTCGAAACGCTATCGCGGAAGCGGACCTAACCGGAGAAAAGCATGTTCAAGCCCGAGCTGATCTTGCCGCCCCTGTTCTCGGCCGTCCTGCTCACCGCGTGGATCCTTTACCTCACGCGCCGACTGAAGCGTGACCTCCAGCGGCAGTCCGTGGAATCGAACGCGAAGGCGGACGCCGCCCACCGAGAGACGATGGCGCGGTACGAGGCCGAATTCGCCCGCATCGAGGAAGAGAAAGCCGCGCGCGCCGCTGAGCGGGCGGAAGCGACGGCGGCGGCGGCGGCGGGGTTCGATCTGGTCCTCACGCTCGACGCCGGTGCGGACGCCGACGAGGTGTTCGGCCGCGTGGTCGATTTCATCGGCGAACTCGACGAGTACGCTCAGGCCGGCGGCGGGGCGGGGTTGACACTCGATCCCGCGCAATCGCGGGCCGAACCCGGCACAGTCACGCTTCGATTGGTTCCAACGGACCCCCAGTATGTCGCCAAGCAGCGGGAAGTCGTGATGGCCCAGTCCCGGAAGATCGCCGGCGTGTCCGAGGTCGAACTGGTGACGGCCTGGTCGCGGCAGATCGCCGGCGTGTCCGAAGTCGAATTCGCGGCCGCGTGACCCTTATGCCCCAAAACCCCGACGAACTCGCGCTGCTCGCCGGCGTCGCCGCCCACCCGGACGCCGACCTGCCCCGCCTCGTGTATGCCGACTGGCTGGAGGAGCGCGGGTTCGAGCGCCGCGCCGAGTTCATCCGCCTCCAGTGCGACATCGCCACCAAGGAAACCCTTCCCCGCGCCGCCCAGAACGTCTTCGTCTATCTTTGGAAGCGGCAGCAGGAGTTGATCGACGACCACCTGGCGGACATCCTCGGCCCGGTCGCCGAACCGCTCGCGGCGCACAAGCCCCGCTTCCGCCGCGGGTTCGTGGACGAACTGGAACTGCACGTCCGCGACTTCCTGCCGCTGAGCGAAATGATCGCCGGGCTTCAACCGCTGCCGAGTCTGGTGTCGGTGACGAAGCTGCTCGCCCTCCCGTTCGAGTTCGTGCGGTGCCCGCACATCGCCCCCGTCACCCGCCTGTCCATCTTCGACGCCGACCACATCGACCACCCGCCCACCGACGACCCGCCGCCGACGGCCGACGTGGTCGCCGCCATCCACCGCCTGCACCGGCTGGAGGCGATCAGCCTGGAAGGCATCCCGCTGGACGACCCGTTCGTCGGCGGGCCGCCCGACGGGGAGAGCGACCTGCCGTTCCCGCCGAAGCTGGCCGAGATCGACTTCTCGTACTGCCAGATGACCGACGACGTGGTGATTTCGCTGCTGAACACCGGCCTGCTCCGGCGGCTGAAGCGGATCGTCCTCGGCGGCAACCCGCTGACCGACCAGTCGGCGATGGAGCTGGCCGATCGCCTCGGCCCGGTGCGGACGGTGGAGTACCTGAACCTGCGGTTCACGAACATCGGGTCGGCCGGCCAGGCCGCGCTGCTGGCCGCCTTCGGCAGCCGGGTGGAGTTGTTCTGACGGCCGCGCCGGGCGACGAGGGCGTCGTCACGACTCGCCCGGTTCCACCGCCGTTACCAACGGTGCTGGTAATCCGTCGGCGGGGGTGGTACGTCTAATGTGTTGGGGATTCCCCTCGGTCGAATCGAAACAGGGGCGTGCCATGCGTCGATTGCTTCTCGCCGCCGTCACCGCGTTCGCCGCGACTTCGCCCGCCCTCGCCGCCGACCCGCTCGCCGCGAAGGCGAAGGCGATCCTCGACGCGCACTGCCACCGCTGCCACGGGCAAGACGGGAGCGTCGAGGGCGGGTTCAACTACATCCTCGACTTCGCCAAGCTGGCCGACCGCAAGAAGGTGGTCGCCGGGAACGCGGCCGCTTCGCTGGTGGTGAAGCGCATCGTCGCCGGCACCATGCCGCCGCCGGGCGAGAAGCCGCGCGTGAGCGACGCCGACCTCGCCACGCTGAAGGAGTGGATCGACGCCGGCGCGGGGTCGGAAGTCGTCGCCCCGCAGCGGAAGGCCATCTCCGCCGCCGACGTGACGCAACTGGTGCTGGCCGACCTCGAAACGGTGGACCGCCGCGCCCGCCGGTTCGTCCGCTATTTCAGCCTCACGCACCTGCACAACGCTGGCCTCGGCGACGACGAGTTGCAAACCTACCGCAACGCCCTGTCGAAGTTGCTCAACTCGCTTTCCTGGCACCCGAAGGTCCGCACTCCCGAACCCATCGACGCGGCGAAGACGGTGCTGCGGATCGACCTGCGCTGGTACCTGTGGGACGCGACCCTGTGGAACCGGATGCTCAACGATTACCCGTATGGCCTGATCACCGATTCGGGTTCCGCACGGGCGATGATGGTCGGCACGGCCACGAAGGTGCCGGTGGTGCGGGCCGACTGGTTCGTCGCCACCGCCAGCCGCTCGCCGCTGTATTACGACCTGCTTCAACTGCCCGGCAACCTCGGCGACCTGGAGAAGCAGCTCCGCGTCGATTCGGCGTTGAACATCCAGCAAGAACGGGTGATGCGGACGGCGTTCAACGGGTCCGGCATCGCGCGGTCCAATCGCGTGCTGGAGCGGCACGACGCGCTGAACGGCCCGTACTGGCGGAGCTACGACTTCGACGAGGTGCCACAGAACCTGGTGGACCGCACCGCCCCGCAGCCGGCCGACCGCCGCAACGTGTTCGCCTTCCCGCTCGGACCCGGCCAGGCCGAGAACTCGTTCGTCCACTTCGGCGGGGAGATGATCTTCGCGCTGCCGAACGGCCTGCACGCCTACTTCATCGTGAACGCAGCCAACGCCCGGCTCGACAAAGCGCCGCAGGCCATCGTCTCCGACCCGCGCCGGCCAGACCGCGCGGTGGAGGCCGGCGTGTCGTGCATGTCGTGCCACGTCACCGGCATCCTGCCGAAGGCCGATCAGGTGCGGGATCACGTCGAGAAGAACGCGAAGGCATTCACCCGACTGGAAATCGAGCAGATCAAGGCACTCTACCCGCCGAAGGACAAGACCCTCGCGGCCATGGACGAGGACATGAAGAGCTACGCGGCGGCGGTGGCCAAGACCGGCGCGAAGGTGGCCCGCACCGAAGCCGTCTCGACCATCACGCTGAAATACGAGGCGGACGTGGACCTGATCGCGGCGAGCGCCGAAGTGGGGCTGACGGCGGACGCCTTCCGCGCGCGGATCGACGCCAGCGAGCCGCTCCGCCAGAGCCTGGGCGCGCTCCGCGCCGCCGGCGGCACTGTGTCCCGGCCGGTGTGGGTGCAGGCGTTCGGCGACCTGGCCCGCGACTTGCAAATGGGCGAGCTGTTCCGCGGCAACGTGAACGGCGCGGCCCTGACCGACAACACCGGCGAACTCGACCCGCTGGAGGCGCAAGGCAACGTGGCCAACGCCGTGGCCCTCAGTGCGAACGGCAAACTCGCCCTCATCGGTGCGGCGGATCGCAGCGTCCGCGTGTGGGACGTGGAAGGCGGCCGCGACCTGAAGCGGCTCGTCGGGCACACCGCCACCGTCTGGGCCGTGGCCTTCAGCGCCGACGGCAAGAAGGCCGTCAGCGGCGGCGTCGATGGCACCGTCCGCATCTGGGACATCGACAGCGGCACCGAGTTGAAGAAGCTCGACGGGCACGCGGCGATGGTGTCGGCGGTGGCGTTCAGCGGCGACGGCACGAAGGTCATCTCCGGCGGCTTCGACGGCGCGGTCATCTGGTGGAGCGCGGCCACCGGCAAGGAAATCCGCCGGCTCGAAGGCGACACCAAGTACGTCCACGCCATCGCCCTACACCCGACGGCGAAGGTGGCGGCGGTGGCGGCGGATCGCAACGTGATCCTCTGGGATTTCAGCACCGGCGACGTGCTGAAGACGTGGGACGCCCATGCGGGCGCGACCACAGCCGTCCGCTTCGCCGAAGGCGGATCGCTGCTGCTGACCGGTGGCGACGACGCGGTGGTGAAGCTGTGGAACCCGACCGACGGCAAGCGGGTGGCGGAACTGAAGGGGCACGCCGCCGGCATCCGCGACGTGGCCGTCAAGCCCGGCGGGCGGTGGGTGCTGTCCGCCTCCGCCGACGGCACCGTGAAGCTGTGGGATGCGGCGGCGGCGAAGGACGTGGCCACCTTCAAGAAGCACGGCAAGGCGGTCGTGGGGGCTAGCTTCCTGCCCAGCGGGGTGAAGACGCTGTCCATCGACCGCGAACTCGGCGTGCTGATCTGGGACGTGGCCAAGTTCTTGACCGGCTCGCCCACGCTCCCGACCCTGCCGAAGCCCCCGCCCGACGCCATCCCGAAGGCGAAGGAGTAGGGAAGCAGCCGGACTCCGGTTCCCCTTGCCGTCCGCCGGTCGCCGGAAATAGACTTCCCCTTCCCGACCGGAAGCGGCCGGCGACCCGGACGCGCCGACGCGGCGTATCATGCCCGCGTGATCCACCTCGACGCCATCGCCATTCGCCAGGGGACGTTCCGCCTCGGCCCCGTGTCGCTGGCCGTGCCCGCCGGCGGGTACGTCGCCCTCATGGGGCCGACCGGGTGCGGGAAGACGAGCCTGGTCGAAGTGGTCGCCGGGCTGCGGTCGCCGGCCGCCGGGCGGGTGCGGCTGCGCGGCACCGACGCGACCGACTGGCCGCCCGCCGCGCGCGGCCTCGGCTACGTCCCGCAGGACGCCGCCGTCTTCCGCACCCTCACCGTCCGCGAGAACCTGGCCTTCGCCCTGCGGGTGCGCGAGTGGGGCGCGGCCGCCCGCGCCGCGCGGGTGAATGAACTCGCCGACTGGCTCGGCCTCGCCGGCCTCCTCGACCGCCGCGCCGTCGGCCTCAGCGGCGGGGAGGCGCGCCGCGTCGCCCTCGGCCGGGCGCTCGCCTTCCGCCCGGACATTCTCCTGCTGGACGAACCGCTTTCCTCGCTCGACGAGCCGACCCGCGACGGCCTGATCGAACTGCTCCTGGCGCTGAAGGCGACCCGCGCCACGGCCATCCTGCACGTCACCCACAGCCCGACCGAAGCCGCCCGCCTCGCCGACGACACCGTCCGGCTGGCTTGAGTGGGCGCGCGAATCGCTTCCGGGTCGCGCGGAACTGGGTGGCGTGGTGACGCCCTCCTCCCAACGGGCCAGCCAGTGCGAATCCGAGACTGCGCGGAAATCTTCGAACAAAATGACCGCGACCTATTTACAAAGCGCGAATGGCCGCCTACTATACGTTTGTTTATTCGTCAATTCTGGTTCGGTGTGGCACCGGGGGACTTTCTCCGTGATGACGCGAACCGCGAGTACGCGATGGGTGGTGATCGGCCTCATGGCCGTCGGCTTGGCCGTCGCTGCTCGGTTCGCCACCCTTGCCGTCCTCGGGTCGCCCGTCGCCAAGCCGGTCGAATCGCCAGTCCTATCCATCCGGCCGACGCAACTCGATTTCGGGGACGTGTGGGAGCAGGAGCAATTCGTCTGGCCGGTGCATGTCGAGAACACCACCGACCAGCCGCAGGACGTGCAGTCGATCTCCGGTTCCTGTGCTTGCCAAACCTTCGAGCCGCGAAGCTTCACCCTGCCGCCGCACGGCAAGCAGCGCGTGGCCGTGTCGGTGAATCTGAGCCAAGCCGACAAGCAGGGCCAAACCGGTGAGACGCCGTTCCGCGTGGCGATCTGGGCGACCGTGGCCGGTCAGCCGAAACAATTCGAGTGGCTGCTGAGCGGCCGCGTCAAACAGGCGATACGGGTGCCACAGCGGCTCGACCTCGGCCGCGTGTCCGACCTCGCCCCGGAGAAGGCCGCGTTCACCTTCGGCGTGCCGGCACTCACGAAGCTGAGCGGTCTGCATGTGAAGGCGATGGGAGAGGTCACGGACGCGGCGTTGACCCTGGTGCCGACGGCGGATCGCCTGCACTTCAACGTGACCGTGACGCCGCGACAGAGGTTGAAGGCCGGCCTGCACGAGACCACGCTGACGCTGACCCCCGAAGACCTCGACGGCAAACTGCTGCCGGCGAAGACGGTGCCGGTGCGATTCACCGTCGGGCCGGACATCCAGGCGACGCCGGACCTCATCTACACCGGCCACCGCGAACCCGGCGCGACACATTCCGAGACAATCACGCTCCACTCCGTCAGTGGCCGGACGATGACGGTGACGAAAGTCGAGGCCGTCGGGCCGGGGCTGACCGTGAAACCGCTGGCGAATACCGCCGGGCTGACCACTTTCGCCGTCGAGCAAGTGATCCAAGCGACCGGCACTGAAACCGCCGCCAAGTTCGTCGTGACGCTGAACACCGGCGAGACGGTGGCTGTCGCCGTGCCGGTGATCTCGGCCGTCCCCACCGTCCCCCGCCCGGAGGCCCGGAAATGACCCGCGCGTTCTTCCTGCTGGTGGTGGTCGGGCTGGTGGGCAACGTCGCCGTGGCGCAGCCGCAACCGGCGAAGCCGGTGATCGAACAGATCGAGGACGCCTGGAAGGTGCGCGGCGAGAAGGTGAAGTCGGCCGAAGTCGAGTTCGAAGTGAAGTCAGTATTTGGGAGAGGTGCCCTTCGGGATCCATCTGGAAAAGCCGTGCCGGAGAACGAGACCGCGACGAAGTATGTCGCCAAGTTCTTTCTCGCAGAGGCGACAATTCGAATGGAGAAGGAAGGCACTGGCTGGGACGGGAAGGAGTTCGGACAGATACGGAGCGTCACCGTCTGTAGTGAGCAAGGGGTGCGTGGGTTCCGCGACTTGATCGGAACAACGTCGGTCGTCACCGTGACGAAAGGGCCCAACTATTTCGAGGCTTTTGCGGATCCATTTGGGCCGCTCACTCGCCACCTCCGGGGCAACGGTCCTGGGCCGATAGTGGCTTTCCGTCTTGGAGATTTCCAGGTGATCTCCGCGCCAGCTGTGATCCGTGGCGTGCTGTGCACCACACTTGAGGCCCGGTCTGCGACCGGGGACGTGGAGACACTTTGGCTCGACGGCACCCGTGACTGGCTCGTTGTGCGGTCGCAATACGGCCACAACGACCGGAGAAGCGTGATTTGCGACTTCGATTATGCTGTGAACGACCAGATCGGTCATGTTCTCTCAAAATGGAACATCCGACTCTTGAATGCGAAGCGGGCACCCGAAGCCAGTTACGATCACACTGTTCTACGAACCGTGTTGAATAAGGGAACGCAAGAACTCAGTCGAGAAATCGCGTTCCCGGTCGGTGCGCGAGTTTTGGACGAGACGTGGAACCCGAAAATCGTTGGCATCGTTCAGCCGGACGGGAGCTATGCCCCTGCCCCTGGGACGGACCCCGTACACGTTCGAGAAGGTACAGTCCGCGCAGACCCGTGGTGGAGGAACCGAATCGTTTGGTTCCTCTCAGCAGTGACGGTCTTCCTCGCTGTTGCGTCGTGGTGGCTCCGTTGGCGAAAGACGCCACGCGCAACACTCCCCCCAACCTCCTGATAGGAGAACGCCATGTTCAAGTTCGCGACCACTCTGTTTCTCGGCTGCGCCATCTGCCTGATCCTCCTGGTGGCTTCATCGCCCGGTGCCGATCCGGCCGACGGCTGTGACGCGCAGTGCCGTCTCCGGACCCTCGTGTACACCAACTCAGGTGGAGGTGCGTTCTACCAGTACCAAGTTGGCGTGTGCGAGTTCTGTTTCGGACCGGCACCGATACCGGGGACGCCAACAGGACGGTGCGTCGTTGATACAAACGACCCAGCGGCGGATCTCACCAAATCCTGTGTGATTCCGCCTATGGGAGCACTCGCCACGCAACGGACGAAGTGCAAGGCGCAAAACTCGTGTAACGTCCCCGTCTCAAGACAAGGGTATGAGTTCCGAAGTGAGGCAAAGACTCCCGTGCCGATAAATGGCGAGCAACCACAAGCTGCGGACAAGACGACCTGCACCGGTCCCGGTAACGATCCGGGTCCCACCTGAGACTACGCACCACTTCGATGGTAACTCTCTCGACTGTGAAGTAGGTGAAGGAGATGTCATGCGCGCACGGACCCGTCCCGCGTTCACCCTGGTAGAAACCCTCGTCGTCATCGCCATTCTGGCGCTGGCGGCGGGGTTGACGCTGGCTGGTATCCAGCGGGTGCGGGCGGCGGCGGCGCGGACGCAGTGCCTGAACAACGTCCACCAGCTCGGCCTCGCCGTCCACGGCTACCACGGCGTCCACAACCGCCTGCCGACGGGCGTCACCGCGACCGACGACAAGACCCAGCCGCAGCCGTACCAGAACTGGCAGGCGCGGCTGCTGCCGCACCTCGAACAGACCGAACTCTGGAACCGGACGCTGGCCGCGTATGTCGCCGATCCGGTCTTCTGGCACCACCCGCCGCACACCCCGGCCGGTACGGTCGTGAAGGCGTTCCTCTGCCCGATGGACGGCCGCACGCTCACCCCGCAAACGCACAAGCAGCCGACTGGCGACGTGACCTACGGCTACACCGCCTTCCTCGGCGTGATCGGCTACAATCCGGCCCAGCGCGACGGCCTGCTCTACTACGGCTCGAAACACAGCTTCGCCGATGTCACCGACGGCACATCGAACACCCTGCTGGCGGGCGAACGGCCGCCGAGCGCCGACCTCATCCTCGGCTGGTGGTACGCCGGCTGGGGCCAGAGCAAGGACGGCGACGGGGACGGCGTGCTGGGCGTGCGAAGCCGCAACCGCGACCGCTTCCCGGAGTGCCCGACCGACCGCCAGCACTTCGGCCCTGGCAAAGTGTCGAACAACTGCGACGCCTTCCACTTCTGGAGCCTGCACCCCGGCGGCGCGCACTTCCTGTTCGCCGACGGCAGCGGGCGGTTCCTGACGTATTCCGCCGACCCGTGGCTGCCGGCGCTGGCCAGCCGCGCTGGTGGGGAAGCGGCGTCCGTGCCGGATTGAGCCATTCGCGCCGGCCACATTCGGACGGCCTGCGCGATCCGTACCGCCGCCGCTGCCGACACGCAACTGACGGCGGAGCGAAGCAAATCGTTCAGCAGGTTTTCGCGCACCGGATCGTTCAGTGTTCCGGCGACCAGCGCGGCCACCACGTCCGCCTGTGGCCACCACGGTGACAGTTTTCGCACCCTCGACGGGATCGTGTGCCGCGAGGGCGAATCGCGGCGGGTGCCCCACGCCGTCACCGCTGCGATGTAGTCCGCTCCGTGGAGGGAACTGTCGCCGACGCATTCCCGCACGAAGGAATCGATGTCCGCGAGCCTGTCCGACGCGATCCGACCATCGGCGGTGGCGCGCAACTCCGCGATCAGGCTCGGGAATCGGGCAAAGAGCCGAATGTCATCCGTGTGGCGGAAGTAGCGGACAGTGGGTGGCACGCGGTGATTCCGGTCGAAGCGCTGGAGAACCACTTCGGAAAGTAGGGCCGAACGGATTGGTCCTCGAGGGGTGCCGTGATTGCGGCAAATGCCGCCTTGCGTCGAAGTCCACGTGTCGAGGCAGTTGATCGGTCGCTGGAGGAAACCCTCGTCGCAGCGCAGGTCCGTCGGGAAGTGGCTCAGCACTCCGTGATCGAGGCTGTCGCAGAAGGCCGTCCGGTCGAATTTGGCGGAGCAAACGAAGCCGTCCGCGAAGGCACGGCGAGCGGCCCAGTTGATCCGCACGCTCGGACGCGCCGCCAAGAGGTGCCCGAACACCTCCCGGTTGTATCGGGCTTCGACCTTCGGACGGAGGCGATCCGCGATGACATTCACCATCGCTTGAAAAACCACCTGGTCCTCGGCGGTGAGCAGTGGGATTGGACGAAGCAGCCCCGACGGCTTCGGCAGGAACACTTTGCAGGCGTTCGTCGGCTGGCACACGCCTCGTTTCAACCGGTCGCAAAGGTCCGGCAAGTGAATCGCGTCGGCGGGCGCGGAATTCGAGTACGGCGTGCGGAAGTAGTTCTCGCAAGCCGCGTCCGGGTTGCTGCGAACGCAACCCCACGCCCTTTCCAAGCTGTCGAGATCGCAGGCACGTTCGCGGGTACGCATGACCAGCCAGTGCTGATCGGACCCTTCGATTCGCCACGTGGCTCATTTCTGCGCCGCGACGGACAAACCCGTGCCAATGAGAGTTCGGGCACGGGCCACGAGTCGCACGAGTTTGCGATCCTGGAAGGCGCTCGGCCACTCGTTGGAGGCGGCCACGCGCAGCCGCAGCGGCACCGGCCGGGACACGCCGCCGCCGTGGCCGAACGTCCGCCCGTTCGGGGTGCGCAAGAGTGTGTTGAGGATGGCGCGGCTGGCCTCGAACACCTCGTCGAGGAAGGCCACGTCGGCCTCGGGCCGGCGGTGACGCGGACGAACCGGTCCTCGCGGAGGCCGGCCAGCACACCGGCCCGAACAACTCGTTCGGCTGGGTGAACGCGGTGAGTGGACAGGCGAACCGGCGGCCGTCGAGGAAGCGAGCGACGGCGTCCGGCCGCTGGCTCTTGATCGTGCCGGGCGGGCCGACCAGGAGGACGTGTTCGCCGGCGACGAGTGCCGTGAGGGCCAAGTCGATCTCGTCGTCGCGGTCGATCAGGGCGGCGGCCAGGTCGCGGCGGGCGGACGCGAACTTGGTCCGGATCGGGTCGGCGGAGATGACGCCCGCCGAACGGCTGTTGCGGCTCGCCAAGACGACCCCGACGGCCGGGCGACGTGCACCGCGACCGGAACCCCGTACTCGCCCACATGCGGCAATCCATTCTCGATGCCTGCCTGATACACGAACCCGCTGCGGCTGTCTCATTTCGGAGCCGACTTCCGCGGTCGGCCGGTGAGCAAGGTCTTCACCACTGCTCCGCACCGTCTGGAAGTACCGCAGGCTGTTCCGCACCGACGCCTTCCGGTCGGTCGGGGTGTCGAACAGGCGGGCGTGCGTCGCCCGTCGGCGAAGCTCCTTCCAAAACCGCTCGACCGGGTTCAGTTGCCGGCTGGAACTGGGCAACCGGACGAACTCCCGACGCCGGTTCTCCGCCAACGCCTCGTCGATCACCTTCCCCCGATGCCGCTGCGCGTCGTCGATCACCGGCACCACCCGCCGGTGTCGCCCGGCCGGGTACATCCGCCCGACGTGCCGAAGGTGAGCGGCGAACGCCTCCCGCCGCGTCTTGCTCCGGCCCGTCTTCGCCGTCGCGTTCTTCGGGCTGTTCAGCCAGTTGGCGTGCAACGCCGCCGTGGCCAGGTTGACCGCCGCGAACACGGACAGCGGGTTCTTGTCGTCGCGGGTGCCGACCGTCGGCCGGTGCCCCGTCACCCCGAGAGTGGCCGCCCGCGTCGGCACCATCGGGAGGCGGGCCTCGTCCCGGCTCGGCAGGACGAGTTCGCCGGCCGCCGCCCTTTCCCCAGGTCGGCCAACTCCGCTTTGGCGTGGGCTTGCTTGATCGCCTCGCCTCGCAGGTACCGGTAGGTGGGGCGATACAGGCGGATACCGATCCGCGAGCAGAACCGCCGGACGGCACTGCGGGAGGTGCGGACGGCGCGGCGGGAGGTGCGGACGCCGTGCGTGGCGAGCCGGTGGCCGGCCAGCCCCTCGTGCGTCCCGTTGGCCCGATCTCAGCCACGCGCGGCGGGACCGTCGATCACCCATTGCCGGACGGTGTCGGCCAGTTCGGCGGGATGTGGCCGGTCTTGCCGGGGGCGTTGCGGGGCCGAAGGGCGTCGAGTCCGCCGTCGCAGTAGGCGTTGAGCCAGCGGGTGACGGTCTTGCGGTTCACCCCCAGGTCGGCGGCGATGTCCCGGTGCAATCGCCCCTGGGACGCCATCCGCACGACCTGCAAGCGGTCCCGGAACTTGCGGTCGTCGGTCGAGCGGAACGCCGGCTCCTGTCGCTTCGCCTCGGCCGGCGGCCGGTGGATGCGGATCCTGTCGAACTCCCGAGAGGAGTGGGGCACTCCGATTTCGAGGGTGGGACACCGTCAGCGGGTTCGTGTATGAGAGACCGCACGGCCTTGCTTCACGCGACGAGGCGGGGAATCCAAGCGGTTGAGGTGACGGAATCGGGCATCGTGGTCGTCTTGGCGAGCAGACGCGGTATCAATCTCACACTAGATATGTGCACTTATGCCACGATCGAACGGCGGCATTGCGCCAGCCATCCCTACGTCCGCTCCACCACGCGCCGAGACGCGTGTGCGGTCGGCGGCTCGGCGGGAGCGTCGTTCTCCCGGAGAATCGGACACCACCAGCCGGATCGTGTATGAGAACACGATTCCAATGCCGTATGGCCTCTCATCGGAACGGGGTAGTGGAATTCCCCACGAAAAACGGGCGCGCGGTTAAGGACAATCGGCAGACTCGAACTCCACTGGGGCAACGTACCCCAAGGACGAGTGCCGTCGGACGCG
>JAYUFU010000427.1:0-11321 GCA_043738505.1 Fimbriiglobus sp. | reverse complement strand
GGAGTCGGTCGTCGCCGCGAGCAACGCGAGCGCGTTCGGCTACTCCAAGTAGAACAGCACGTTGGCCAGCTCGTTGCAGGCGGATTGCAGGTCGGGCCAGCGCTTCTCGTCGAGCGCGGCCTTCACGCGGGCGGCCAGCTTGTCCACCTCGGTTTGGTCCTCGGCGGACGCCTTGCCGCGGATCTTGTCGGCCTTCACCAGCAGTTGCGCGGCCTGGGCGGACTCCCGCAACCCCGGCTCGGTGGTCGCGGCGGCGACCGGGACCGGTTCGGCGGGCACCGTGACCCGTGGCGGGGCCGTCGGGGCGTTCTCGAACAGGTCGTCGTCCTCGCCGTCGCCGAAGGCGGGAGCGTCTTCGCCGTCGTTGTCCTCGTCGCGGAAGTATTCGTCCGCTTCGTCCAGCAGGTCGTTCACGCTGCTGCCTTCGGTCTCCTCGTCGCCTTCGGCGGCGTACTCCGGGTCGGCCCACATGCGGTCGAGCCGCTCCTTCGCCGCGCCGCGTTCTTCGACCGCGAACCGGGCCATCGCGTTGTCGATGGTGATCTGCTTCACCAGCCCCGTCGTCTTCTCGCGGGCCGACACCTTCAGCGTGCCGTCGAGCGTCAGGTTCAGTTCGACGACGAGCTGGTTGCCGGCCGGCACCCGCGCCAGGCCCTCGATGAGGAACTTGCCGATGCGGTGGTTCCGCCGCACGTCGCCGCTTTCGCCCTGGAAGACTTCGATGTCCACCGACGGCTGGCTGTCGGAGACGGTGCAGAACGCCTCGCTGCGGCTGGTCGGCAGCGGCGTGTTGCGCGGCACGATGGGGGCGAACTTGAACTCGTTCGGGCTGGACAGGTAGCTCGGGGAGAACTCCAGGCACTTGATGCCGAGGGTGTGCGGGGTGATGTCCACCAGCACCGCGCCGACGTTCTGCCCGGCGATGATGGCGGCCTGCACCGCCGCGCCGAGGGCCACGCACAGGTCCGGGTGAACTTCCTTGTGCGCCGGCTGGTTCAGCCGCTGTTCGAGCAGCCGGGCGATCATCGGCGTCCGCGTGCTGCCGCCCACCAGCACCACCCGCTGGACCTGCGCGGCGGTGATCTTGGCGTCGTCGAGCGCCTTCTGCACGCAGTCCATTGTGCGGGCGATGAGCGGCGAAATCAGCTCCTCGAAGTCGTCGCGGGCCACCTCGATGTTCAGGTGCAGCGGCACGCCGTCCTTCTCGGCGATGAACTCCTCCTCGATGCGGGCGAACGGGTGATCGGACAGGTGCTTCTTGGCGTTCTCGGCGGCGCGGAGCAGGCGGGCTTTGCTCGTCACGTTCTCGCGCAGATCGACCTGGAACAGCGTCTGGAACTCGTCGGCGATGTGGGCCAGTAGCAGGTCGTCGAAGTCGTCGCCGCCGAGTTGCGTGTCGCCGTGGCTGCTGAGGACTTCGAACACGCCGGCCTCGGCCTGCACGATGCTCACGTCGAACGTGCCGCCGCCGAGGTCGTACACCAGGAACCGCTCGCTGCTGCTTTGGTCCGGGTTGTACGTCAGCGCGGCGGCGGTCGGCTCGTTCAGGATGCGGACCACGTCCAGCCCGGCCAGCGCGCCGGCCTCGCGGGTGGCCTGCCGCTGGCTGTCGTTGAAGTACGCCGGCACCGTCACCACGGCTTTCGTCACCGGATGGCCGAGGTCCTTCTCCGCCGCATCCTTCAGCTTGCGGAGGATCATCGCCGAGATTTCTTGCGGCCGGAACTGCTGGTCGCCGAGCGACACCTTCACGTCCTGGCCCATCTTCCGCTTGACCGACTTCACCGTGCGGTCGGGCGCGAGGACGTACTGGTTGCGGGCCGGCCGGCCGACGAGCAACTTGCCGTCGTCGGACAGGCCGACCACCGACGGCAGGATCGGGTCGCCGTCCACATTGATGACGCGCGGTTTGCCGTCCTGCACCACCGCGACTTCGCTGTTCGTGGTGCCCAGGTCGATCCCGACGATGACATCGGCCATGATGATTCCCTACCAGAAGGCGGCCCGCAGACGACGCAGACCGGCCGCGGATTCGGATGATAAGCAGTTTACGATCTTATCCCGACTTCATCCGCGCCCGGTCAGCGTCGTCTGCGGGCCTCGGTGTTGCCGCATTCACCGCGCCACTTTCACTTGGGCGAAGCGGTGAATGGTTCCGTTCAGGCGGTAGCCGCGGCGGACTTCCTCCACCACGATCCGGCTGGGCTGGCCGGTGTCGCCGACCATCTCGACCACCTCCATCAACTCGGCGTCGAACGCCAGCCCGACGCACTCGATGGGCGTGAGGCCGTACTGCGGCAGCACCTTCTCGACGCGCCGGAGGCTGAGCGCGTAGCCGTCGGCGAGGCCGGCGAGCAGCGGGGCCAACTTCGTCGCGGCGGCGGACGGCACGGCCACCGCTGCGGGCTTCGCGCCGAACAAGCGGGCGAAGAAGCCGCGCGGCTTCGGCGGCGCGTCGAGTTCGTCCGCCAGCGGTTCCACCGCGTCCATCGCCTTCGACACCTGGCGGTGTGCCATCAGCAGCGCGTCGGCGATGTCGATCACGGCTTTCAGCAGCGGTTTCACGTCCGTCGTCGCGTCGGTTTTCGACGGCGGGGCGGGCAACTTCGCCACCGCCTCGGCGGTCTGCTCGGTGGCGGCGCGGACGGCCTTCGTTTGCAGGTTCACGTCGTGCCGCAGGGCGGTGAACTGCGCGACGACCGTGGCCAGGTCCACCGCCGGAGGTTCGTGGTCCGGGGCCGGTGGCGGTTCGGTCAGGGCCAGCAACCACGCGCGAAAATCGCCCAGCATGTGGTCGATGCGGGCCGGCGTCAGCGGCGATTCTTGGCCGGCAGCTCCGGCGGGGTGACCATCGCCAGCAGTTGGTCCAGGCTCGGCCGGGGGCGCGTCGTCAGGCATTCCGCTTCCTCGATGATGGCTTCGATGGTGTCCTCGGTGCCGCGGTCGAACAGGCGATACCTGGCCCGCGCGTCGAGCGTCCGAATCTTCTCGTAGGCGGCGCGGTGCGTGGCGAACTTCTCCGGCTGGTGTTCCGGCGGGAACTGCACGGTCAGTTCTAGGTACCGGCGGCGGACGGCCGCGTCGTCGGCGTCCGCCGGCACCCCGAGGACAGTAAAGGGATCAAGCATGGTTGGGGCCACGAAAAGCCACTGTTTTTGGACACGATGGGTTGGCGCGTCAACTGGACTGTTCCGGTACCTGCGACTCCGTTGCTGGAACTCTTAATTCGAAGTTCCAAGGAAGGGGCTCAATATTGTCGTCACAGTAAGGAAGTACAAAGTAGTCCGGCAGCAGGCACACCGGCTCTCGGCTTAGTCCAACCGGCAGTCGGAACGCCGGGCATAACCCAGGTGGGTACCAGGCAGAATCATCCCAGCCAGGGAACGAGACGAGAAACTGTTGTTCCAGTTCGTCGAGCCACTCGCAGAGGTTGGCGAAAACCTTGGCGAGTAGAGAAAAAAAGTCCAGCGCGGGTACACCCGAGTTGATTCTATGGAGGTGGGCACGAATCTTCCAATCCGACTCATCTGCGTTCCGAGATGCCTGAAAGTGAAGAGTACCGTGATTGTGGATGATGAGTTGCCGGCCACCTTGCCGTGGCTTGAAAGCCAAGTTCCACCAGGAATCCTGATCGTCGAGCTTGCCCAGGGTTTGTGTAATGCTCACTTGCGCAGCTGGAAGGTGGGTGCACTTCGTTTTGAGATCGCCCATCGATTCGATTTTCGTCGAGGAGTCGAACCCACACCCGGCGTGCAGTGCAACGGCACTCGCAACGTCGTCGAGAACCATGTTCAGGTACGTCAGGACGTGGTCCGCGTAGCACTCCGCTTCAAATTGTGCATTTATGTATTGGTCCGGGAGTGGTTTATCAACGTGACTGCACAAGATAGGCATCAACGTACTGAGTCGCTGGAGACTGAAGAGAAGTCGTGACGCAATCGTTCTCGCATGATACTCAAGGCGAGTTGCGTAGTCTCTCTGAGCTTCTGACATAGAGAGATGGGTATTCGATGAGAAGTTGAATAGTCTGCTAACTCCGAAACGAAATCGCGGTGCGACCCGGTACGCCGGAGTTGAAGGCTCGGTGCTGTACGGATCGCGCTCAAGCCAGACGATTCCGTGATTCTTAGGCATTGACCTTTCGCTCGTCGGAGGAATTAGCAGGGCTTGTCAAACTCGCCGCTCTCGAATCGGACATCGGCCTCAAGGAAAAGGTTCGCGCCGGCGTTATCCATCCCCAAGAGGGGCGGACAACGCGCGGATGGCTACTTGCCACCAGTGATTGCCTTCAAATGGGCGTTCCCCACGTCCCACATGTAGTCGCCGACCTTGTACTTCTCCACGGCGGCGGTCAGGTGTTCCTTCACCTTCTTGGCGTCGCCCTCGGCTTCGTACCACAGGGCCACATACAGGTGGCCGTAAAAGCGGGCGGAGGTGCCCTCCGGCGTGCCGGCCTTGGTCTTCTCGGACGCCGCGAGAACGTCCTCCGGCTTCAGCTTGCCGGCGAACAGCTTCTGGATTTCGGCCATCGGCACGCGGGAGTCCTTCGTCACGTCGATGAGCGCCGCCACCGACTTCTCCTTGCCCACCACCTTGACGTTGCACAGGTAGTGCCACGCCGCGTTCTCCACGTCCTGCGGGTTGGCCGTCTTGTGCGTCTCGAACTGCTTGACCCCGTCCTCGTGCTTGCCGGCGTAGTACAGGGCGATGCCGCGCCGCCAGTGTTCGGGCAGGAACTTCGGATTCGCTTCCAGGTATTTGTCGAAGTCGGCGACGGCTTTCTTCCACTTGCCGAGTTTCAGGTACGCATCGCCCCGCTTGTCGTGCGCGGCGACCATCTTCGGGTCGAGTTTCAGCACGGCGGTGAACTGCTCGACGGCTTTCGCCTGCTCGCGGTTCGCCCCATACGCCATTCCCGCCAGGAAGAGCGGCTCGGCGTTCTTCGGGTCGGCGGCGGCGGCCTTCAACGCCAGTTCGACGGCCTTGGAGAAGTCCCGCTTCTCGAACGCCTTCTCGGCGTCCTTCAGGTCGTCGGCCACGGCGCACGACGCCAGGCCCAGACACAGCACGAACGCGACTCGCATGGCGCACCCTGGAGAGTGGGATTGGGATAAGACGATGGTATCCGACCCGCCGGATGCGGACATGTCGGTTGCGGGTCGGTTCGGAAAATTCCCTCGCGGGGTTCACCGGGTCCGCGAAACGACGGCCCTCACCGGCCGATACAACATCCCGAACGACCTCACGGGCTACGCCATGCTCTTCTCCCGCCAGTTCAACACGGTCACGCTGATGACGTGGTGCCGCGCGCTGCGGTTCGGGCTGGACGCCGGCCTGTCGCCGGTCAAGCTGTTCAAGCAGCAGGCCAAGTCCGGCCCGGCCGAGGGGCGGGAGGTGGCCCAGGACATCGCCACGCAGCTGGCCCAGGGGGAGTCGGTGGCCGACGCCGCCCGCCGCCACCGCCCGCGGTTCCCCGTGCTGTTCCTGGAGCTGGTGGAGGTGGGCGAGAAGGCCGGGCGGCTGGGCGACACGTTCCGCGAGTTGGAGACGTACTTCGAGGCGTCCAACTCCGCCGCCCGCGCCTTCCGCGCGGCCATGATCTGGCCGGCGTTCACCTACTGCGGCGCGGTGCTGATCATCGCCTTCATGCTGATGGTGCTGGGCGCGCTGGCCGCGCCGGGCAGCAAGCCGTTCGACCCGCTCGGCCTGGGGCTGCTCGGCGTGTCCGGGGCGCTCATTTTCCTGGCCGTCGTCGGCACGATCACCGCCATCGCGGTCGCGCTCGTGCTGTTCCTGAAGAACCACCCGTCCACCCGCGAGAAGTTCATCGCCTTCGGCTTCCGGCTGCCCGGCGTGGCCCCGTGCGTGCGGGCGTTCGCGCTGTACCGGTTCAGCGTCGCCACCGCCATGACGCACGAGGCCGGGATGCCGGTGGACCGCTCCCTGCGGGCGGCCTTCCGCGCCACCGCCAACGCCCGCTACCTGGCGGCCGAGGAGAAGGCGGTGAAGGTGGTGAAGTCGGGTCGGACGGTGTCCAAGGCGCTGGCCGCGAGCGGGCGGGAGCTGTTCCCGGAGGAGTACCTGGACGCGGTCGGCATCGGCGAGGTGACGGGCAACGTGTCCGAGGTGATGAACCGGCAGGCCGAGGTGTACCGCGAGGACGCGCTGCGGAAGATGACGGGGCTGACGAAGATCGCCAGCGGCGCGGTGTACGCGCTGGTCGGGCTGCTCATCATCGTCGTCATCATCCGCATGGTGAAGAGCATCGGCGGCGTGTACAGCGACGCCATGAAGGGGATTTAAGGCACCGCCCCCGCATCACCCCACCTTTTTTTCCCGACGCGCACGTCCCCCGGCGGGGATTAACATGGCGGAACTGACCTCCCCGCCGGGAACCGCCGCATGCGTGCCGGGCTGCTCCGACTGCCGACCCTGATCCCCACCGAGGCCGACCGCGACCTGCTCCGGCGGTTCGCCGACGCCCGCGACGAAGGGGCGTTCGCCGAGCTGGTCCGCCGGCACGGGCCGCTGGTGCTGGCCGTCTGCCGCCGCGTCGTGTCCGATTCCCACCTCGCCGACGACGCCTTCCAGGCCACGTTCGTCGTGCTGGCTCGCAAAGCCGCCACCGCCGGCGTCGGCGCGCGGCTGTCCACCTGGCTGCATTCGGTCGCGGTGAAAGTGTCGCTGAGGGCGCGAACCATGGCCGGCCGACGGGCGAAGCGGGAAACCCTGACGGCCACCGTGCCCGAACGCGGCATCACGTCCGTGCCGCCCGATGACGCCACGGCTGTCCTCGACGAGGAAATCGACCGGCTGCCGGACCACCTTCGGGCGGCGGTCGTGCTGTGCGAGCTGCGCGGCGTCGGCCGGCGCGACGCGGCGAAGGAACTCGGCATCGCCGAGGGGACGCTGAGCAGCCGGCTGGCGGCGGCGCGGAAGAAACTGGCCGACCGCCTCCGGGCGCGGGGCGTCGCGCCGGCGGCGGCGATTTTCCCCGCCATTTTCGTTCCTACTGACCTGGCGGCGGCGGCGGTTGCCGTTTCTACTGGCATTGTGGAATTGAGTCCACATCTCGCTCAACTGGTGGAAGGGGGAATGCAGATGACGCTCCTGACCAAACTGAAGCTGGCGGCGGTGGCCGTCGCGGTCGCGGTGCTGACGGTCGGCGGGTTCGGCGGCAAGTGGGGGAACGAGTCCGCCGCCGCGCCGGTGCCGAAGGACCTGGCCGACCCCGGCGTCATCTGGGTGTTCCGCCCGGCCGAGGGGGAACTGGTGGGGTACGCGCCCGACGGGAAGAAGGCGCGCACGGTGAAGTTTGCCGCCGACCTATACCCGCAACTCTTCTTCGGCATCACCCGCGACGGGCAGCACGCGCTCGTCGCCGCCACGAAGGGTGTCGCGCAGAAGGACGGCAAAGCCGGGTACGACGCGCTGCACGCCGATAAACTCACCGTTCACCTGTGGCCGTTGCACACCGACGCCAAGCCGACCGACACCGGCATCGGCTGCCAGTACTGGAGCCGGTACGTCCTCGGCCGCGACGGGAAGACGCTGATCGTCGAACACGACCGTTCGCCCCGCGACCCGAAAGGCGTGCCGGAACACCCGATCCAGTACGAGACGGTGGCCTACGACCTGACCACGTTCAAAGGCACCAAGCGGCCGGCGCTGGAAAAGGGCTTCTGGCTGACGGAGGAACTGGCCAACGGCGACCGCCTCCTCGCCTTCGGCCAATACGGGTCGGACAAGCGGCCGCTGCAAAGCTTCCACCTGTTGCCGGCCGGGTCGGACAAGCCGAAGCCGCTGACCGGCGACGACGAAACCGACTACTGCGCGCTGTCGCCGGGCGGCGCGACGCTGCTCGTCACCCGTGCGTTCTCCTCGAAATCGACGCCGACCCACTCGTACCACCGCATGTTCGTGATCGACCGGGCGACCGGCAAAGCGGAGCCGTTCGCCCACCGGGACAACACCCAGCACGCCCACGGGCACTGGTCGCCGGACGGCACGCGGGTGGTGTACGAGTGGCTGGAGGAAGGCCCGCCGGTACCGGTGCGGAACATCGGCGGCGGCCTTCGAACCGTGCCCATCAGCCGCGCCCAGGTCGTCGTCGCCGACGCGAGCGGCAAGTCCGAGAAAGCGATTCTGGAACTGGAAGGCCGCCCGGAAACGGACCTCGCCAAGGCCCAGACGTGGCACGACGCGCGGCCGAAGCTGGTCGGCTGGTACCCGACCCGGCGGAACGCCCCGGTGCCGAAGGCGAACGACGGCGAGGTGATTTGGGTGTACAAGTGGCCCACGGGGGCGCTCACCGGGTACGCGCCCGACGGCAAGGTGGTGAAGGAACTGACGATCCAGGACGAGAACCTGCTGCTGGCGATCACCCCGGACGGCCGGCAGATGCTGTTCGCCGGGAAGAACGGCAAGCGGGTCGATCCGGACAGTCCGCCGGAGGGCCTCACCCTGCACCTGCGGCCGTTCGGTAACGGCGACGAGGGGACGGACCTCAAGATCCCGTTCGACCGACGGGCCGACACCGCCCGGTTCGCCTTCACCCCGGACGGCGCGAAACTCGTCCGCAGCCGGCGGCTCGACCCCGGCAACCCGCTCGTCCGGACGTACACGCACTCGGCGTTCGACGTGGCGACCGGAAAGGAATCCGAACTGAAGGGGCCAGAGGACGCGGTCATCCTGGACATCGCGCCCGACGGCACCTGGGCGCTGGCCGGCTGCCGGAAGGCCTACCAGTTCGTCGAGATCGCGGGGCAGCCGCCGCCGATGATTCCGAAGCAGAAGCTGTACAAGGTGCCGCTCGACGGGAAGGAGCCGACCGTCCTCGCCGAACGGTCGCAGGTGACGACGGCCGCAATCGCCCCGGACGGGAAATCGGTGCTGTTCACCGGCCCCTCGGAGGCGACGGAAAAGGGCGACGCCCTGCCGGCGTACACGTTCGCCGTGTTCCGCACCGACGTGGCGACCGGCAAGACGGCCGAGGTTTCCACGACCGACAAGCAAGGGCACACCGAGACGGCGTGGTCGCCGGACGGCAAGCGGTTCGTCTCCCTGTGGTGGGACCACGAACTCGACGCGAAGAAGACGGTGATGGTGCCGAACAAGAGCTGGCTGACCGTGTGCGACCCGGCGGGCAAAGTCGAGAAGGCGTGGGACATCCACACCCACAAGAAGGGGTTCGCGGACGCCGTCCACCTACTCGGCTGGGTGAAGGCCCGCCCGCCGGCCCCGGACGCGCCGAAGAAGAACGCCCCGGTGCCGAAGGCGAAGGACGCCGGGCTTCTGTGGGTTCACAACCTGAACGCCGGCGAGTTAGTCGCCTACTCTCCCGCCTTGGAGGTAGTCCGGCGGGTGAAGCAGCCCGGCGACGCGGGCTGGGCGGTCGTCGCACCAGACGGGGAATGGTGCCTGTTCTGCGTGAGCGTGCCCGGCGACAAGCGAGGAAAGCGGTGCGCGTACGCGCTGATGAGCCTCGGCGACCCGACCCGGCGAGTCGATCTCGACCTGGAGACGCCCGAGTTCGTCATGCCCGACCATCTACTCTGGCGTCCGGATGGCAAACGGTTCCTGCTGTGGTACGAGACGGACGGGCACGAGCCCAAACGACGGTACGTCCTGTTCGACCGCGAGGCCGGCAAGGAAGCCGTTCTCGATTCGCTCCCGAAGGACCACCTCGTGCTGGGCTGGACCGCGGACGGCACCAAACTGCTGACGCAATCCAAAACCGGCGAGTTGTGCGAGACGGGGTTGGACGGCAAATCGTCGCCGCTCCCATCCGATGGCAGTCCTTCCTGGGCGACTCGCCTGGCACCAGTTCGACAGGGTAAACCGTTGCTGGCGGGCGGACAGAATTCCCTCTGGTCCATTGACCCGATCACCGGCAAACAGGTGGAGCTCCTGGACAAAACCCATGAGGGCACGAAACCGCACTGGTCGCCCGACGGCAGCCGAGTGGCCATTTCGTTCTACCCGAACCCGAAGCACGAGCCACAGTCGCAGCCGAAGGAACTTCGACTCCTGCTGATGAAAGCCGACGGCACGGGCCGGAAGGAAATCACCCTGGTGGACAAATCGAAGGAGGAACTCGTCGGCAACGTCGGGTTCCTCGGCTGGTTCCCGACGGCGAAGGCTCCTCCACCGAAGAAGAACGCCCCGGTGCCGAAGGCGAAGGACGCCGGCCTGCTGTGGGTGAAGGACGAGAAGGCGCACCGGCTGACCGCATACACACCGGCGCTGGAGGTGGCCAAGCGGGTGAAGTTGCACGCCGACGAGAAGTTCCTGGGTCTGACGCCGGACGGCGCGAGCATCGTGTACGCGGCGAATGTCGGCAAGGCGGACGGGAAGACGTACCACGTCCGGCCGGTCGGCGAGGACACGCCCGGCACCGACCTCGGCCTCGACCATTCGGTCTGGGACTTCTCGCCGCTCTGGTCGCCGGACGGCAAGCGGTTCCTCCGCGTGCGGAAAGATGTCGCCCGGAAGGTTCCCAGCTTCCTCGGCACGATCTTCCGGTACGACGTGTTCGACCTCGACACCAAAAAGGCGACGCACCTCGCGGACCTGCCTTACGACCACTGGGTCATGGACTGGACCGCCGACGGCAAGCGGTTCCTGACGCAGTCGTTACGGAAGGGGGAGGAAGACACGCTGCACCTGATGGACTCCGACGGCACGTCGAAGCCGCTGCCGGCCGAGGAGAAGGCGATCCGCCTGTACCGTCTGGCCCTGTCGAAGGACGGCGGCGGGCTGCTACTGAGCGGGTACGACACGCTGTGGTCGGTGGACGCGACGACGGGCAAGCGCAAGGAATTGCTGGACAAGGTGCACGGCTTCCCGAAGCCGGCGTGGTCGCCCGACGGCAAGCGGATGGCGGTCGCGTACTGCCAGTTCACCACGAGCGCCGGCCCGGACCCGTGGGACGTGCAGCGGCTGGCAGTGGCGGACGCCGACGGCAAGAACCGCAAGGAGATCGTCCTGCGGGACAAGGTGAAAAACGAGGACGCCTACGACGCCGAGTTCCTCGGCTGGTTCCCCGCGATGGCCGACCCGGTGCCCGTGCCGAAGAAGAACGCCCCGGTGCCGAAGGCGAAGGAGGAGACGATGGGCCTGACCGCGAGCGTGACGTTCGACAAGAAGGAAGTCATGCTCGGCGAGCCGGTGTACTTCACGTTCGCGGTGAAGAACCTGACCGACACCGCGTGGAAGTGCGCTCAGGGCGGCGACTACCGCAACCGCCTCGGCCGGCCGAACAGCTTCGCAGTGACCGTGACCGGGCCGGACGGCAAGGCCGTTCCGCAGCCGGACTCCGG
>JAYUFU010000426.1:0-11342 GCA_043738505.1 Fimbriiglobus sp. | reverse complement strand
GCGGACTCACGTCGCGCCGCTCGCCTCAACCGGAACACCCCACCATGACCACCCCCACCGCCATTCGCACCAAGCTGGCCGCCGAGATCGCCCACGCCGGCGGGCCGCTGGAACCCGACCCGGCCGAAGCCGGCTCGGTCGGCCGGACGCTGTTCGACCTGCCCGGCAGCGGCGACATGAGCGTCACGGTGCTGCTGCCGAACGACCACCTGCACGCGGTGCCGGCGCAGTCGCTCGTCCGCATCCTCAGCAAGCGGGACGGCCGCAAGTACCTGGGCGTGGTGTCGGCCGGGCCGTTCGCCGAACCGGACGGGCTGAAGGGCGATTCGCCCATGCTGCAAGCCGTCGCCACCCACGGCGGGACGTACCTGCCGCCGTTCCACGGCCGCGTCCAGGTGACGCTGCTCGGCGAGGAGCTGCCCGACGGATCGCTCACCCCGCCCCGCCTCCGGCCGCTGCCGAACAGCCCGGTGTTCGCGCTCACCGACGCCGAATCGGCGGCCGTGTTGCAGTGCGGCGGCGACGTGCGGCTCGGCCTCGCCGTCGGGCACGCGGACGTGGTCGTCGGCATCCCGTCGCGGTCGAAGTCGGTGCTGCCCCGGCACACGGCCATCCTCGGCACCACCGGCGGCGGCAAGTCGAACACCGTCGCCGGCCTGGTGAAGCGGGCGACCGAAGCGGGCATGGCGGTGGTGCTGCTGGACGTGGAGGGCGAGTACACCCGCCTGCACGAGCCGAACAGTGACACCAAGATGTCACTGGCTTTGAAGGAGCGCGGCCTGAAACCCGAAGGCGTGCCGGCCGACTCGATGGCCGTGTACCACCTCGTCGGCCGCGACACGTCCAACCCGGATCACCCGCACACGCGGCCGTTCAGCTTGCAGTTCGCCCACCAGTCGCCGTATCAGGCGATGGAAATCCTCGGCCTCAGCGACGCCCAGCAGGAGCGGTACTTGAAGGCCTACGACATCGCCAAGGAGGTGATGCGGGAACTCGGAATCTTCCCGGCGAGGAACAGCGCCGAGCAGGAGCAGATGGTGATGGAACTGGACGAGTTCGAGCGCGGCTACCCGCGCATGAGCTTGGCGATCCTGATGGACGTGGTGCAGGCGTGCCTGAAGCGGGCCGACTCCGGCCCCGCCGCCAAGAAGGGCCGGAAGGCGGACGACGCCGAGGACGAACCGGCCTTCGAGGTCGAGCCGTGGTCGAAGGAGTTGAAGACGGACGCGGGCAAGGTGGCGCTGAAGAAGCGGGTGCATTCGGCGAACCCGCCGGGCAACGCCATCTCGTGGCGGTCGGTGGTCGGCAAGCTGGCCCGCCTGAACCGGCTGAAGGTCTTTTACGACGAGGGCGCGGCCGTCAAGCCGGTGAAGTACCCGGAGTTGCTCGCGCCGGGCCACCTGAGCGTCATCGACCTGTCCGACAGCGGCTTCAGCGAACTGAACAACCTCGTCATCGCCGACCTGCTGCGCGGCATCCAGGCCGCGCAGGACGACGCCTACGAGAAGTTCGAGAAGGCGAACGCCGCCGCCCCGCCGCGGGTGCTGATCGTCATCGAGGAGGCGCACGAGTTCCTGTCCGAGGAGCGGATCGACAAGACGCCGATCCTGTTCCAGCAGGTGGCCCGCATCGCCAAGCGGGGCCGCAAGCGGTGGCTCGGCCTGTGCTTCGTCACGCAGCTGCCGGCGCACCTGCCCAAGCAAGTCCTCGGCCTGTGCAACGGCTTCCTGCTGCACAAGCTGACCGACCCGCACGTCGTCGGCCTGCTGCGGCGCACCGTCGGCGGCGTGGACGACGGCCTGTGGGACCGCCTGCCGGCGCTCGCGCCGGGGCAGGCCATCGCCGCCTTCCCGCACCTCACCCGCCCGGTGCTGGTGAGCATCGACCCCGCCCCCAGCCAATTGCGGATGACGGAGTGACCCGGATTGCACTCGCCGTCGTCCCACTCGATCAGCCCCACCAGCGCCCAGCCAATTGCGGATGACGGAGTGACCCGGATTGTGTACATCGTTCCATACCTGATGAGGTTTTCACAGTGAACGAACAGGAATATTCCGCGATCTTCGAGGCGCTGACCGGGAACAAACCGTTCCCGTGGCAGTGGGACTTGTACGACTCGTGGTTCTCGAAAGGGAAAATCCCGCCGTCGTGCAACCTCCCGACCGGCCTCGGCAAGACCTCCGTCATCGCTGTCTGGCTGATCGCGCTGGCGTTCCACCCCGACAAGATGCCCCGTCGCCTGGTGTACGTCGTCAACCGCCGCACCGTCGTGGACCAGACCACCGACGAAGTGGAGAAGTACCGCGACCGCCTGCACCTCTGCCCGGAACTGGCTGAGGCATTGCTGGCCATCAACTCACCGGAACCGACGATCCCCTTCCGTCCGATGCCGCTCGCCCTCAGCACGTTGCGGGGGCAGTTCGCCGACAACCGCGACTGGTCCGCCGACCCGTCGCGGCCGGCGGTCATCTGCGGCACGGTGGACATGATCGGCAGCCGGCTGCTGTTCAGCGGCTACGGCATCGGCATGAAGTCCAAGCCGCTGCACGCCGGCTTCCTCGGCCAGGACGCGCTGCTCGTTCACGACGAGGCCCACCTGGAGCCGGCGTTCCAGACGCTGATCACGTCCATCGAGTGCGAACAGCGTGGCGGTCAGCTCAATGACATGGGCGTATGCGTCATCGACCCCAAGCGCACTCCGGACTTCCGGACGTTCCGCGTGATGGAACTGACCGCCACCTCGCGCGGAGGTGGCGAAGCCTTCGGCCTCAGCGACGACGACAAGGCGAACGTCACCGTTCAGCAGCGGGTGAACGCGAAGAAGGCGATTCAACTCCACGAGCTGCGCGACAAGAACAAGCTGGCCGAGCAAGTCACGGAACTGGCGTTGCGGTTCAAGGACTCCGGGCGGGCAATCCTGGTGTTCGTCCGCACCGTCGAAGACGTGTTGAAGGTCCGCGACAAGCTGCCGAAGGGCACCGTCGAAACGCTGACCGGCACGATGCGCGGCCTGGAGAGGGACGGGCTGATCGAGCGCGACGTGTTCAAGCGCTTCCTGCCGAAGCCGCCGGCCGACGCGACGGGCACGGTCTACCTCGTCTGCACGAGTGCCGGGGAAGTCGGGGTGAACATCTCGGCGGACCACTTGGTGTGTGACCTCAGCACTTTCGAGAGTATGGCCCAGCGGTTCGGCCGCGTGAACCGCTTCGGGGCGTTCGACCCGTGCGAAGTCCACGTCGTGTTCCCGACGGAGTGGAAGGCCGACGACCAGTACGACGAGCGGCGGAAGCTGACGCTCGGCCTGCTCCGCCGTTTGAACGGCAGCGGCAGCCCGACGGCCCTCGGCGAACTGCCCCCGGCGGATCGGCAAGCCGCCTTCGCCCCAACGCCGACGATCCTGCCGGCGACGGACATCCTGTTCGACGCCTGGGCGCTGACCACCATCAAGGACAAGCTTCCCGGCCGCCCGAAGGTGGAACCGTACCTGCACGGCATCACCGACTGGCAGCCGCCGGAAACCCACGTCGGTTGGCGCACGGAGGTCGCCGAGATCACAGGCGATCTGGCGAAGAAGTACAAGCCGAAGGAACTGCTGGATGCGTACTCGCTCCGGCCGCACGAACTGCTCCGCGAGCCGAGCTACCGCGCGTTCGCGCACTTCGTGGCGATGGCGAAGCGACTGGCCGGCAAGGACGTTCCCGTCTGGCTGGTGGACGATGACGGGTCGGTCGAAATCCTCACCCTGAAGGAGCTGGCCGACAAGGACGACAAGGACCGCATCAACGGCATGACGGTCCTCCTCCCACCATCGGCCGGCGGGCTGTCTGGCGGAATGCTCGATGGGACGGCGAAGGAAGAAGCGGATGATGTGGCCGACGAGTGGTTCGTCAAAGGGCGCGACGGCAAGCGCGTCCGGCAGCGGAAACGCCTCCGGGATATCGATCCCGACAGCGACTCGGAAACGGAGGAGATGCACGAGCTTCTGACGATCCAATTTCCCGGCGCGGACGAAGACGCCGGGGAAAAAACGTGGGAGTGGCTCGCGGTGGCGAACGAAGGCGACAAGTCCGCGAAGAAGCCGGTGACGTGGGCGGTCCACGTCGGCGATGTGGTGGCTCGGACGAAGGCCATCGTTGCCAACCTGCCGCTCTCGGACGAACTGAAAAAGGTGGTTGTCACGGCGGCCGAGTTCCACGACCACGGGAAGCTTCGGAAGCTGTTCCAGCGGGTCCTCGGCAATTCAAACCCAAACGTCCTGCTGGCGAAGTCCGGCAAGAAGGGCGGGCGGGTGGAGGAGAAGTACCGCCACGAGTTCGGGTCGCTGGTGGATGTGGAGGTCGGAAAGCTGCTGGATTCCGTCGAACTTCTCGACGGCGACGGGAAGGAGTTGGTGCTGCACCTGATCGCGGCGCACCACGGGCGGGCACGGCCGCACTTCCCGGCCAACGAGGCGTTCGACCCGGAACCGAAGGGAAAGACCGAGCGCGAGATCGCCGCTATCGCCGCCCAGGTGCCGCGGCGGTTCGCCAAGCTGCAACGCAAGTACGGCCGGTGGGGGCTGGCGTACCTGGAATCGCTCCTCCGCGCCGCCGACTGGGCGGCCAGCGGGAACCCGTCGAAGTACCTGGAGGACGCGAAATGACCGACCCCGAAGCGTCGATCACGGTGGCGGTGGACCCGACCAACCCCGGTCAGTTCTTCGCCTGCTGCGGGCTGCTGGAGCTGGCCGACCGCCTGTGGCCCGGTGCCGAGGGCTGGTTCGCCGACGGCGGCCGGGAGTTCCGTATCGCCTGCGGTGGCACGCTGCGGGAGTTGCTGGCGATTCTCGTGATGGACCCGCCGACCGAAGTCTTGCGATTGGAGTCGAACGGCCTGGAGGTCGCGCCCATCATCGCGCCGCTGGCGTTCACCTTTGATGGCGGTGCTTCGACGGGCTTGGTTCTCGATGCGTGGACGCGAATCGCGGTGCTGAGGGGAGTAGCCCAAGTCATCTCGAATTCGCCGTGGAACTTCTGGTCGGGTCACCAAACCTCGTTGCGAATTTGGTCCGGCCTGCGCGCCGAACTCGCCAAGCAGATGGGCAACGTGGACCTTGAGAACAGCACTGAACTGCTTTCGTTGCGACTGCTACAGAAGGGCCGCTTCGGGTTCGACCCCGGCCCGGCCTGGAACGCGCTCGATGTCGGGTTCTCGCTGAACGAACACGGCGTCGAAGTGGAATCCTCACCCGCGACCGAACTGCTTGCCGCTGTAGGATTGCAGCGCTTCCGACCCGTGATGAACGACGACCGCGACGGGTTCGACTACTTCACCTGGCACAGCGCCTGTTCACCGTCCGTCGCGGCGGCGGCGATGGCCGGGGCGATGCGAGATCGGCAAACGCTTCGCTTTCGCGCTTCCGTGACTTCTCGCGGCCAGTACGCCGCACTCGGCTTCGCATACCCCCTCAACGCAGGAGACTCCGATGAGTGACAAGTTCGACAAGTGGTTCGACGACCACGGCCCCGCCGCGCTCGTCATCCGCGAACACCTGATTCCGGTGGAAGGAGCCGACGGCGTGTTCTTCCCCGCGACCTATGCGGCACAGCAAGGCGCGGACAAGGACAAGGAGAAGTTCCAGGGCGGGTACAACATCGACATCTTCGACGACAAGACGAACGTGTGCCTCATCGACAGCGTCGGCTCGCAGGCCAACCGGATCGAACCCTTGTTCGCCAAGGAAGGTTACACCGATCTCGTCCCGCAAGTGGTCGTGACCTTCCCGGAGGCTGGGGAACGGAAGGGGCTTCGGCTCAACCTGCTGCACGCCAACCACCGTGCCGCCGATGCCATCATCCGCTGCTCGCCGTTCGAGCAGGAACTTCGAGCGGCGTTCACGGAAGTGCTGCGCGGCAACGCCGAGAAGTTGGCGCAGTTCGCGCCCACCTCGCTCGTCTTCGGCGTGTGGGACTCGCGCGACACGTCCGCCAAGCTTCCGCGGCTGCTGTCATCCACGATCCGCGCGTTCAACGTGTTCCGCCACACCCGGTCGGCGAACTTCCTGACGCAGATGACCATCGACCTCGCCAAACTCGGCATCCTTCCCGGCGCGGAATCGAAGGACGGCTTCGCCAACGCGCTGGCGTCGAAGGCACCGGGCGGCATCCAGCTCATGCCGCACGGCTCGATCCGTCGGGACGCCACGCTCGCCTTGGCCGCCTTGCGACGCCTGATGGTTCTTGACGCGGACGGGAAAGTCGTCGTCGAACGAACGAAGCATCTCCGCCGGTACATCCTCGGCCTGTCGCTGGTCGCCTTGACCGCCCCCATCGACCCGTTCTTGCGGCAAGGTTGCAACCTGGTCCCGGACTACACGAAACCCCGCGAGTTCAAGGTGGTGAACCTCGACGGCAGTCCGTCGGACGCGACGATCACCCACGACGATGCGCTCAAGTACGCGCGGTCGGCGGCGAAGGAGTTCCGTATCGGGAAGGACCGGGAAGAGCAGTTCGACGCGACCCTCGCGGAGAAGGCGGGTGAAGCGAAGGTCGAGAAGTTCAGCGGGTTCACCGTCACGGCCGTGGATACCGCCGCCAACAAGTTCAAGGCGAAAAAGGGCAACAAGCAATTCGAGTGCTCGGTGCCTTCGGCAACCGTCATCACCAAGGGGAACGAGTCGGGGACGTTCGAATCGGTAGTGGTAGGAGCGAGGCTCGACGCCGAGGTGCTGAACGGCGTCGCGATCAAAATCACCGTCAAGATTTAACGGAGGCCGTCATGTTGAATGTCCTCCGCATCACCGTTCGCTTCCTCGACCCGGAGCCGTCGTTCCACGGCAAGCGGGATGGTAGCGAACCGGAGTGGCCGCCGTCGCCGCTGCGGTTGTTCCAGGCGCTCGTGGACGCCGCCGCGAACCGGTGGCGCGAGTCGCTGTTCAACGACTTCGCCAAGCCCGCGCTCGAGTGGCTGCAAGGGTTGCGGCCGTCGGAGATCGTCGCGCCGCCGCATCACGTCGGGACTCCGTTCCGCATCGCGGTTCCGAACAACGACCTCGACGTGTGGGCCGGGCCGATTGCCAAAGGGAACGAGCCGAAGAAGCAGCCGAACGAGTTGAAGACGATGAAGACCGTTCAGCCGACGAGAATCCGCATCGGGGATGGCAAGGAGGGCGAGGCGGTTCACTACCTCTTTCCGCTGACGGCCGACGGGTGTCCGCACCTGGAAGTCCTGAAGGCCGCGGCGCGGAGCGTCACGCACCTCGGCTGGGGGGTGGATATGGTCGCGGCGGACGCGGATGTCATTTCAGAAGAGGAAGCCGCGAAGTTGCCCGGTCACCGGTGGCGGGTGGTGCCGACCGGTGGCGTGCCGCTGCGGGTGCCGAAGGATGGCACGTTGCAGAACCTCATGGACAAGCACGCGGCGTTCCTGGGGCGGCTGTCGAGCGACGGGTTCAAGCCGGTGCCGCCGCTGAGTTGCTTCGAGGTCGTCGGCTACCACTCGCCGACGGTGGCGGGGTTGCCGACGCCGGTTCGCCCCGTCGCGGCGTTCGAGATCCACCGCACCATCGAGGACCAGGAGAACCCCGACAACAGCGGGAAGAGCAAGTTCCGACCGTTCCACCACGTGCGGCGGGTGGCGACCGTCGCCGGCATGGTGCGGCACGCCACCGCCACCGTCGCGCGGAAGATCGGCTGGGACATCGCCGAAGTCGCGCGGCGGATCGAAGGGCACGGCGACGAGAAGGACGGGCAGGCCACCAGCGATGACCGGTTCCTGTTCCTGCCGCTGCCGAGCCTCACGCCCGTCGGCGTCAGCGGCATCCGCCGGGTGTTGATCGTCGGCCCGCCGGGGTTCGACCTCGCCCCGCTCCGCCGGCAGCTCAACGGCCAGGAGTTGATCGACCGCGACACCTGCCAGCCGGTCGCCATGCTGTCCGAGGTCGCCAAGACCGACAAGGAAGTGCGGAAGTTCACCGACCCGGCGGAGACGTGGAGTACCGTCACGCCGGTCATCCTGCCGGGGTTCGACGACCCGGACGGGTTGCGGAAGAAGCTCAAGGAGCGGGTCAACGCCGACGAGCAGAAGCACCTGCTCGAACGGCTCGACGCGCGGATTCTCGCCCTGATTTGGAAGGCGTTCCATCAGGCCGGGTGGTCGGCCGACGCGCTCGCCGGGGCCGAGGTCGAGTACCGCACGGTCGGCTGGTTCCGCGGCCTGGACTTGGCGAAGTGCTACGACCTGCCGCCGCTGAAGTACCCGCGCTACCACCTCCGGGTGAAGTTCCCCCGCAAGGTGGGCGGCCCCATCGCGGTTGGTGCGGGCCGCTATCGCGGGTTCGGGCTGCTCGCCGCCGATTCCTGATCGCTGACATCCGACTGTCACTCATCCCCCGCCGCACGGACGCGGCCCTTCCCCTCGGAGGTCTGGCCATGCCGGACACGCCGTCGGACGGGCACGTCCCCGCCCGCATGCTGAACGAGTTCGCGTACTGCCCCCGCCTCGCCTACCTGGAGTGGGTGCAGGGCGAGTGGGCCGACAACCCCGACACCCTGGACGGCCAGTTCGTCCACCGCAACGTGGACCGCGAGGACCGCCGGCCGCTGCCGCCGGCCGAGGAGTTGCCGACGCTGCACGCCCGATCGGTGCGGCTGGAGGACGCCGCGCTCGGCCTGGTCGCGGTCGTGGACTTGCTGGAATCGGACGGCGAAACCGTCACGCCCATCGACTACAAGCGCGGCACCGCCCCGGACCTGCCCGAAGGCGCGTGGGAACCCGAACGGGTGCAACTGTGCGCCCAGGGGTTGCTGCTCCGCGCCGCCGGGTACGCCTGTCCCGAAGGCGTCATCTACTTCTCGGCGTCCAAGCGGCGGGTGACGATCCCGTTCGACGACGCGCTGGTGACGCGCACGCTCGCGCTGCTGGCCGAGTTCCGCCGGGTGGCCGCCGAAGGGGTCATCCCGCCGCCGCTGGAGGACAGCCCGAAGTGCCCGCGCTGCTCGCTCGTCACGATCTGCCTGCCCGACGAGACGAACCTGCTCCGCCTCGGCCTGCCCGCGCAACCCGCCGACGATTCGCCGGCCAAGCCGCCCGGTGCCGGCAAGGTGCGGGCGCTGCTCGCACCGAACGACGACGCCCGCCCGCTGTCGGTGAGCGAACCCGGTGCCCGCGTCGGCAAGTCCGGCGACCGGCTCGTCATTCAACTGAAGGACGAGAAGCTGGCCGAGGTGCGGATGGCCGACGTGTCGCACCTGGCCCTGTTCGGCCCGGTGCAGGTGACGGCGCAGGCGCTGGCGGAGTTGGCCGACCGCGACATCCCCGTCTGCCACTTCACCACCGGCGGCTGGTTCAAGTCGATGACGAGTGGCCTGTCGCACAAGAACGTCGAGCTGCGCATCCGCCAGTTCGCCATCGCCGCCGACCCGTCGGCGTCCGTCAAACTCGCCTCGGCCTTCGTCGCCGGGAAGATTCGCAACTGCCGCACGCTGCTCCGCCGCAACGCGACCGCCGACATCGACCGGCTGCTGCGGGAACTGGCGGACTCCGCCGACGCCGCCGAGAAGGCGGAGTCCATCCCGACGCTGATGGGCATCGAGGGGATGGCTGCGAAGCGGTACTTCGGCGGGTTCGGTGACCTGCTGAAGGACGCCAGCGGGTTCGCCTTCGACGGCCGCAACCGCCGCCCGCCGACCGACCCGGTGAACGCCGTGCTGTCGTTCCTGTACGCCATGCTGGCGAAGGAGCTGACGGTCGCCGCGCAAGCGTCCGGGTTCGACCCGATGCTCGGCTTCCTGCACGCGCCCCGATACGGCCGGCCGTCGCTGGCGCTGGACCTCGCCGAGGAATTCCGCCCGCTGCTGGCCGACTCGGTGGCGCTGGCCCTGGTGAACACCGGCGAGCTGAAGCCGGAGCATTTCGTGAAGCGCGCGATCGGGGTGAACCTGACCCCGGCCGGCCGCCGCGCGGTGCTGGGCGCGTGGGAACGGCGGCTGGAAACGGAAGTCACGCATCCGCTCTTCGGGTACACGCTGACGTACCGACGGGTGCTGTTGGTGCAGGCCCGGCTACTGGCCCGCGTGCTGACCGGCGAGATCCCGGCGTACCCCGCCTTCCGCACCCGGTGACCATCCATGCGCAACCTGTTCCTGATCAGTTACGACGTGGCCGACGACAAGCGGCGGGCGAAGGTGTTCAAGAAGCTGAAGGGCCGGGGCGAGGCGGTGCAGTATTCGGTGTTCCGGTGCAAACTGTCCGCGATGGAACGGTTGACCCTGCGCGGCGAGCTGTGGGAGGTGCTGAACCTGAACGAGGACCGACTGCTCCTGATCGACCTCGGCCCGGCCGACGCCAGCGGCAGTGAACGGTGGGAGACGTGGGGCTGCCCACTTTGCGATCCGGCGAACTTCGACGGCCCGATGGTGGTATAATGCCCTGGCAGGGATTGCGAGCGGCCCGGTGCCGGCGAAACCCCCATACCCGCTCGCGGGGCGGAAGGCTCTTTGACAACAGAGGTTAGGACGAATACCTTGTCGGAAGGTGATCGCGCTCGCGGTCGCCGACCCCGCCCGCTCGAAACCCGGCGTGTAATGGCTGGGAAAGCAAGGGGTTGCAACGCGGGCGTCTCCACGCCTTCACCGGCGTGGCCGAATTGAAGCCGGGATGCATGACCGGTATTCGTCCGGAATCTTCGGCCCCAGCCCGAATTGGCCTGGGCCGGGTGGCTCAGTGAGCCACCCGGTTCGTCAGGCGGCCGACACCGAAATCGGGTGGCCGCAAGTGATGATGCCCGTCCGCTCCTTGTACACCAGCTCGGCGTCCCCGGCGGTCTCCGCTTCGACCACTGTGTCCGGGAGGGTCTTGTCGCCGGGCACGCGGACGCGGAACCGCTTGCCGGCCGGCGTCTCGGCGTCGTCCGTCTCGTCCCCCTCGGTGCCGGCGGTGCCCTTCGCGGCCTTCGCCCGGCTCTTGCGGGGGGTCTTGAGCTTGTCGGCGGTCGTCGGTTCGGTCGGGGTGCCGGCCGGCGATTCGGCGTCGTCGGTGTTTTCGCTGTCGAACATGGTCGGCCCAGGTGGTGGGAACGCGGGGAAGGAAGGGGCGGGCGCGATTCGGCGACGGGCACCCCGCCCGTCGGGACTCAGGCCATCTTGCGGCCGCGGACCACCTTCATCGGGTCGCGGACGAACGGGGTGGCCCAGGTGCGGGCCTTGCACATGTACACGATGTCCTGCACCATCGCGGACTCGTAGGTCTGCTCGTCCGTCTCGAACGTCTGGAGGCCGGCCTCGGCCTCGCGGATCATGAACGCCTCGTCGAACTTGCCCATCAGCACCACGGTGTCCGCCTGGGCCGTCGTCAGGCCGCCCTCG
>JAYUFU010000425.1:0-3782 GCA_043738505.1 Fimbriiglobus sp. | reverse complement strand
CCGCCGCTGCCGCCCGTGAGCGAGGGCCGCCCCGACCCGGTCGGACTGCCGCCGCTGCTGCCCGCCGGCGGGTCGCTGCCCGTCGTGCTGCCGCCGCTGGGCGAACGGGCGAAGCCCGGCGAGGTCGCGCCGCCGCCCGCCCCGCTGCCGCCGCCACCGCCGGTGATGCCGTCGCCCGCCCTGCCGGCGATGCCGTCCCCGACGCCGGACCTGCCGAAGCCGGTCGCCCTGCCGCCGGTCGGCGACCTGCCGATTCCCGGCGGGTTCGACCCGCCCGCGCTGCCGCCGATCACGCCCGACCGCGGCCCGGCCCCGAAGCCGACGATGCCGGAACTGCCGCCGGCCCCGAAGGCGGTGCCGCCGCTTGCGCAGCCCGTCGAGCTTGCCCCGCTTCCGGCCCCCGCGCCCGGTCTTCCGCCGATTCAACCGCTGAATCCGGATTTCAACTTGCGACCGTCCGTTCCGGCGAATACCGTCAATCCGGGACCGTCGCCCGCCGAGGTGCCGCCCGTGCCCCGTCCCGTGGTCACGGTGCTGCCCGCGCCGGTCGGTCCCCTCGACCCGCCGCCGACACCCGGAGACCCACCCGTGACGCTCACCCTCCGTCAAGCCATGATGTCCGCCGCGCTCGGTGCCGGCTTCGCCCTCGCCCCGACGCCGGTCCTCCGCGCCGAGGAGCCGCCCAAGCCGCAGCCGGTTCCGGAAGTGGATGTCAAGACGCAGATCGCCGACTTGAAGAAGGAAGTGGCGGCCCTGCGGAAGCAGAACGAGGTGCAGGCCGACTACATCCTCGGCCGCACCGACGGGAAAGCCGCGCTGCTGCCGGTCGATCTCGGGCTGCTGAAGCGAGTGCAGACGCTGGAAGAGGCCATCGCCCGCATCGAGAAGAAGCTGGACGCGACGAAGCAGGTGGTCGGCTCGTCGCCCATCGGCGGCGGAGCGTCGGCCGGCACCGGCACCATCCGTCTCATCAACGAGTACGCGACGGACGTGAAAATCGTCGTCAACGGCACGTCGCACGACCTGAAGTCGAACGAGCTGAAGGAAGTCGCGGTGCCGGCCGGCCTGTTCATGTACGAACTGCTCGCCACCGGGGCGGAGCGGAAGACCAGCACGATCACGGACGGCGAGCGGGTGACGCTCCGCATTCGGTGAGTGGAACCCGGACGAACCGGCGGCGGCGCGCCGCCGGTTCGCCATTCGGTGCGAGTTCTGCACGATGCCTCCACCCTCCGCGGCCGCCCGCGACCACGCGCTGGACAGCCTGCGCGGGGTCGCCATGTTCCTGGGCATCCTGCTGCACGCCGCCATCTCGTTCATGGCCAACCCGCCGGCGTTCTGGCCGGTGCGCGACGACGCCCCGACGCCGCTCGCCGACGTGCTGCTGCTGGCGACGCACGACTTCCGGATGCAGTTGTTCTTCCTCCTCGCCGGATACTTCGGGTGCCTGCTGCACCGGCGGTACGGCACCGGCGGGATGCTCCGTCACCGGGTCGAGCGGGTGGCGATCCCGTTCGCCCTCGCCCTGCTGTTCGTGACGCCGACCGTCCAGGCCGCATTCCTCTATGCCGAAATCGAGAACGTGCGCGCGGTGGAAGTGCGCGGAGAGCCGTCGCCACTCCGCGACTACGCCGCCCGGCTGGTGGCCGAGACCCCTGAGGCGAGTACGGGCCGGCTGATCCTCGACCGGTTCACGTCCGGGGAGTTCCTCACCCTGCTGCACCCGATTCACCTCTGGTTCCTGTACTACCTGCTGTTCCTCTACGCCGCCGTCGGGCTCCTCGCGCCGCTGCTCGGTCGGCTCGACGGCACCGCGTTCCTGGCCCGCTTCGACGCCGCCTTCCGGCGGGTCGTCGAAGGGCGGGCGCGACTGCTCGTCCCGGCGCTGCTCACGTTCCCGCTGATGCTGCCCATGAACTGGGTGGTGGACACGCCCGCCGCGTGGTCGCCGCGCTGGCACGTCCTGGCGTACTACGGCTGGTTCTTCGCGTTCGGCTGGCTGCTGTTCCGGCACCGCGACTTGACCGTGTCGTTCGGGCGCGGGTGGCGGATGAACCTGATCGCGGCCAACGCGCTGGTCCTGCCGGCGCTGCTGGTGCTGGTGATCCGGGGGACGACGGCGGAGCGAGTCGGGGAAGACGTGACGGCCACGAAGCTGGCCGCGAGCCTGGCCTCGGTGGCGTACACCTGGCTGATGATCGCCGGCCTGTGGGGGGCGTTCCTGCATCACTTCAGCCGCGAACGGGCGTGGGTCCGATACCTGGCCGACGCCTCGTACTGGTGCTACCTGGCCAGCCTCACGCCGATCGTCGCCTGCCAGTTCTGGGTGAAGGATTGGCCGGCCCCGGCGGCCGTCAAGTTCGCGGTCGTGACGGGGCTGTCGCTGCTGGTGTTGCTCGCCAGTTACGAGTGGTGCGTCCGCTACACCTTCGTCGGCGCGATCCTGAACGGCCGCAAGCACCGGCGGCGCGCGGCCGCCGTGGTCGGGGTTGCGGCCGAGGTCTCGTGAGCGGTGCCGCGCCGCGTTTCTAAACAACCCTCTGAAATTCCCTGTCCGCCGGTTTCGGCGTCGGCTACCCTGACCGCATGACGCGCATTTCGACCCTCCGGCCGAGCCTCGTCGGGAAGTTGAACGAGCGGCAAATCCTGCGCGTCCTCCAGACGCGCGGGCCGCTCAGCCGCGCCGAAGTCGCCCGGCACTCCGGCCTCAGCGCGCCCACTGTGTCGAAGGCCGTCGGCAACCTGCTCGACGCCGGGTTGCTGGAAGAGCGAGCGGCCGAGTTCGCGCGGGGGCGACCGGCGGCGAAACTGCGGCTCGCCAGCGCGCGGGTGCAAGTCCTCGGCGTCGTCATCGATGCCGGGCGGTGTTCGGTGGTGTCGGCCGGGTTCGACGGGGTGCTGCACCCGGACTCACGGACCTTCCCCACGCCGCCGACTTATGCGAAACTGCTCGACGCGCTGGCGACGGGATGCGCGGAGCGAATGGCGAAGGCGGGCGTCGAAACGCTCGGCGTCGGCGTGAGCGTGCCGGGGTTGCTGGACTCCGCCACCGGGCGGGGCGTGCTGTCGCCGAACCTGCCGATGACCAACGGCCGCTCGCCGGCGGCGGACCTGGGCGACCGCCTCGGAATCCTCGGCGCGGCGGTGCAAGAGTCGCACGGACTGTGCCTGGCCGAGCGGAGCTACGGCCGCGCGGTCGGGCTGGAGGATTACGCGGTGTTGGATGTCGGTGCGGGGGTCGGTTTAGGGGTGATGAACGGCGGCCGGCTGTTGAAAGGGCACAGCGGGTTGGCCGGCGAAATCGGTCACCTGACCGTCGTCGTCGAAGGCGGACGGCCGTGCGGCTGCGGGAACACCGGCTGCCTGGAAACGGTGTGCAACGAAGCGGCGTTCGCCGAGCGGGTGAGCCGGAAACTCGGTCGGCCGGTGACGGCGGACGAGGCCATCGAACTGGTGCGGTGGGGGCGGGGGCCGCTGGCCGCCGAGTTGCACGCGACGGCCGTCTATGTGGCGGTGGCGACGGCGGCGGTGCTGAACCTGTTCAACCCGAAGACGGTGTTCGTCCACGCCCGCCTGTTCGACGCCGACGACACGCTGTTCGAACGGGTGGTCGAACTGACGACGGCCCGCGCCCTGCCGCCGTCGGTGGCCGATTGCGCGCTCCTGCGGGCGAAAGGGACGAAGCAGCAAGGCGCGGTCGCCGGCATCGTCCAGCAACTGACCGACGCCGTCGCCGACCACGTGCAGTCGATGTGACGGGCGAACGGCGCGACGTGAGTCCG
>JAYUFU010000424.1:0-30146 GCA_043738505.1 Fimbriiglobus sp. | reverse complement strand
GGCGTCGGAGAAGAGCGTTTCGTCGGTCATGACCCGGCCCTCGGAGTGGGTGTCAGGGGATCATGCGGAATTGGCGGCCGAAACGCACCAGGGAAAATTCGGAAAGTTGGAGCGGAAATGCAAACAGGGGGCTGACGCCCCCCGCTCGCCCGGACGGGAAGCCGACCGTTCACACGGTCGCCTCGCCTTCTCAGTCTTCCTTCTTCGGCTTGCCGCCGGCCTTGGTCAGCTTGGCGGTGATGATCTTCCGCCGCTCGATGTCCCGCTTGGAAGCGTCGTCCAGCCGCAGCGCCTTCTGCCACACGGCGATGGCTTCCTTCTTCTCGTCCAGGGCCATGTGGATGTCGGCCAGGTGGTCCCAGATCTCCAGGCTCTGCGACTCGTCGTCGTCCTTCACCGCCTCCAGCATGTACTTCTTCGCGTCGGCGTACTTCTTCTGCTTGAAGAGCACCCAGGCGAGGCTGTCGATGTAGGCGGCGTTCTGCTGCTTGGCCGTCTCCTCGTCGATCTTCATTTCCTTCAGCAGCTTCTCGCGGGCCGCCTTGTCCAGGTCCAGGGCCTTGCGGATGAGCTTCTCGGACTCCTCCAGGTTCTTGTCGTGGTCGGCCCAGATGAAGCCCAGGTCGTTGTGGTAGGTGGCGCTGTCCGGCTCCTCCTTGAGGAGCGCCTTCAGGATGTCCACGGCCTTGTCCAGCTCCTTGTTGTCCACGTGGATGCCGGTCATGACGTACCGGGTGTTCTTCTTGAACCGTTCCTTCTGCTCCTTCTCCAAGCCGGCGGCGTCGTCCAGCTCCTCGACCACCTTGGCGTAGGCCTCCAGCGCCTTGTCCAGCTTGCCCGACTCGCGGTACACATACCCCTTCAGTTGCTGGCTGTACCAGCCCTTCTTGTACACCTGGTCGATCAGCTTGAGGGCGGCGTCCGGGTCGCCGCTGCGGGCCTTGCCCTGGATCATCTTCTCGACGGCGTACATCTTCGCCGGCTCCAGCTCCTTGCCCCCTTCGCTGGCCAGCATCCGCTCGCACAGTTCGGTCACGGCGTCGAACTTCTTCTGGTCCCAGTACAGATCGACGAGGGCCTCGAACGCCTGCGCCATCCGCTCGGCGTTCTCCACCTTGGTGGCGGTCTCGTCGCAGAACTTGTAGAAGGTCTCGGCGGCGTCGTACTGCTTCAGGTTGTGCGCCACCTTGCCGAGGACGAGTGCCGCGCCGAACTTGAACGGCTTGTCCTTCTCCTTGGCGTCGGCGTGCAGCTTGACCGCCGTCGCCACCAGCTTCCGGGCCGTCGGCTTGTCCTTCAGGATCTTCTTCAGCGCCTCGTCCAGCTTCTTCAGTTCGGTCAGGTCGTTCAGCTTCAGCGCCTGCTCCTTCAACTCGGCCTCGGTGGGCGCGGAGGGCACCGGGGCGGCGACGGCGGCGGCGGACAGGAATCCGGCGGCGACGACGGCGGCCAGCGCCCGGAACGGCAGCGTGGTCATGGCGGGTCTCGGCTCCGTGGTGAGCGGGAAACGGATCGAACGGAAGTCATCTTAACCGCCGCCCGCCGCGCGTGCCATGCGGAGTGACGAAGCCGGCCGTCACTTCCGCGGCGGCGGAGCCACCTCCTTCGCGGGGTTCAGTTCGAGTACCGCCTCCAACTCCTTCCAGGCGGCCTGGCGAGCGGTTTCGTACTTCTTCCCGTGCTCCTCTCCGCCCCGGTCCCAGAACGTTTGGAGCGCGGCCCCCTGCTGGCGAAGGAGACCGGCCAACTTCCGCATCCGCGCGACGGCGGCGACATCTTCCTTCGACAACTTGAGTGCCGCCACCTTTTGCAACTGCTGGTCCACTTTCTCGAGCGGGATGGTGACGGAGCCGAGCAGTTGGGCCAGTTCGGACGACTCGTAGAGCCCCTCGGCGCGGGCGTCGGCGAGGAGTCCGATGTTCAGGTACGTCTGGTACAGTTGCAGGCCGGCGAGCAACCCGACCGTCTCCGTCAGGGTGGCGACTTCGGGCGACGGTTTGGCCGGTTGCGGTTGGGGCTGTTGGGCGAGCGCGGGAATCGAACTCCCGAGGCCGATGAGGACGAGGGCAAAGCGGGCAAGAGACGCGGTCATGCTGAGACTCCGGTGACGTGGAAACGGGAACGCCCGCCATCAAGTGGGATGATGACGGGCCGCGAACGTGTCGATCCTCAGCCCTTGCCTTTCCCCTTCCCCTTGCCGGGCTGCAGGGGGAGCGGATTCGCGCCGCCGGGTTGCACGCCGGCCGGCGGCATCCCGCCCTTGCCTCCGACCTTGCCGCCGGGGTGTCCGCCGCCAGCCATCCCGCCCCCGCGTTTACCCTTACCACCTCCGGCCATGCCGCCACCCGGTTGCCCACCGCCTTTGCCCTTCCCTTTCCCAGCCCCCGGTGCGCCGCCGGGTTGCCCCCCGCCAGGCATCATCCCGCCACCGCCTTTCCCCTTGCCTTGACCCCCGCCCGGCATCGCCCCGACACCTCCGGGCGCGAGTCCGCCCGGTTGGCCGTTTCCCCGGACGCCGGGTTGCAACCGTCCGCCGACCGCGCCCCCGTTCCCGCCGGGTTGTATCCGGCCGCCGACCGCGACACCATTGCCGCCCGGTTGCCCGCCGGCCATGCCGCCGCCTTTTCCGGCCATCCCGCCACCTTTACCACCACCCTTGACGACGGCTCCGCCGCCGCCGGCCGCCCCGCCGGCGATCCCACCCCGAGCCGGTCGCGGGGCCGGACCGCCGCCCTTGCCCTGCCCGTGACCGGCGGCGTGGAGTTGGTGAATCAGCGCCGCGAGCTGCTGGCCGTGGATGCCCTGCTTGGCCCACCCGGACACCTGCTGTCCAAGCCCCTGCCCGACGGCGGCCCCGCCACCGATCAGTCCACCGGCGATGCCGCCGGGGATCGGTGCGGGTGCCGGCTTGGGAGCGGGGATCGGAACCGGCATCGGCGCGGGTGCCGGCATGGGGGCGGGGATCGGAGCCGGCTGGAGTTGCCCGCCGTTCATCGCCCCCGGCGGTCGGCCGCCCTTGCCACCGATCTTCCCGCCGATGGGGACCGGTTTCGGGTCGGGGTCGCCCTTCGGCTGTTGCGCGACGGCCGGGGCTGCCAGGAGAACAAGCGCGACGGTCGCGGTTCGAAGTCGCGCGCGGAGGGGTCGGGGAGTCATGCCGTTCTCGGGTGGGAGGGGTGTCGGATCGGGATTCGTACTCGGTTATGCTACTCGGCTCCGCCCTTCTTTTTGGGCCCTTTCGGGAGGGGGGCCGGAACTTCGGGCTGGTACGCCTTCGGCGGCTTGACGGGTTTCGCCGCCGGGGGTTGCGGCGGGCCCCGCTTCATGCCCCGCGACGCCTGGAGTTCGTGGATCTTCGCCGCCAGCGCCGGCCCGCGAATGCCGCTCCGCGCCCACTGGGAGACGGACTTCCCGATGCCGCCGGGTTGCGGTTTCGCGGCCACGGGCGATTGCGGCTTGCCGGGCTTCGTCCGCTTCGGCGTTTCCGCCACCGGCGGCTGTGGCTTGACCGGCTTGGCCGGCACCGCCGCCGGCTCGTTCTTCCGCCAGCCCTTGCCGGGCGGCGGGTCGCCGGACCCGGGCTTGGCGTCCTTCTCGTCGGCCCAGCCCGCCGTCGCGGACAGCAGCAGGGCGGCCAGGGGGATGACTCGGATCAGCATGGTCGGCACTCCACGTTCGTGAACAGGGTGAGTGACACCCCGCCGGCACGCTGCCGGCGGAGGGCGGTTACTGCTTCTTCAACCAACCGGGGGGGACGCCGCCCTTGCCCTTCGGCTCCTTCTCGTACCCCTTTGCGGGGTGGACCGGGTGGGCCGGCTTACCGGCTTTGCCCTTCCCGGCCGAAATCGCCCGCTCCAGCCCGGCGCGGGCGGCGGGGGGGGCGGCGGCCAAGTTCCGCTCCAGAACCGCGACGGCGGTCGCCGAGCGCTCCCGCACCCGTTGCACGTCGGCGTCTGACGGCCGATCAGGGCCGGCTGCGGCGCGCTCCAGATTCGCCTCGATCCCAGCGGAGAGAACGCGGTCGAACGACTCCGTCACGGCGGCGGCATCCTGGGCGTGGCCGGCGACGGCGAGGACCGAGATCACCTGCGCGAGGGTTCCGGCCAACTCGCCCGACGCTTCGGCGCGGGCCATCGGTGTCCCGGCGTCGGCCACCCGCGCCGTGCGGTCCACCACGTCGTCGAGAAGAGAGGACGATTCGACCGGCGGGCCGTCCGACAGCAGAGGCTCCGCCCGCCCGAACTGCACGGCGGCGCTGGCGCACGACGCTTGGAGCGGTTTGAGCGGGTCGCCGAGAGCGGGCGGGCTTCGCCCGATGTCGGTCGTCAGGGCCGTTGCCGCCGCCTCGAACTCGGCCACCAAGCGGACGGCGGCGGTCGGCCGTTGGGACTCCGGCAACCGCTTCAGGGCGGGGGCGATGCCGGCGCGGAGGATCCGTTCGTGGGCGGCGGCCAGCCGCGGCAACTCGTCCACCGCGCCGGCCCGCACGCGGGTCATCGCCTCCGCCCGGAGGGCCGCGGCCATGCGGACGAACGCATCGAGGTTGCCGTCGCTCGCGGTCGCCGCCTCGCGGGCGACGGCGGCGAGAAGGGGCGGGGCGGGCACGACCGCGCCCGACTCGGCGACAGCGGCCGCCGGGGAGCGGGGGGGAAGCATCCACCGGCCGATGCCCATTCCAACGACGAGGCACACGCCGGCCGCCACGGCCACCGGCCAGAGGGTTCGCGGGGACGACCGCCGGCCGCGCGGGGCCGTCCGCTGCTGCGGGGTGGCGGCGACCCGGAGTAGCAGACTCGCGCGGCCGCCGGCATCGGCCGGTGGCGACATCTGGCGGACGGCGGCATCGGTCGCCATGAGACGGGCGAGTTGCGCCCGGCACGCCGCGCACGTTTGCAGGTGGGCGCGTCCTTCTTCCGGCAACTCGTCCGAGGAACGGGCGAGGTGGAGCCACGGGGTCAGGAGGTCGCACGTCATCAGGCATCCTCCTTCAGGAACGAGTGCAGGGCGGCGGCCAGCCGGCGGCGGGCTTCGCTCACCCGCCACCGGGCGGCTTCTTCGCTGATGTCCAGCACGGCGGCGATGTCCGTGTACCCGGTGTCGGTCTGCGTCCACAGCAGGTACGGCACGCGGTACGCTTCGGAGAGGCCGGCGATGGCGGCCGCGAGACGTTCGCCGGCCTCCCGCTCCTCCGCCAATTGCGGCGGGCCGGGGCGGGTGTCGGCCGCGTCGGGCAGCGGTTCGGCCGGACGAGCCGACCGGATCGCGGCCAGGAACTCGTTCCGCGCGATGCGGAACAGCCACACCCGGAACGCCGCCCCGTCGGCGAGCGTCGGCAGTGCGACCCACGCCTTCAGGAACGCCTCCTGCGTCCAGTCGTCACACCCCTCCGCTCCGCCCGACAGGGACCACAGCCACCGGCGAACGGGCTCCCAGTAGCGGTCCACCAGCCGGGCAAACGCGCGGCGGTCGCCCATTCGGGCGCGGCGGACGCACGCGGTTTCCGGTTCGGTGTCCACGGGGAACGGTCACTCCCTTCACCACTCAGGATGCGCCGGCCGGCCCGTTGTGAGCGGGGATTCGCAAGATTCGCCGGGGTGGGGTGGATCATGCGGCGTGGACTCGCCCCGCGTCGGCCGATTTCCGCGCGGTCAGCTAAATGCGTGGCATACTCTCGCACCGCCGTCCGTGCCGTCGCGACTCGCCAAGGTGTCCCCATGCCCGCTGCCCGCCCCCGGCTCGACCTGTTCCTGGCCAGCACGCTGGTCCTGTTCCTCGAACTCGCCTGCATCCGCTGGTTCCCGGCCCACGTCGTCTTCCTGTCGTTCTTCACCAACAACGTGCTGCTGGCCTGCTTCACCGGCATGTCGGTCGGCTGCCTGCTAGCCCGCCGTCGGTTCCACCACATCGCCCTCACCCCGGTCGTCCTGCTGGTCGCCCTCGGGTGCGGGCTGGCGGTCGAGCGGTACCGCGACCTGTTCAGCGAGAACGTGCTGGTCGGCGACCCGACGAAGCCGGACGTGGTGTTCTTCGGGGCGGAGACCGGGGTGACGGGGACGCTGGAGTTCAAGGTGCCGGTGGAACTGATGGCCGGGGCGTTTTTCCTGCTGGTGGGGGCGGTCATGGTCGGCCCCGGCCAGGAACTCGGGCGGGCGTTCAACCGGCTCGCCGACCGGAACCGGGCGTACACCTGCAACCTGCTCGGCAGCCTGGCCGGCATCGCCGCCTTCGCCGCCTGTTCGGAGGCGCAACTGCCGCCGGTCGCCTGGTTCGCCGCGGCGGCGGCCGCGGTCGCCTACTTCCTCCTGCGGCCGGCCCCGGATGCCGAGCCGGTTCGTCCGCTGATCCCCCTGGCGGCGCTGGTGATGGCGGTGGGCGCGACCGTCCCCACCTCGTTCTCCGGGGTCGGCGGGTTCACCGCCGGCCGCGAGGTGCGGTGGTCGCCGTACTACCGTATCGACTACGACATCCCCAGCGGCGACATCATCACCAACCAGTCCGGGCACCAGAAGATCATCGCCCGCGGTAGCCCCACCCAGGCCCCCTACGACCTGCCGTACCTGTTCGCCCGCGAACTCGGCCGGCCGGCGCACACGCGAATCCTGGTGATCGGGGCCGGGTCCGGCAACGACCTGGCCCGGGCGCTGTACTGGTGCGGGCCGGACGCCCGGATCGACGCCGTCGAGATCGATCCGGTGATCCAGCGGCTGGGGGTGCGGCACCACCCGGACCGACCCTACGCCGATCCCCGCGTCGTCTCGCACCTGGGCGACGGCCGCAACTTCCTGCGGAAGGCGGAAGCGGGGACGTATGACTTGGTGGTGTTCGCCCTGGTGGATTCCCTGGTGCTGCATTCCGGGTACAGCAACATCCGGCTGGAGAGCTTCCTGTTCTCCGCCGAGAGTTTCGCCGACGTGAAGCGGGTACTCAAGCCGGACGGGGTGGCGGCGGTGTACAACTTCTTCCGCCAGGGGTGGATCATGGCCCGCCTGCGGGAGGTGCTGCGGGCCACCTTCGCCGCCGAACCGGTCGTCCTCGTCGATCCGCCGTACCGCAAGGGGGCGGAACTGCCGCTCGACGAGTTCTTCGAGGACGGCGGGGCGGCGATGTTCTTCGCCGGCTCGAAAGCGGCGGTCGATCCGTTGCACGAGAAGTTCCGCACCGGCTCGTACTGGGTGCCCGGTCGGGCCGGCATGAGCAAGGAACTGCCGGGGCGGTTCGCCTCCGCCCCGCCGGCGGAGCGGTACGAAGGCGACAAGATGCTGGCGGATGCGTTCGAGGCGAGGAACCGCCCGCACTGGATGCCGCTCGACGCGACCCGGTTGCAGGAGTCGGACGGCGACCTGAAACCGGCGACCGACGACTGGCCGTTCCTGTACGTGCGGACGCCGGGCGTCCCGGGGCTGACGTGGCGGGGGATCGGCCTCACGCTGCTGCTGGCGGGCGTGCTGTGGGGGGCGTTCGGCGGGTGGAAGCCGGAACCCCGTGCGACCGGCGGAGGCCCGTCGGATGGCGAGGGGGGCCTGCTGGCCCGCGCGTTCCTTCTCGGGGCCGGGTTCATGCTGATCGAGACGAAGGCGGTGGTGCAGATGGCCCTGCTGTTCGGCGGCACCTGGACGGTGAACACCGTCGTGTTCGCCGGGGTCCTGCTGATGGCGGTGGCCGGCAACCTGTTCGCCGGGGCGGTGAAGCCGAAGCGGATGGGGCCGTACTACGTCGGCCTGTTCGCCACCCTCGGGATCGGCTTGGCCGTGCCACTCGATGCGTTCCTCGGCCTGGCCCCGGCGGTGCAAGTGGTGGCCGCCTGCGCCGTGGTGTTCGCGCCGATCCTGTTCGCCGGGGTGATCTTCCCCGCCACGTTTGCCCGCACCCGACGCCCCGACCTGTTCGTCGCCGCGAACGTGGCGGGGGCGCTGGTCGGGGGCTTGGCCGAGAACGCCTCCATGCTGCTCGGGTTCCGCGACCTGCTGCTGGTCGCCCTCGGCTTCTACGCCCTGAGCGGGCTGTTCGGCACGAGGGCCGCGTCGCGTCCGAGTTGATGCGGCAAACGGGGGCGGCACCGCGAACCCGCCCGAGTCGGCGGGAAAGTCCCCGCGACGGCGCGGGCGACTTGCCGGTTCACTTCGCAGACCACTCGCAGCGGACGCACGCGGTTTCCAGTTCGGTGTCCACGGGGAACGGTCACTCCCTTCACCACTCGGGATGCGCCGGCCGGCTCGTTGTGAGCGGGGATTCGCACGTTTTGGCCGGCGGTTCTCCTCAAGCCGTCGCCCCACGCCGGCCGATGGCGGTGTTGCAGCCGCCGGCGAAACGTTTACTATTGCTGAATCCGTTCCCCGCTGACCGAGGCTCGCTCCTGATGGGCAAACTCCCCGACCGCCCGGCCGCCACCTCTCCCGACGGCCGCCCGTGGACGCTCCAGGACGCGCACGACGCTTACGGCGTCCACCGCTGGGGCAAGGGGTACTTCGGCATCAACGACCGCGGTCACGCCGTCGTCCATCCGGGCAAGCTGCCGGACCAGTCCATCGACATCAAGGAGCTGATCGACCAGCTCCAGCACCGCGGCATCCAACTGCCCATCCTGCTGCGGTTCACCGACATTCTGAAGCACCGCATCGGCGAGATCGCCGACGCCTTCGCCAAGTCCATCGCCGAGTACGGCTACCAGAACAAGTACGCCTGCGTCTACCCGATCAAGGTGAACCAGCAGCGGCAGGTGGTCGAGGAGGTGCTGAACTTCGGCAAGCAGTACGGGTTCGGCCTGGAGGCCGGCAGCAAGCCGGAACTGATCGCAGTGCTGGCCATCACCAACGGGGCCGACGTGCCCATCATCTGCAACGGGTTCAAGGACGACGAGTTCATCAAGATGGTGGTGCTGGCGAAGAAGATCGGCAAGAACGTCATCCCGGTCGTCGAGAAGTTCAGCGAACTCGAACTCATCGTCAAGCACGCCGAGGCGCTGGGCGTGCGGCAGCCGATCGGCGTGCGGGTGAAGCTGGCCACGCGGGGGGCCGGCCGGTGGCGGAGCAGCGCCGGCTACCGCAGCAAGTTCGGCCTGACGCTGACGGAAGTCATCCAGGCGTTCGAGTACCTGAAGTCGAAGGGGATGGAAGACTGCCTGGTGATGACGCACTTCCACATGGGCAGCCAGATCACCAACATCCGCAAGGTGAAGGAAGCCCTGAATGAGTCGGCCCGCATCTTCGCCGAGCTGGTGAAGATGGGCGCGGGGCTGAAGATCATCGACGTGGGCGGCGGGCTGGGCGTGGACTACGACGGCAGCCAGACGGACTTCGAATCGAGCATGAACTACACGTTGCAGGAGTACGCCAACGACGTGGTGTTCCGCATCAAGACGGTGTGCGACGAGGCCGGCGTGCCGCACCCGCAGATCATCAGCGAGAGCGGCCGCGCGCTGATCGCGTACCACAGTATGCTCGTGTTCGACGTGCTGGGAACGTCCAACTTCGACCACTGCGACGCGCCGGCGACGGTGCCGGAAGACTCGCCGCAGCCGCTGACCGACCTGTTCGCCATCCACCGCGACCTGAGCAAGAAGAACTTCACCGAGAGCTACCACGACGCCGTGCAGGAGATGGAGGAGTGCCTCGGCCTGTTCAACCTCGGGCACCTGCCGCTGGAGCAGCGGGCGATGGCCGAGCGGCTGTTCTGGGCCATCGGCCGCAAGCTCCAGAAACTCGTCAAGGACATGGATTATGTGCCGGAAGAGTTGCAGGGCCTGGAGGCGCTGATGTCCGACACCTACTTCTGCAACTTCAGCCTGTTCCAGTCGATGCCGGACTCGTGGGCGATCAAGCAGTTGTTCCCGATCATGCCCATCCACCGGCTGAATCAAGCCCCGACGCGGAAGGCCGTGCTGGGCGACATCACTTGCGATTCGGACGGCAAGATCGACCAGTTCATCGACCTGCGGGACGTGAAGAACACGCTGGACTTGCACCAGTTCAAGGAAGGCGAGCCGTATTACATCGGCGCGTTCTTGCTGGGCGCGTACCAGGAAATCCTCGGCGACCTGCACAACCTGTTCGGCGACACGAACGCCGTGCACGTGCATCTGGAACCGGACGGCACGCCGAACGTGGACACGGTCATCAAGGGCGACACGGTGACGGAGGTGCTGCATTACGTCCAGTACAGCGCCGAGAAGCTGACCGACCGCATCCGCAAGGACGTGGAACGGGCCGTCCGCGCCGGCCGCCTGACGGCCCAGGAGAGCCGCGAGTTCCTTGGCTTCTACGAGAGCAACCTGGCCGGCTACACGTACCTCGAAGAGCCGGGGTGAGTGCGCCGACGGGCCGGATCGCCCTCGTTTCGCCGGGGCCGGTCGGTAGCATGAGCCGATTCCCCCATCCCTTCAGCTAGCAAAGTGGGCACGGTCATGCGGCGGTTCGTGGACACCCTGCGGGACGGCGACACCCTCGACGAGGTGTACCTCGCCACCGACAAGCAACTCCGGTCGAACCGGAACGGCGTCTTCTACATCCAGCTCGACCTGCGGGACCGCAGCGGCAGCCTGCCGGCCCGCGTGTGGAACGCCGGCGAGCCACTGTTCCGCCAGTTCGACAACGGCGACTACGTCCTCGTGGACGGCAAGGTGCAACTCTTCCAGGGGTCGTTGCAGGCCATCCTCACCCGCATCGAGAAGGCCGACCCGACGGCCCTCGACACCGCCGACTTCCTGCCCCGCACCCCGCACGACATCGGGAAATTGACGGAGAAGCTGCGCGGGATGCTGCTCCGCCTCGGCGACCCGCACCTCCGCGCGCTGGCCGAGTGCTTCCTCATGGACGATGCGTTCGTCACCGGCTTCACCACCGCCCCGGCCGGGGTGAAGTTGCACCACGCCTACGTCGGCGGCCTCTTGGAACACACCGTGTCCATGATGGAGATCGCCGACAAGCTGGTCCCGTTCTACCCCGGCACCGACCGCGACCTGCTGCTCGTGGGCGTGTTCCTGCACGACGCCGGTAAGGTCCGCGAGCTGGCGTACGCGCGGGCCTTCGGGTACACGGACGAGGGGCAACTGGTGGGCCACATCCCGCTGGGCGTGGAGATGCTGACCGACACGGCGGCGAAGGTGCCGGACCTGACCGGCGAGCCGTTCCCCCGCGAGCTGATGGTGCGGCTGAAGCACATGATCCTGAGCCACCACGGGACGCTCGAGTTCGGCAGCCCGAAGGTGCCGATGACGCCGGAGGCGATGCTGCTGCACCAGATCGACCTGATGGACACGCGGATGCACATGCTGCTCCGGGACCTCCGCGAGGACAAGCACAACCCGTCGGCGTGGACGCCGTACAACCCGACGCTCGGCCGCCGGCTGTACAAGGGCGGGCCGAACGGCGACCTGTACGCCGGCGGGGCCGGCGACGGGTACGATTGATGTGGCGACCCGGCGGCCGAACTTTGCCGCAAGTTTCGTCGTGCCGTCGCGCCCCGGTATAGTGACCCTCACTTCCCCACCCGGACGCGCGCCATGATGACCACCCCCGACGCCGCGCCGTTCGGCCCCTGGATCGCCCGCATCCGCGCCGGCGACGCCGACGCCGCCGCCGAACTGGTGAAGCGGTTCGAGCGGCCCGTCCGCGTCGCCGTCCGCGCGCGGCTGACCGATGTCCGCCTCCGCCGCCAGTTCGACTCGATGGACGTGGTGCAGTCGGTCATGGGCAGCTTCTTCACCCGCGTCGCCGCCGGCCAGTTCGACCTGGAAAACCCCAGCCAGCTCGTCGGCCTCCTGATGAAGATGGCGCAGAACAAGCTGCTCATGCAGGTGCGGCGGCACAAGCAGAAGCGGCGGGACGTGGGCCGCACCGACCCCGGCAGCGACGACGCCCCGCCCATCCCGGACACCGCGCCCGGCCCGGAGCGGCACGCCATCGGTCGGGAGTTGCTGCAACTGCTCTACGACCGGCTGACCGACGACGAGCGGGACTTGGCCATCCGGCGGGCCGGCGGCCAGCAGTGGACGGAGATCGCGACCGCCCTCGGCGGCACCCCGCAGGGCCACCGCATGAAGCTGAGCCGCGCCGTCGCCCGCGTCTCCCCCGGCCTCGGCCTCGACGACAACGAAAACCCGGACGGCACGGGATGATCTTGTCGTTCTTCACGCCGGAGGCGTGGCGGATTGTAGCCAGGGGTGAAACCCCTGGAGTCATGGGGAGAATGGAACCCACCCCGGAGGGGTGGCGGAATGTCCGGCATCCCTCCGGGATGCTAGAAAAACAAATGAATCCGACTTCCAGGGGTTTCACCCCTGGCTACAGTCCGGCACCGCTCCGCGGTGAAGAATGAGTGGACGCCGCCCCATGACTCCGCTCGACATCGACCGCCTCCGCGCGACCGAGGACTTGGTGGCCGCCCTCCGCGAGGAGCAGATCGGCCGCTGGTCGGCCGGCGACCGCACGCCCGCCGAGGCCTTCCTGGCCGCGTTCCCCGAACTCGGCTTCGAGGACGCGCAAGTCCTCATCGTCGGCGAGATGCTGCTCCGCTGGGACGCCGGGGAAGCGCCGAACGCCGACGAGTACGCCACCCGCTTCCCCGCTCACGCCGACGACCTCCGCGCCCAGTTCGACCTGCAAGGCACGATGGACGGCCCGCTCATGCCGCCGCTGGCGGCCGACTCCGAACCGGTGTCGGTGCCCGGCTACCTCGTCACGGGTGAACTCGGCAAGGGCCACTGGGCGACGGTCTACCTCGCCCGGCACCTCGTCCTCGGCCGGCCGGTGGCGCTCAAGCTGTTCAACCCGGCGAACGCCATCGAGCCGCACTTCGCCCTGCGATTCCTGGAAGAAGCCCGCATTCTGGCGCGGCTCGACCACCCGCACGTCGTCCGCGTGTACGACAGCGGCACGGCCGGCACCCGGCTGTTCATGGCCCTGGAGTACGCGCCGAACGGCACGCTGGCGGATCGCCTGAAGGCGGGGAAGCTGCCGGTCGCGGACGCCGTGGCCGTGGTCACGAAGTTGGCCCGCGCCGCCGGCCTGGCGCACCGGGCCGGCATCGTCCACCGCGACATCAAGCCGTCGAACGTGCTGCTGAACCGGCACGGCGAGCCGCTGCTGGCCGACTTCGGGCTGGCCAAGGACATCGCCGAGAGCCTCGGCCTGACGGCGCACGGCACGACCGTCGGCACGCCGGCGTACATGGCCCCGGAGCAGGCCCGCGCCGAACCCGGCACCCTCGGCCCGTCGGCCGACGTGTACGCGCTGGCAGCGGTGCTATACGAGCTGATCACCGGCACCCCGCCGCTCATCGCCAAGTCCGTGGCACACACCTTCCGCATGATTCAAGAGGACACGCCGGTGCCGCTCCGCGAGCGGGAGCCGACGGTGCCGAAGTGGCTGAGCGACCTGGTGGCGAAGTGCCTGGACAAGAGCCGCGACCGGCGGCCGCAGTCCGGCGACGAACTGGCGGACCTGCTGGCCGCCGGCGAACTGCCGACGGCCGACGCCCCCGCCAAACGAAGTTGGTGGAAGTGGTGGTAGGGTTCGCCGCGACACAATAGTTAATCGACCAGCTTCTTCTCGTTGAGCATCATGAATGACTGGCAGAAGAGTTGCTGAGTGAAGTAGAAGGTGTGGACCGTACCGTTCCAGCCCGAGTACACGACTGGTTCAAGATAGCAGGATCGATGAGGTTTCAACTCGTTCGCTAGAGTTTGTCCTCTCCGCCACGTTTTGAACTGGAACGGCGCAAAGATCCCGACGACCAAGCCCGCAAGGATTAGCAACACGCCGAAGGCGACAGTCTGAGGAGAAAGGATGAGAGTGATGCCGAGAGGGAGCGTGAGGAGAGCAAGTACCACGAAGCCCAGAAACCAATTCCGGCTGGAGTTGGCTGAGTGCTGGGTGTCCATCCATTCGCTGCATTCGGGGCACAGCGGGAAGTCCCACCACTTGGACTCAGTTCGCACGACTTTCGTGCCCTTAGTTCGGCTCGCAACAGCTCGGTACTCTGACCCACTCCGATTGTCGCCGCAACAACAGCACTGCTTTGGGAAGTGCAGGAGTCGAGCCGAGACTTTCACGCGGTACATGATTCGCTTCCGAAGTAGTGACCTGCTATTTTCTGTCGAACTGGAGGAAGATCTTACCGTGGGCTTTCCCCAACAACAAGAACAATCGCGGTCGCGATCCGCAAGTCCGCAAAAAAGTCTGGGATTAGTCATCGAATTCTTCCCGTGATCCCCCGGCTTCCCGGCATCCGTATCCTTCCGGTATCCGGATTCGCGCGTCTTCGTGGGGTTTCGCTTCATGGCCCGGTTCCTCGTCGGCATCGACCTCGGCACCACCAACACCGCCCTCTCGTTCGTCGATCTGACGGCGAAGGCGAAGGGCGGCGTCAAGCTGCAATCATTCCCCGTCGCGCAGCTGGTGGCCGCCGGGCAGGTCGTCGAACAGCCGCTGCTGCCGTCGTTCCTGTACCTGCCGGGATCGTCCGATTTGCCCGCCGGCGCGACCGCGCTGCCGTGGGACAAGACGGCCGTGGACGTGGTCGGCGCGTTCGCTCGCACCCACGGGGCGAAGATTCCCGGCCGGCTGGTCTCCTCGGCGAAGTCGTGGCTGTGTCACCCCGGCGTGGACCGCACCGCGCCGCTGCTGCCGTGGGCCGCGCCGCCGGAGGTGAACCGCCTGTCGCCGCTGGCGGTGTCGGCCAAGTACCTGCGGCACCTCGTCGATGCGTGGAACAACGCCCCCAAGCGCGCGGCCGAGGACAAGCTCGAAGACTGCGCCGTGGTGCTGACCGTGCCGGCCAGCTTCGACGACGTGGCCCGCAACCTGACGGCGGACGCGGCGAAGCAGGCCGGGTTGAAGAACGTCACGCTGCTGGAGGAACCGCAGGCGGCGTTCTACTGCTGGCTCGGCATGCACCCGCCGAAGGAGTCGGCGGTGTTGAAGCCGGGGATGCGGTGCGTGGTCATCGATGTCGGCGGCGGCACGTCCGACTTCAGCCTGATCCGCGCCGGCGAGGAGAAGGGGGAGATGACGTTCGCCCGCGAGGCGGTCGGCGACCACCTGCTGCTTGGCGGCGACAACATGGACCTGGCCCTGGCCAAGATGGTCGAGGGCAAAATGTCCAGCAAGCTCGACGCGGGCCAGTTCGGGGCGCTCATCCAGGCGTGCCGGGGGGCGAAGGAGGCGCTGCTCGGGCCGAACCCGCCGGCCGAGTACCCGGTCACGGTCATCGGCAAGGGGCGGTCGCTGATCGCCGGCACGGTGTCCGCGCACATCGCCCCGGCCGACATCCGGAACACGCTGTTCGACGGCTTTTTCCCGATGGTGCCCTACGACACCGAGCCGACGAAGGCCGCCCGCGCCGGGTTGCAGGAAATGGGCCTGCCGTATGTGAACGACCCGGCCGTCACCAAGCACCTGGCCGCGTTCCTGCGGTCGCACCTGCCGCCCGGCGAAGCCCCGGACGCGATCCTGTTCAACGGCGGCATGTTCCAGCCGCAACCGCTGCGGGACCGCATCGTCGAAGTGATGACGCCGTGGTTCAGCACGACGGCGAAGGCGTGGAAACCGCTGGTGCTGACGAACCCGTCGCTCGATTTGGCGGTGGCCTGGGGCGCGGCGTACTCGGCGTGGCTGAAGCACTCCGGCGGCCGGCGGATCGGCGGCGGCATCGCCCGGAGCTATTACCTCGGCATCGCCACGAGTGCGGAAGGCGGAACGCAGAATGCGGAGTTGCAAACCGACTCCGAAAATTCCGCACTTCGCACTCCGCGATCCGCACTCAGCGTGATCTGCGTCGTGCCCCGCCGGTTGCAGGAAGGCGAGGACATCGCCATCCCGAAGCCGGAACTCGAACTGGCCATCGGCGAGCCGGTCTTGTTCCCGCTTTACACGTCCACCGTCCGCAGCGATGACAAGCCCGGCGACGTGCTGCGGGTGAGCGCCGACCAGCTGCTGGAGCTGCCGCCGCTGCACACCATCCTCCGCGGCGGCAAGCGGGCGGCGGCGAAGCGGGTGACCGTGACGCTGGCCGCGCGCAGCACCGAGATCGGCACCCTGGAACTGTTCTGCGTGTCGAAGGACAACAACCGGTGGAAGCTGGAGTTCAACGTCCGCGACGTGGTGCGCGCCAGCGGCGGTAAGGAGCCGCCGGAGCCGACCTCGGACGGGCCGACGGTCGTGGACGTGTTCCCGGAGGAGAAGCTGCAAGCGGCCGGCGCGCTGATCGCGGCGGCGTTCCGCACCGGCCAGCCGACGCCGCAGGAGTTGACCAAGCTGCTCGAAGCGGTGATGGAGTCGGGCCGGCTGGAGTGGCCGACCGGCCTGTGCCGGCGGCTGTGGGACTTCCTCACCGAGATCGCCGAGCAGCGGGCGAAGTCGCCGCAACACCTGTCGCGGTGGTACAACCTGGCCGGGTTCATCCTGCGGCCGGGGTTCGGCGACCCCATCGACCGCTACCGCGTCGATGCCCTGTGGAAGATCATCACGGCGATGGCCAGCGGGGCCGTGAGCGGCGGCAGCAAGCTGGTGGTGCCGGAGGGCGGAGCCGACTACTGGATCATGTGGCGGCGGGTGGCCGGCGGGCTGAACGGCGCGCTGCAACAGGCCCTCTTCGCCCGACTCAAGGCGTACCTGGTGCCGGGCCGTGGCAAAGCCCCGACGAAACCGAGTGCGAACGAGCTGACCGAGATGTGGCGGGCCGCAGCAAGCTTGGAACGGCTCGACGCCAAGACCAAGGAGTTGCTCGGCGACACCCTCGTCGCGCAACTCAAGACCGGCCCCGCGCCGAGCTACCTGTTCTGGTCGCTCACCCGCCTCGGCGCGCGGGTGCCGTTCTACGGCCCGCTGAACACCGTCGTTCACCCGGACGTGGCCGAGCGGTGGTTGAACGACCTGATCGCCTACAGCCCGACCACCGACAACGACAAGCTCGGCTGGGGTTTCTGCCTGGCGCAGCTCGCCCGCCTGAGCGGCCTGCGGGGGGTGGACGTGAGCGACGAACACCGCGCCGGCGTGGCGCAACTGCTTCACGCGCTGGGCGTGCCGGCCGGCTGGCCACGGATGGTGGAAGAAGTGGTGCGCGACGAGGGCGAGGAGCGGTCGCGGCTGTTCGGCGAGAGCCTGCCCATCGGCCTGCGGCTGGCCGGCGGGTGAGCGGGCCGACGACGAACCGGGAATCACAGCAAGGTTCGGTCGCCGGCGCGGGGCGGGCCGCGGTAACTCGGCTCGGCGTCCTTGTTGTACTTGACCGACAGCCGCGCGAACGAGTTCAGCGACACGGCGAGGGCGAAGAACCGCTCCAGCACTGCCGCGAACAGCAGCCCGCTACCGGTCGCGTACTTGTCCTCGTCGAGAACCAGCTCCACCTCGATGCCGCGAATCAGGCCGGCCGCGTCGTCCCCGCCGAGCCACGCCACGGTGCGCCGGTGCGAGACGCTGAGGAGGCCGTCGATGGCGGCGCGAGCGGCGGCGGCGGCACCGGGGTCGGCCGCCGAGTCGGTCAGGTCGTACAGCCGCAACAAGCCCTTCAGCGCGTCCAGTCCGCCGTCGGACGCGAGCGGCAGGTGGTTCAGGTTCAGGTGCGAAACGAGGTGCCAGTAGCGGCCCTTGGCGGTGCCGGGGCGGAGCGAGGCGGTCGGGTTGCGGAGGCACTGCACTGCCAGCCCGGCCCCGGCGAACCCCGGCTCCATCCGCACCTGATCGCGGACGCGGGGCAGCCGCGCGGGCAGGTCGCGGTTCGTGCAAAGAGCCTTCACCACCACCACCTCATCGGTCGCTTCGGCCGGACGGAACGCGGCGTCCACCAAGTGCAGGTAAATGTCCGTGCCCCGGTCGTTGGCGGCCAGACTCGGCCGGCGGCTGGCGTACCAGAAGGCCGGCGCGTCGGGCCGGTTGCCGTGCCGGGACTGGTAGAACGGCTGGTACTCGCGGGCCGGGCCGCGCGGCGGGGTGGCCGTCACGCCCGTGATCTGGAACACCTCGTGCCCGCCGTCCTGCGCCAGGACGGGGACGACCTTGTACTCGGTCTTGGTGTGCGTCAGCGGGATCGGCTCGGCGTGCAATTCGAACAGGTTCACCGCCGGCGTGCAGCCGAGGCGAAACACGCCCGGTTCCATCAGCTGCTCGACGCGCGGGTGGGTGCGGTCGAGGAAGACGATCACGTCCACCTGCCGGCCGGGGGTGAGGCGGTCGCGGACCTCCGCCCAGCGGCCGACATCGACGTACAGGAACTTCGGCGGGTAGGCGAAGAATTCGGTCAGCAGCCGGTAGCCGGGAAACACCGTCGGCGGGTACGGCAGCAGCCCTTGATCGGTGTCGAAGCCGACCGGGCGAAGCACCTCGGACGCCGCGAACGTGGCCGCGTTCTTCGGCCGCTCCGGGTCCACGAACGACACTTCCAGCGCGTGGTGAAACAGCAGTTCGTACAGCCGGGCGGTGAAGCCGGCGTCGCCGAGTAGGTGGAACCGGAGCGTGTCGAAGCCGAGGCCCGACAGCGGCGGTTCGGCGGTGGCACGCAGTCGCAACCGGAGGGCGGCGACGGCCCGCGCGGACGGATTCAACCCGGCGGGGAATGGCGGCGGGTGCAGCACCGCCTCGGCCACCGTCACCGGCCACGTCGTCACCGGGTAGCAGGTGCGGTACTTGCAGTACTGCCCGTCCACCCGGCCGGTGTGCAGCACCGACCCGACCGGCACCGTCACCCCCTTCGGCTTGACGTGCGACGCCTGCACCTCGAACTGCGCGGTGGCGAACGACGGCACCGGGGCCAGGGCGTGCGGGTAGACCACCGACAGGATGGCGTCGGTCAGCTCCGGGAACTCGTCGTCGAGTTTCCGCCGCACCCGGCCGGACAGCAGGGCGAACGCCTCGATCAGCCGCTCGACGTGCGGGTCGGCGGAGCGGGTCGGCTCCAGCTTCAGGCGGGCGGCGGCCTGCGGGTGCGCGGCGGCGAACTCCTGCGCCAGCTTGCGGATGAACACCAGCTCGGATTCGTAGTACGGCAGCAGGTCGTCGGTCATTGGCCCCCCGGCGCGGAGACCACGCACTTGCCCGTGTTCAGTTCCAGCAGCGTCTCGAAGGCCACCGCCGGCGCGGGGTCGGCGGCGATCCGCGCGTCGATGCGGTACGTGACGGCCATGCGGGCGTCGGGCTTCTCGGACAGCATCAGCACGCGGACGGACTTCAGCCGCGGCTCGAACCGCTCGATGGCGGCTTTGATGACCAGCCCGATGGCGGCCCGCTGCTGCGGGGTGTCGGCCTCGACGGAGATCAAGTCGGCCACGCCGTAGGCGGCGACCGAGCGGGCGGTTTCGGGATACCGGGCGGACACGGTGCGGATCGGGCAGACGGTGTTCAGCAGGTCGTTCAAGTCCCGGAGGATGGAGGCCATCAGTTGCCGGAGGGAGTACCCCGGTGCCGCCGCCGTCCCGCCCGACCGGGGGTCGAGCAGGCGGTCGAAGACGGACGGCTGGAGGCCGGGGATCGGGTCGTCGGTCGGGGTCATGGCAGGTCGGCGAGGGATTTCGCCTTGGCGATCAGGCCGTTCCACTTGGCCTGTTGGGTGGCGTCGTTGCCGTGGTCGGTGCCGCCGTCCACCGGGTCGCTGTCGTAAGTGTCCTCTTCCGTCTGCCCGTCGGACAGGGCGGAGGCGAGGGCGGCGTCGGCGTCGGTGATCAGAGTGCCGGCGTCGGCGTTCCGCAGCGCCTTCAGCGCCGCCTCCAGCTCCTTGGCGGCGACGGCGGCAATGTTGAAGTGTCCCTGCTCGTGCTTCAGGATGGTCGCCTGGGTGGCGCTCTTCGGCACGCCGTTCATCACCCAGGTGTCCAGGGCGTCCAGCTTCACCGTCACCTTCACGTCCTTCAACTTGAAGTCGCCGGTGGTGCCGTCCGGGATCGTCCCGCCGTGGGTGAACGAGATGTCGATGCTGACGTGGCAGTCGGTGTGGCTGCCCATGTACGAAGCGGGCACCGCCGTCAGCGGCTTGCCGAAATCCTTCCAGAAGAGCATCTTCGGGATGCCGAGGACGGCCATGATGGTGACTCCGGTAGGCGCTAATCGCCCACGGTGATGTCGGTGATGGTGACGAGCGGGGTCGGCCCGCTGCCGGTCTGGAATAGGCGGCCGCCGACGCCGACGGTCAGATCGGCATAGTCCGGGTTCCAGTCGGTGGCGCGGCCGAGCTTCAGCTCCTCGTCGGCCGACAGGTGCGTGTGCGGGTAGAGGCCGGCGATGAGAACGTCGCCATCGACGCCCTCCTTCGTCAGGATGCGGGCCGGCCGCCAGAAGATGTCGCGCGGGCTGGCCGGCGGGGCCAGCGTGATGCTGGCGACCGACTCCAGCGGCACCCAGGCGTACGCGCCGCCCGATCCGAACACTTCCAGCACCGTGCCGAACCGCTCGTCGGCGTCAGTCAGCGGGCCGGCCGGTCCCTCGTTGATAGACGCCGACACGGCGGGCGTGGCGGCGGCGGCTTCGGTGAACAGCGCCCGCGCCTTGGCGGGGTCGCCGGCGGCTTGCGCCTTGATGGCCGCGAGGCGGAGCTTCACGTGGTCGGGCGGGGCGGACAGGCTGTCCGGATCGACGGTGCCGGCGAACACCGCCCGCCGCTTGGCCTCGGCGTCCAGCGTCTCGCGGAAGTGGGCGAGGGCGGCCAGTTGCTCCTGCTTGTCGTACCGCAGGGCTTCCAGTTGCTTCCTGGCCCGGTCCAGGTCGCCGGCGAACAGGAACAGCTCGAACAGGAACATGCGGGCGCGGTTGTCGGTCGGGTTCGCCTTCACCTTGGCGATCTGGGCGGCGGTCGCTTCGGCCAGCTTGCCGGCCTGGAACAGTTCGTTGGCGGTCATCGGGTCGCGCTCCGGGGTAACGGGGTGGGAGTATTCCGGTCCCCGGCGGCCGAATCTTTCTCATGTGGTGGGAGTTTCAGGTTTCAAGTTTCAGAGTTTCAAGGAAGACCCAACCGGAATCGCTCGGCGTCGGTCTTGAAACTTGAAACTCTGTAACCTGAAACTCCCGGAAGGGTCACACCTTCTTGTTCGCCTTCACGTCCCAGCCGCCGTGGACGGCCGCGTCCAGGGTGCCGTCCGGCTTCTGCGGCTTGTAGTCGAACTCGATCTTGGTGAAGTTCAGGGCGAACTGGTCGGTCGGCACCCCGCTGCCGCTGTGCCCGCCCGACTGGTAGCTGGAGACCAGCAGGTCTTCCAGCTTGACGACGTAGTACTCCTGCTGGTCGCCCCCCTGCTTCCGCACGTGCAGCACGGCCTTCTTGATGTGCTGGCCGGTGGCGCACGCCAGCATCAGGAGCGGGCTGGCCTTGCCCACGTTGGTGGTGAAGTGCAGGTCCTGGAAGCTGGCCTTGCCGGCCCCGCCGCCGCCGCCGCCGGCGTGGCTGCCGGCGTTCGACACGCCCCAACTGAACGACTCCAGTTCGATGGTGTCCTTGAGTTTGCTGTCGCTGCTCTCGCCCTTGATGCCGTCCAGTTCCAGGAGGAAGTCGGTCGCCATGATGGGAACCCTCTCTTCGGTGTGATGGGCCGCGTGTGGTGCCCGTGTCCGACAGTGTGATGCGGATCGCCGCCGGAGGGCGGACACGACCCGCGGCGTTTTTTCTCACCCCTTCTTGGTCGGGTCGGCGACCAGCCGCATGGACAGGTCCAGCCCCTCGAGCTGCGTGTGCGGGCACAGGTGGGCGACGGCGTTGTACACGCCCGGCTGGCCCGGCACCCGCTCCACCTTCACCTGCGCCCACTTGAGCGGCTTCTTCGCCTTCTGCTCGTTCGTCGCCGTCTCCGGGTTCGGCTCGACGTAGTTCAGGATCCAGCCGTTGAGCTTCTTCTCCAGGTCGCCCTGCTCCATGAACGAGCCGACCTTGTTCCGCACGATCACCTTCAGGAAGTGGGCGAACCGGGAGACGCACAGCATCAGGTTGAACTTGGCCGACAGGATGGCGTTGGCGTTGGCGTTCGGGCCGGCGTACTTCATCGGCTTCTGGCAACTGGCCCCGCTCAGGAAGGCCGCCTTGCCGGTGTTCTTGTAGTGCACCAGGGCGATGAACCCGAGCGAGTCGAACTCCTTCTCCCGCACGTCGGTGATGGCCACCTCGGACGGGCACTTCATGGCCACCTCGCCGTCCTCCGTCGGGAACGTGTGGACGGGCAGCCCCTCCACCAGCCCGCCGCCTTCCACCCCGCGACTGGCCGACATCCACCCGGAGCGGGTGTAGGCGTCGGTGATCCGCACGGCGTAGGCCCACGCCGCGTTCATCCACAGGTACCGGTCGTGGTTGGTGCCGTCCACCTGCTCCTCGAACTGGAAGGCGGTGACGGGGCGGAACTTGGCCCCGTACACCTGCCGGCCGAGGACGCGGGGCAGGGTGAGGGCGACGTACCGCGAGTCGGCGCTCTCGCGGAACGCCCGCCACTCGGCGTACTCGACGTTGTCGGTGTCGCCGAACGGGGCGGCCAGTTGCCGGCGGTTGGCGATGTCGGTGTACCGGTCCATGCCGAACGCCTTGGCCCCGACGGACGCCACGAACGGCGCGTGGGCGACGGCGGCCACCCGCGCGACGCCGCGGACGAGCGCCACGTCCATCGTGTTCTTGCAGTCGAACTCGTAGTCGCCCATCAGCATGCCGTAGGGTTCGCCCCCCAGGATGCCGTACCCCTCGTCGTTCACCTTCTTGAAGATCTCCGACTCGTGGACGGCGTCGCCCGCCTCGTCCAAGTCCGCCTGGAGTTCGGTCTTGGTGACGTTCAGCACCTTGATCTTCATGAGCGGGCCGGTGAGCGTCTTGTCCACCAGGTGGAACAGCCCCCGCCACGTCGATTCGACCTTCTGGAAGGCCGGGTCGTGGATGATGTCGTTGACCTGCGCGGACAGCGTCTGGTCCAGCGTGGCGATCCACGTCTTGATGGTGGCGATCAGGTTCTTGCTGACCGTGTGGCCGGGCTTCAGGGCGGCGGCGATGAACGCCTGGATCGCGCCCTCGGCCTGCGTCTTGGCGGCCGCGTCGGACGGCCGCATGCGGCCGACGGCGCTGTCCAGCCAGTTGTCGGCGGCGAAGGTGGCGGTGGCCCCGGCGGCGGGGGTGGATTGTTCGGCGGCCATGGCGCGGACCCTGTGCGGGGGGGAAGGGGTGGGGTTACGCGGACGGGGCGCGGGCGGCGGCCAGGGCCTCCAGCTTGTCGGTGCTGTCGATGACCTCCTTCAGCAGCTTCTCCAGCTCGTCGTTGCCGTCCAGCTTCTGGAGCAGCCCGGACAGTTGCCGCCGCATGGTCAGCATCTCGTTCAGGGCGGGCACCTGCTCGGCGACGCGGCCGGGGTCGAAGTCGGCCATCGTCTTGAACAGCAGTTCGACGTTCAGCTCGTCGTCCGGCGTGTTGGTGATGCGGTTGGGCACCCGCATGACCACGCGGGGGGCGGCCCCGGCCATGACCGAGTTGAAGTTCTCTTTCGTGATGGCGGTGAACGGCCGCTTCTTCATCGGCTTCTTGGCCTCGGCCGGCATGCCGGACAGGTCGGCCAGCACGCCGATCACGAACGGCAACTCGAGGATCGGCTCCTCGCCCTCGGTCTCCACGTCGTACTTGATCTGGACCCGCGCGGGTGTGGCGAGCCGCTGGCGGTCTTGGCTGTCCATGATTCCCCCTCTGGTGAATGTGGGCGAGCGCGAACTCGCGCCGGACTATGCGGAGACGGGGCGAGACACGGACACTCTACTCGGCGGCAGAGCGTCGTTCAACGTGCCAGCGAATGGTTCGCCACAAGCCTGCCACTCCCTGGCGGTCGCGGCGCGCAAGAAACCTTCAACCCTCTCCGGAACGGGGCGGGGCCGGGAGTAGGAGCTTCGCCACGATTTCCTCGACAGGGACCACTCCCGTCGCTCGTTTTCAGAAAACTGGACCCAATTCCACATTTTTATTTGACAAACCCCAAAACGGAGCGCATAAGCTATTGTACATACTTCGCCGACGCTTTCCCCGACCGCACCCCCGGTCGTCGCTCGAATCATCTTGAGAATCGCCCGCCGACGGCATACCCTTCCAGAATCACCACCGCCGCCGCCCACGGCTCCGGAGGGTTCCCCATGCCCGACGCCGACCCGCCCGACGACCGCGCCCTCGCCAACCGCTACCAGGCCGGCGACGACGACGCCGCCAAGAAGCTGTTCGACCGCTACTGCGAGCAACTGATGCGGCTGGCCAAGCGGCGGATCGGCCAGCGGCTGGTCAGCCGGTTCGACCCGGAGGACGTGATCCAGTCGGCCTTCCGCACCTTCTTCGTCCACCTGAAGGACGGCGACTTCTCGTTCGAGCAGGAGGACGACCTGTTCAAGCTGCTGGTGCGGCTGACCGTCCGCAAGACGCTGCGGCGGATCCAGTACCACCTGGCGGGGAAGCGGAACCCGAACGTCGAGGTCGCCGGCGGCGGGGGCGACGGCGACCCGTTCGACCGGGTGGCCGGGCACGAGCCGACGCCGGACGTGGCGGTGGCGATGGTGGACGAACTAGAGGACTTCATGAAGCGACTGAAGCCGTTCGAGCGGAGCGTGCTGGAGCTGAAGATTCAGGGGTACACGTCCGCCGAGATCGCCGAGAAGCTGAACACCTACGACCGCAAGGTGCGGCGGGTGATCGAGCGGGTGGAGAAGGTGGCCAAGGGCGTCGAGGTGGCCGACGAGGACGAGTGACCGGCGTCCGCTGCCGCCGGCGGAATCGCATACCCCAGGTGGACCCGCTTCCCCAGGTGACGCCATGCCCGCCCGCGCCCTCCACGCCTTCGCCGTCGCCGCCCTGCTGACTGCCCCCGCCGCCGCCCAGGATCAACTGGACCGCCGGTCGCGGGAGCAGCCGGAGGTGGTGCCTCGCGCCGGCGACGGTCGCCACGGGTCGTGCGACGAACTGCGCTTCACCGCCACCGGCGACGTGCTGTTCGCGGCCGGCGACGACAAGGTTCTGACCGGCTGGCGGCACACCGACGCCGGCCTCGACGCCGATCCGGCGAAGGCCGAAGTCCTCCGCTGGCCGGCGTGGCGGGAGCAACTCGGCGGGGTGAAGGCGTTCGACCTGTCGGCCGACGGCAAGCGGGTGGCGGTCGGCGGGTTCGGCCTGCGGCCGAGCAGCGTCGTGATCCTGGAGCGCGGCCGCCTCGACGGCGCGACGAAGCAACTGCTGACGTGGCCGTCCGCCGCGCCGGACGCCCCCAGCTTCGGCACCGTGCAGGCGGTCGCATTCTCCCCCGACGGCAAGACGGTCGCGTTCGGCACCCAGGACGGCAGCCTCTGGCTGTGGCAACCCGAGGAGTTGACGGTCGCCGACGCCGTGGGCCGCTGGTGCAAACCGCCGAAGTGGGTGGGCACCGGCATCCGCGCCGTGGCCGTTCCGGGCAAGGACAAACCGCAACCGGACCTGCCGGTCCTCGTCTTCTTCGGCACCACCGGCGAGAAGTTAATCGTCGTCGCCGAGTCCGGGGCTGTGACCGAGTACGCGGTGGGCGAACCGGACAAACTTGGCACCGAGAAGGGTACGGCGGCGGCCCCAGTGAAGGCGCTGTTCAACGTGAGCGACGGCGGCAAGCGGTCGCCGGTCTTCAAGGCGGTGTACGACCGCCCGCGCGACCGGCTGGTCATCGCCCCCGACGCCAACCGCGTTCTCATCCGCACCCTCGACGGCAAACCGGCCACCGTCATTACCCTGCCGGCAAACCACTACGCCCGCAGCCTCGCGGTTCACCCGAAGACGAGCACGGTGGCCGTCGCCGTCGGGTCGGTGGTGCCGGCGGCGGGCAAGCAACCGCAGTTCCACAACGACGCCGACGATGTGCTACACCTGTACACCGACGCCGTGAAGAAGCAACTGCCGGACCAGACAATCCCCTTCCGGGGGCAGGCCGACGCTCTCGCCTTTCACCCGACGCTCGACCGGCTGGCGGCCGCCGGCGGGGACGCCAGCGAAGTAACCCTGTTCGCCCTCGGCGACGCGGCCAAGCCGGTGGCGGTGTCGCGCTGGACCGCCACGCGGGTCGGGCTGCTCCCGGCCGGGTTCGACAACGCCACGCGGCCGCTGACGGTCGTGCGCGGGTCGGGCCGGAAGGTGTGGGAACTGGCCCTCGCCGCCGACGGCAAGGGGTTGGGGATGCGGACCCGGCGGGCGGGGACGGTGGCCGAGCCGAACGGCCGCGGGGCCGGTGAGTGGAACTGGACCGACCTGAGCAAGTTGATCCCGACCGCGACGGCCCCGAAGGGCTGGGCGGCGGCCGTCACCACCGCCGACGGGTGGACGGTCGAGCCGGACCCGAAAGCCCGCGACACCTGGTATGCCGTCCACACCGGCGGCGCGCGGCGGGTGCTGGACTTCAACACCTACGTCTTCAACAAGCCGACCTGCTTCACCTTCCTGAAGGCGACGGACACCGCCCCGACGCGGCTGATCGTCGGCCACTACTACGGCGCGTCCCTGTTCGAGCTGCCGAACCGACCGGCGGCGGGCGGGCCGCTGACGCCCCGGCGGGTGTACATCGGGCACGCCGGCGAGGTGCTGTCGGTGGCCGCCGTGGACGACGCCAAGGGCGGCTGGTTCGTCACCGGCGGGACCGACCACACGGTGGCGGCGTTCCACCTGGCCGCGTGGAAGAACGGCCCGAACCTGGGGGTCGCGTTCGAGGAAACGGCCGCGCCGGCGCGGCTGGTGGTGACGGCGGTGGAGGTCGGCTCGCCGGGCTGGGAGGCCGGTCTGCTGGTCGGTGACGAGGTGCTGCTGCTGGCCGCGCGGGGGCAGACGGTGTACGACGCCCGCCCGGTGCGGAAGGGGCCGGCGGCCGCGGCCGGGCCGTTCGAGGCGGACGAGCGGCGGCCGACCGACCCGGCGCTGAACTCGCCGACCGACCGCGCCGCCGCGCTCGCCGTGCTGGCGCGGGCGGCCCCGGCCCAGCAGCTCTACTTCCGCGTGCGGACCCAGGCCGGCGCGAGCCGCGACCTGGCCACCAGCGTGAAGCAGCGGCCGCTGTGGAAGCTCTATCCGACGTTCACCCCGGACGACGCGCCGGACGAGTGGGTGGCGTGGATGTGGCGGGGGTCGTACTACCAGACGGCCAGCCCGAACGGGGACGCGCTGGTCGGCTGGCACGTCAACGGGCGGACGGCGAACGTCGCCCCCCGGTTCCACCCGCTCAGCCACTTCCGCAACTACCAGCGGAACGAGCTGGTCCGCACGCTCGTCCGCGACCGCGACGTGGCCGCCGCGCTCGACCAGATACGGCTCGACCCGACCCGCCCGACGAGCCGCATCGGGGACAGCGAACCGGCCCCGATCCGGCTGGCCGTGGACCGCACGGAGGTGGCGGGGAAGGCGGTCACGGTGCGGGTGACGGTGGACCGCCGCGGGTCGGACGTGGACCACCTGCCGGAGTTGGTCGAACTGTGGGTGAACGACTACCGGTACCGAGTGTGGCCGCACGACCCGCTGAAGCCGTTCGACAGCGAAGAGTTCAAACTCGACCCGGCGGTGTTCCGCAGCGAGGACAAGCGGAAGACGCCGTTCGGCGACAACGTGCTGACCGTGCAGACGTACAACCGGTCGGGCGGACGGGAGTCGGCCACCCGCCTGCTGACGAACTTGAATCCGCCGCCGCCGCCGAAACTGTTGGGGCTGGCCGTCGGCGTCAACGACTACAAAGTCCACCGCGTGGTGAGCGGCGCGCGCGGGGTCGTCGGCGACCTGAAGTACGCCGTCGCGGATGCCGACCTCGTGACCGACTCGTTCGCGGCGCACGTCGGGGCGAAGCGGCACTTCATCGAGGGCAAGCTGGGCGTGAAGAAGGACGCCGCCGTCCTCCGCAAGCAGCTGCTCGACGCGCTGGCCGCGCTGAAGGTGGACGCCAACCCGAACGACATGCTGGTGCTGTTCCTGGCCGGGCACGGCCAGTTGGTCGGCCGCAAGGGGGCGGTCACGGAAGTCATCCCGGACGCGGTGCTGAACCCGGAGAAGGCCTACGATCAGGTGCGGTTCGCCTTCTGCTGCCCGGACTTCGACACCGGCAAACCGGGCGACGCCGTCGTCACCGCCGACGAGCTGTTCGACGCGCTGGCCGGCATCAACTGCCGCAAGATGGTGCTGCTGGACGTGTGCCGGTCGGGGTGGGCCGCGAAGACGGACGTGATCCGCCAGTTCGTGCCGAACGGCCTGGGGCCGTTCGTCCTGGCCGCCTGCGGGCCGGGCCAGCAGTCCCACGAGATGGACGACTTGAAGCACGGCCTGTTCACCACCGCGCTGACCGAAGCGATCACGGTCGGATCGAAGGAGAACGCCGCCTTCCACATCGCCGACACCGACAAGGACGGCAAGCTGTCGTGCCAGGAGCTGTTCGACTACGTGCGGAAGCGGGTCGGCGAGGAGCGGAACGACCAGACGCCGACGTGCTTCCCGGACCGCGCCCTGCTGCCCCGCACGGTGGTGGTGTCCGCCCGCCGGTGAGGGGTGAGGATGCGGGAACCGTTGTGTAGGTCGCGGTCGAGTTCCCCGCAGGGGAACGAGGCCCGACAGCCGGAAACCTGTCCGACGAAGATGTCGGGCCTCCCCGACCTTCGGTCGGCTCGACCGCGACCTACAACCCGATACCGACAGGGACTCCGCCATGCGAACGCTCGTCGTCCCGCTCGCCCTGCTGCTCGCCGCGCCGGTGATCGCCGCCGACGCGCCGGCCCACCGCGCGACGGGCGACCTGGCCGTCCGCGCCCGGCACATCCTGACGACGTACTGCGGCCACTGCCACGGCGAGAAGGACGCGGCCGGGCGGCTGAACGTGTTCGACCACAAGGCCACCACCGCCCACGCGCAACCGGCCCCATTCGCCGCCAGGGACCGGGCGCTGATCGTCGAGTTCGTCAAGGACGGGGCGATGCCGCTCGGCGACCACCCCCGGCCGACCGCCGCCGAAATCGCGGTGCTGGAGAAGTGGGTGGCGACCGACGCGCCGGAATACCCCAAGCGGTTCGACGACAACGGAGCCGCCGCCGCCGTCCTCGCCGACTGGAACACGACCCTTGACAAGGAGGCGCGGCCGTACACGCGGTACGCCACCTTCACCCACCTGCTGGCCCCGGCGAAGTCGTCCGCCGACCTCGACGCCGCGCTCGGCCGGCTGGCGGATGCGGAGGGCGAACTGCACGCGGCGGTGAAGCCGGCGGGCGCGGCCAAGTCGCTGGTCCCCGTGGACGCCGCCGCGACCGTCTTCCGCTTCGACCTCCGCGACGTGGAGTGGCACCACACCGGCCTGTTCAAGCCGCAGACCGACGTGAACGACACCTATCCGATGATCCCGTTCGACCTGATCTGGCTGGAGAATCCGCACGCGGTCGGCCCCGCGCCGCCGACGGCCGAGGCGCGCGAGGCGGTCGCCGGCATGAACCCGCACCACCCGACGCCGAACCCGTTCCGCCCGCAGTTGTTCCTCCGCGGCGACTGGCTGGCGGGCCAGCTCCGCACCGGCGACAAGCCGACGCCGCTGGCCGAGGAGCTGGCCGCGTTGGTCGCACTGGGACGGGTGAAGGACGACGAGGCGAAGCGGAAACTGCTGAAGGGGCCGAAGCCGCGGCCGTTCGCGGCGGCGAAGTCGGACCCGCCCGCGCCGGTCACGTCGTGGTACACCCGCGAAGCGGCGACCCCGGTCGGCGGGCTAACGCTCGCGGTCGCGGCGACGCTGGACGCCAAGCCGCTGCCGGAGAAGCTGCCCGACGACGCGGACATCGAGATCGCGGTGACGGTCCACCGGCCGGGGGTGATCCAACTGGCGTACCTCGCGCCGACCGACTTCCCGCGCGGCTGGACCGTCACCGCCGAGACGCTGACCGCCGGCGGCGAGCCGAAGGCGAACGTGAAGACGGTCCTGGCCACGAACCCGACGAACAAGTTCGCCCTGACCGCCGCCGGGGTGCAGCACTACGTCGTGTTCGCCGCGCCGACCGCGTTCAAGCCGGTCGTCGTGCAGAGCGCGCACCCGACCGGGAACTACCCGATCTTCCGCGTCTTCCCGCCGGACGCCACGGTGCCCGTCACCCGGCATGTGGTGCCGCTGACCGTCGTGGAACGCAAGTGATACCCAATCCGATTGATCCGTGTCCGTCGTGGTTTGTTAGCCCGCCGCGGGCCCCAAGGGCCCCCCCCCCCCGCCGGGTGGCCC
>JAYUFU010000423.1:0-3786 GCA_043738505.1 Fimbriiglobus sp. | reverse complement strand
ACGCCGAAGTTCGACAGCGGCGGCACCGGCAGGAAGCGGTCGCCGGAGACGCGGCCGAGGAAGGCGGCGTGCTTGGCCGACAGGTCGGCGAGCGTCCCAGCCCGCGGCACCCGCAGCCCGACACCCCCGCCCGGCACCGCCCGCCAACGCTCGCCGGGGAGCGCGGCCGCCTCGTCGTCGGTGACGAGTGCCGCGTCCCCGGCGACCATGTCAACGCCCCAGCCGAGGTGCGTGACCGACCGCGCCGCCGCCCGCAGCACGTCGAGGTGCGGGCAGCCGCCGTCCGGCAGCGCGTACAGATAGTGGACGGCGTTGTCCTCCGGCAGCCGGGCCGCGCGGATCGTCTTGAGCGCCCGGTGGGTGGCCGGGTTGGCGTCGCCCGAGTTGCTGTCGTTGCCGCGGCTCCAGGCCCGCGCCACGATGTCGAGTGCGTTGTTCGGCACCGCCGTGACGTAGGTGCCGGCGTCGGTCGCGTCGCAGGCGTGGATCGCCGGCGGCGGCAAGGCGGCGAGCCAGTCGAGGGCCGGCGCGGCGTAGTCGCGGAACTGCCCCGCGCGCCAGCGGCTCCCGGAGGCGGCGGTCAGTGCCTGGAAGAGCCGCAGCGGCGACGGCGGCCACTCGGGTTCGCCGCCGTCGGCCCGCCCGTGGAAGTACGGCTGCAAGAACCGCACACTGAGTCGCAGCAGCGTGTTCACTCTTTAGCCCCCTCAGTGGCGACGGCGGTCGCGGCAGCCGCGGCAGCGGCACCCCGACGGCCGCGAGTGGCCGCCGTGGTCCGCACGTCGCCCTCGCCCTTGATGTCGCGCCTGGCCTGCTCGTTGTCGAACGTCACGGTTTGGCTCGGGCCGACGCCGAACGCCTTCGCCGCGGCGGTGGCGTACGCCAGTGCCGCCTCGTGGGTGATCTCGCACGGCTTGCGTTCGCCGGTCGGGTGGACTTCGACGAACTCGCGCGGCTTGTCGATGTCCAGCACAAGTAAGCAGCCCTGGCGCAGGTAACCCGACGGGTTGTGGGTGAACGCGGTCAGCGCCAGGCCGAGAATGTAGCGGCGTAAGGCCAGCGTCTTGGCGGCGTCGCCGGCGGTGAGCAGGCGCAGCGCGGCCAGGCCGAGGGTCGCGTCGCGGCGGATGCCGCCGTGGGCGATGACCCCGCCCGGCGAGCCGGTCGCGGGGACGTGGACGAAGCCGCGCTCCGCGTAGGCCTTCTTCGTCGCCGTGTCGGTCGGCTCGTCGAGCAGCTTGTCGGTGACGTACTCGGCCGAGGGGTTGAATTGGGCCGAGCGCGTGAGCTTGCGCACGTCGTAGGCGCGGATGGTCGAGGCGACGACGCGGGGCAACTTCGCTTGCGTGTCGCGGGAGTCCCAGACGCCGAAGACCAGCGAGGTCGGCGCGACCTTGGCCAGGGCCGTGGCGTCGCCCTTGAGGACTTCCTTGAACGCCTTCTGCAGCGCGTCCTTGAGTGCGGAGCAGCGCACCAGGGCGTCGCCGGCGCGGTGGCCGGCGTCGAGGATGTTGACCTTCTTCTCGCCCGCCTCGACGACGATCTGCGGGATCAGGGCGGCGTACTTCTCCTTGGCGAAGATCGGCTCGATGCGGTTGGCCTGCGCCCCGACGCTGTCGATCAGGCAGACGTTCTTGCCGTTGGGGTCGCCGTCGATGTTGTAGCCGCCGGCGAACTTCGACTTGTCCTCGGCCGGGGCGTAGGTCGGTGGGAACAAGACACCGTCCGCGCCTTCGACGGGGACGAGGTGCTCGCGGACGACCAGGGCGGCGGGGCCGTCGTCGGTCAGGTAGTGGTCGAACTGCTTCAGGTCGCTCATCGGTCACCTCGGACGGGTTGGGACGGGAGGAAACTCTTGTAGTAATCGTTGCGGAACTGGGTGGAGAACTCGTATCGCGCTGTGGCAAGTACCTCGATCGCACAGCCGCACACCGCTGCGGCAAGAATCGGCGAAAGCGGCTCGCTCCAAGTGGCGTAGCCGTATCGATTCTCGCTCTCGGACTTACAGGGTCGGAAGCGCTGCAGACCGATGAACGCAAGTAGTTCGATGAAAGGTCGCACCGCACTATTAATCTTCAATGGGTCAGCGCTAAAACCAACATCGATTGCGGTCAACTGGGCACCAATGTCTGAGTCGAAATAGAACGGTAGCCCCGCCCCCAGGACGCTCGCCCGGAAGCACGCCTCTGCCGGATTCACTTTGCTCGGCGTAGGCTGGATCGCCCGCTTCATGTCGGTGGCAATCTTGAGGACACCCTGCTGCCCTGCCCACGTCTTGAAGCGGTTACCCCCGGCTCGGTCGTCGATGAACCAATCGACGCGTAGGTCGAACGGCGGGCCGAGGACGATCGGTAAGACCCGCCGGTAGGCGTCGAGCGACTTCATTTCCTCTACAGCGGCTTTGGACCGTCCTGCCGTCCCGAGCGCGGTCAGTTCGCGCAGACGATCGAGTTGCGCGGCTGTCATCGTGTTCGTCAGCGGGCAGTCGATCAGGGCTTGCAGCAACTCCTCAATGGTCGAGAGTTTGGCCGGGTCGCACTCGATGCAGAACTCGCCGCCGGCGAACCAGCCTTCGGCCCCAGGTGCCAGGCGGTCGGCGAGTTCCAGCAGGCCGCAGCAGGCGAAGAACTGGCCGGGGTTCGTCAGGTCCACATTCACGCGCAGGCTCACGACGGCACCTCACTCTCGCGGATCGGGTCGCGACTCGCGGCGTAGTCGGCGGCGCGCAACAGCGACTCGAGGTACGCCAACCCCCAGCGGCCGTAGCGGCGTTGCAGCCGGGCGAAGCGACGCGGCACCTCGGCGAGTTCCGCGTCCACCTCGACGCCCCGCGGCGGCTCCGGGTCGAAGTCGGAGCCGGGCGGGAAGTGCGGCCGGGCGTGGCCGTGGTGCGACGCGACGAGGTGCAACACCACGTCACGCAGGGTGTCGGTCATGCCGGCGAACTCCGCCTGGTGCGTCGCACTCAGGGCGTCGAAGAGCGAGCCGAGTTCGTGGCGGTAGCGAGTCAGTTCGAGTGCCCGCCAGCCCCGGCCAGACTTGGCGTACCACACCGCCGGCGTGCGGTTGCCGATGCCGCGCTGCCAGGCGGTCCGCTTCTTGCCGAGGTCGTGCAGCCGCGCGGCCAGCACCACCGCCTTGGCGAGGTCCGTGTCGAGCTTCAGCGCGGCAACGATCCGTTCGGCCCCCGCGGTCACCTGGTCCGTGTGGTCGGCCCACGTCACCGGATCGACGGCGTTTTTGCTGCCGTCGTCGTCGGCCGACTGTGGCCGCACCGACCAGTGCCAGTAGCGGCCCGCGACAGTCGGCGTGTCGTCGCCGTCGGCCGGCGTGTCGGTCTCCTCGGTGTCGGGCTTGAGGTCGAACGTCGCCGCCGGCCGCATGCCGCGCACCTGGCCGGACCTCCCGTTCGCGCTGCATTGCCGCTTGCGGCGTGGCGTTTTCTTGGTGGCGTCGGTGTACCACAGTTCGCTCACGTCGTACCGCTCGGCACTGTCGAACTTCGCGTCGCCCGCCAGCAGCCCCGCCGCCAGCCCGCCGACGTTGGGCGGGAGCAGGACCGTGCGGTTCGCCAGCGACACGACTTGCCGCTTGCCGTCTGTCTCGACGAGCTGGTCGAGGGTGTAAATTTCGACAGTCCCGTCGAGGCTGACGACCCAGGCGTGTTGCACCGTGCCGGCGTGGCGTTCGGCGAGCTTCGTCAACTGCTCGACCGCCTTGCCCTTGCCGTAGGTCGGCACGCTCAGCGTCTCGTGCGGCTTGACGGGGAAGAGTTCGAGCGCCTCC
>JAYUFU010000422.1:0-11427 GCA_043738505.1 Fimbriiglobus sp. | reverse complement strand
CCTTGCTGGCGCGGCGGGCTAACGAGGCGATACACCCGAGTGAAGTCCGCTCTAGTTGTCGGCGTCGGGCGCTGCGGCGTCACCCCAGGAGGACGTTGTCGATGAGCCGGGTGGTGCCGAGGAAGACGGCGACGGCGGCCAGCGCGGGGCGGTCCAGTCGGCCCAGCGGGGAGAGGTGTTCGGCGTCGAGGATGCTGGCGTATTCGACCCGCGTGCCGGGGATGGCCTGCACCGCCGCGAGCAGTGCCGATTCCAGCCGGGCCGCGTCGAACTCGCCCGCCGCGGCGCGGGCCTGGACCATTTGTAAGGCGTGGTAAATCCGCGGCGCGAGGGCGCGTTCGCCGGCGGTCAGGTAGCGGTTGCGGGAACTCATCGCCAGCCCGTCGGGTTCGCGCACGGTCGGCTCGATGTGCATCCGCACCGGCACGTTCAGGTCCGCCACCATCTTCTTCAAGATGATCGCCTGCTGCGCGTCCTTCTGCCCGAAGACGGCCACGTCCGGCGCGACGACGTTGAACAGCTTCAGCACCACCGTGCAGACGCCGCGGAAGTGTCCCGGTCGGCGCGGGCCGCACAGCACGCCGTCCAGCTCCGGCACCTCGACGAACGCCACGGTGCCCGGCGGATACATCTCGGCGGCGGTCGGCGCGAACACCACGTCGCCCCCGGCGGCGGCCACCAGTTCGCGGTCGGCGTCCAGGGTGCGGGGGTACTTGGCGTAGTCCTCGGCCGGGCCGAACTGCGTCGGGTTGACGAACACCGAGACGGCGACGAACGGGGCGAGGGTTTTCGCCGCCGTCACGAGGCGGGCGTGGCCGGCGTGCAGCGCGCCCATCGTGGGGACCAACGCCACCGGTTTCCCGGCGGCGCGGGCGGCGGCCACGGCGGCGCGGACCTCGGCGACGGTGTGGACGACCGGGGCCGTCACTGGTCTCTCTTTTTCGTCGGGGGCAGCGGGGTCGGGGTCTTGTGGGCCGGCTGTTCCAGCAGCAGCCGCAGGTACGACCGCCGTTCCGGATCGATCAGCCCCAGGTCGGCGGCCGCGCGGAGGACCGCCGCCCGCGCGATTTCATACGTCGCCTGTTCGGCCATCGCCTCGACTTCGACGAACTTGCCGACCGCGCCCACGTCGTCGAAGCAGGCGGACAGGGCGATGCCGTCGCGGGTGAAGTCGTAGACGGTGCGGGTCTTGGACACCACCGCCACCGGCCGGTAGCCGAGGCCGCTGAGGAACTTGACGGCCGTGGCCGCGTTGTCCTGGCCGTCGGCCAGCGGCAGCTCCACCTCGACCCGCGCCTTCGTCGCGTGCGTGCCGTCGAGCTTCGGCCCCTTGTACGTCAGGTAGTTGGTGGTGCCGATGCGGCGGATGCGGAGGGCCTCGTCGGTCTTGGCGAAGTCGCGGTCGGGCGCGCTGAAGTAGTGGTCCGTGTCCTTGCGGGCGGGCCGCGCGGACGCGCCCCAGGCGGTCAGCCGGGCGATGACCGGGGCCCAGTCGGGGACGCGAAATTTCATTTCCACTTCGAGCATGACAAGCACTCTACTGAAAACCGCGACGTGGGCGTATCGTGAAGGATAGCCGTTCGCGTGGTCGGGGGGAATCGGACTATTCGTCCGATTGGGAGAGTTCTCGATGCCTCAACTCGTCACCGTCGCCAGAGTGTCCGAGATTCCGCCCGGCGGCAGCACGGTGGCTACGCATAACCGCAAGGACATTGCCGTCTTCAACGTGGACGGCACGTTCCACGCCATCGACGACTGCTGCCCGCACGCCGGCGCGTCCCTGGCCGGCGGATCCGTCGAGGCCGGCGTCGTCACCTGCCCGTGGCACGCCTGGCGGTTCCGCCTGTCCGACGGCGCGTGGGCCGACAACCCGAAGGTGAAGACCGGCTGCTACCCCGTCACCGTCGTCGGCGACGAGGTGCGGGTCGAGCTGCCGGGGTAATCGACCGCAGAAACCTCACCCCCCGGCCCCTCGAACCTTCTTGTTAGCCCGCCGCGCCAGCAAGGGGCGAGTTGCGTTGCACGGCCGATGACAACACGCCCCACTTGTGGTCTGCCCCTTGCTGGCGCGGCGGGCTAACAAGATGGACCCTCTCCGGAACGGAGAGGGTGGCGAGCGAAGCTCGCCGGGTGAGGTTTCTTCCTCTTCCCTCCTCTCCAGGTGCCTCCATGCGCTCGTTCTGCTCCCTGGTCGTCGCCCTCCTCGCCGGCAACCTCGCCGTCGGTCAGGCCACCCCCTTCCAGCCGGTGACGGCCCGGTTCGAGAAGTTCGTCGCCGACGGCGACCTGTCCGGCGCGGTGCTGCTCGTCGGCACGAAGGACAAGACCGTGTACGAGGCGGCCGTCGGCAAGCGCGACCTCGCCGCCGGCGCGGCGATGACGCCGGACACCCTGTTCCGCATCGCGTCGATGACCAAACCCGTCACCGCCCTGGCGGTCATGCTGCTGGCCGACGAGGGCAAGCTGTCGGCGGATGATGCGGTCGAGAAACACCTGCCGGAATTCCGGGCGCAGTGGCTCGTGGCGTCCCGCGAACAGGACGCTCTGACCCTGAAACGGCCGGCCCGACCGATCACCCTCCGCGACCTGCTCACGCACACGTCCGGTGTCGCCGCGTACCCCGCGGGCCTCGCCGATGTCTACCTGAAGCGGAACCGCACCCTTTCAGAAACCACCGTCGCCGTCTCGCAGTTGCCGCTCCAGTTCGAGCCGGGCACGAAGTGGTCGTACTCCAATTCCGGCATCGACACCCTCGGCCGCGTCGTCGAAGTGGTGTCCGGGACGAGCTTCGAGGCGTTCGTGCAGAAGCGCATCCTGGACCCGCTCGGCATGGCCGACACCACCTTCTACCCGACCGCCGACCGGAAGAAGCGGGTGGCCGTGCTGTACCGCAAACAGGACGGCAAACTGGCCCCGGCGGACGGCCTGCTCGCCCTGCCCGCCCGCCCGAAGCACCCGATCCCGGCCGGCGGCCTGTACTCCACGGCCGGCGACTTGGCCAAGCTGTACCGCTTCATGCTGAACGGCGGCGAGGCGGACGGCAAGCGGCTGCTGAGCTTGAAATCCCACGAGGCCATGACCAAAACGCAGACCGGCGACATCCCCACCGGGTTCGTCGGCGGCATGAGCTTCGGCTTCGGGTGGGCGGTGGTGAAGGAGCCGAAGGGGGTGACGGAGACGCTGGCCGCCGGCAGCTACGGGCACGGCGGGGCGTTCGGCACGCAGGGGTGGATCGACCCCGCGGCCGGGCGGTTCTTCGTCCTGCTCATCCAGCGCACCGACATCGTCAACGGCGACGCCTCGACCTACCGCGCCGAGTTCCAGAAGCTGGCCGTCGAGGCGATGACGAAGAAGTGACGGCCCTTGCGACACCGGCCTCCGGGCCGGTGTCATTCCCCTTCCGGAGGCCGACCCGTGACCGCACTGCTTGCTCCGCCCGTGGTTCGCCCGCCCCGCCCGACTGCGGCGAAGCCGTCGTCGGCACCGACCCCGACGCCCCGCCTGTGGACGCGGCTGGAGTTCCAGAACCTCGGCGACCAGGGTCTGTTCGAGGGCCGGCGGGCGAGTCTCATCCGCGGCGTTATTTACGAGGAAGGACCGATGAACGGCCCGCACGTGGTCAGCCTCCGCAAGGTCGGCCGGTGGCTGGATCGCCTGTTCCCGGTCGGCCACGACGTGCGGACCCAAGTCCCGCTGGACCTCGGCGCGGACACCGAGCCGCACCCGGATGTCGCACTCGTGACCGGATCCATCGACGACTACCTCGTCGATCACCCGACGCCGGCCCAGACGCTGCTGGTAGTGGAGGTGGCCGACACGTCGCTGCAATACGACCTGACCACCAAGGCCGAACTGTACGCCGAGGCGGGCATCGCCGAGTACTGGGTGCTGGACGTGGAGAACCGCACGCTCGCGGTGTTGCGCGCGCCGGCCGCGCTGCCCCCCGGCGGGCACGCCTACCAATCGACGACGACGTACCAGCCGACCGATTCCGTCGCGCCGCTCGCGGCCCCGCACGCCCCCGTCCTCGTCTCGGAGTTGCTCCCGTGACCACGGCCCCCCCGAAACCCCGCGCCGCCGTTTCGCCCCCCGCCTGGCCGGGGGCGAAGGTGTGGACGTGCGACGAGTTCCACGCCCTCGGCGACCAGGGGTTCTTCGGCAACCGCCGGCCGGTGTTGATCCGCGGCACCATCCTGGAGTTGGGGCCGATGAACCCGCCGCACGCCAAGGCCGTGGAACTCATCCAGGACCTGTTGCGGACGGTGTTCGGCGTCGGCTGGCGGGTGCGGACGCAGTTGCCGCTCGAACTGGCGCAGGTGACCGATCCGCAGCCGGATTTCGCCGTGCTGGCGGGGTCGGCCCGTGCCGCGACCGGGCACCCGACTTCGGCCGCGCTCGTGATCGAAGTCGCGGACTCGTCCCTGCGAATGGACCTCGGCGAGAAGATGGAACTGTACGCCGCCGGCGGGATTCCGGACTACTGGGTGGTGGACGTGAACGCCGGCGAACTCGTCGTCCACCGCGACCCCGACCCGGCGGCCGAGCAATACCGCACCGTGTTCCGACTCCGTCCGACCGACTCGGTCGCGCCGCTGGCCGCCCCGCACGCCCCCGTCCTCGTGTCGGACCTGTTGCCGTGATCCGCGCCGCCGTGTTCGACGGACCGGGCAAGCGCTTCCACTTGGAACAATTGTCCACACCCGAACTTGCTGCCGGCGAGGCGCTGGTCCGCGTCCGCCTGTGTACCCTGTGCGGGTCGGATTTGCACACGTTCACCGGCCGACGCCACGGGCCGACGCCGTGCGTGCTGGGCCACGAGATGGTCGGCGAGATCGCGGAGCTGGCCGGCGAGAAACTCGACGCGACCGGCGAACCGCTGGCCGTCGGCGACCGCGTGACGTGGGCCGTCGCCGACTGCTGCGGGTCGTGCTTCTTCTGCACCCGCGACCTGCCGCAGAAGTGCGAACGCCTGAAAAAGTACGGGCACCACGCGCACGAACCCGGTCGCGGGCCGTCGGGCGGGCTGGCGACGCACTGCCAACTTTGGGCGGGCACGGCAGTCGTCAAGGTTCCGGCCGCGGTATGTGATGAAGTGGCCGCGCCGGCCATGTGCGCCACCGCCACCGTCGCCGGGGCAATACGGCAGGCGGGCGGACTGCGTGGCGCGACGGTCCTCATCCTCGGCGCGGGGATGCTCGGCCTGACCGCCTCGGCGATGGCGTCCGCCGGCGGCGCGACGGTGATCGTCGCGGACACCAACGCGGAACGGCTGGCGACGGCGAAGCGATTCGGCGCGACCCACGTCGCAACTCCGGCAGAGCTTGCCGCGAGGCTGGCGGACATCACGGACGGTCGCGGGGCGGACGTGGTGCTGGAGTTGGCCGGGGTGTCGGCGTCGGTGGAAACGGCTCTGGCGTCGGCGCGGATCGGCGGGACCGTGGTGCTGGTCGGCAGCGTCTTCCCGGTGTCACCGGTCGCCGTGAATCCGGAGATGGTGGTGCGGCGGTGCCTGCGGATCGTCGGCAGCCACAACTACGCGCCGGCGGATTTGGTCGTGGCGATGCGGTTCCTCGCCGGGCCGGGGACCGGCTTCCCGTTCGCCGAGCTGGTGGCCCGGACGCTGCCGCTGGACGACATTGACGCGGCGTTCCGCCTGGCCGAGGCCGAGAAGCCCTACCGGATCGGCGTGCGGCCGTGAGTCGCGCTCACTTCAAGTCCTTCATCGCGCTGTAGCCGAGGTACGCGACGACCCCGCTGGCCAGCACGCCGAACACGTCCACGACGACGAACGGGTTACCGTCCGGCCCGCCGAACACCGACCCGGTGAACAGGTCGAGCAGGAAGACCAGCAGCATGAGGCCGGCGATGCCGAGCGCCCCGTAGCACATCCACTTTTCCATCGCCTAACCTTTGCGGCCTGCGGCGGTGCCACCCCGGAATCGCTCGTCCCCCGGCCGGCGGGAGTGCGGGTGGGGTCGGGATGCCGTCGGTCGGCGGAGGGGGAATTTTGGCCAATCATACCGAACCGGCCCCCGGTCGCCAGCGGCGATCCGCCGGTTTCCCCGAACCCTGCCCGGCACCACCGCTACCGGCCGCAGAACGGACACACCCCTCCCGCAATCGGCTTTCAGTCTCCTGCTTCCGGCCGTCTTCGACTGGGGTTGCCCGGATCGCGGCCGACGGTATGTTCGGGCGGCTCCGGAATCCGCGAGGTGTGGGAATGACCGCCGTCGGTGTCGCGTTACTGCTGGTCGGGGTGTCGGCCGGGCCGGACGGGGTGTCCGTCGGCGGGCCGCGGCTGGCGCGGGGCGACGAGCTGCACTACGCCGGCGAGGTGCAGGAGGCCGGCGACCGCCTCGGCAACCGGTTCCGCAAGCGTCACACCCTCGAAATCCGCGTCTTCGTGCTGGAAGCCACCCGCGACACGGCCGACTGCGCGGTGCTGACGGTGGTCCGCCCGTTGCCCGATCCGGGCGTCACCGCCGCCGTCGTGGCCATCGGCGCGGCGCGGGTGAAGGAAGTTGCCGCCCCGTCCGTCCGCCTCGACCTGATCCGCATGGACGACCGCGGCCGGGTCCGCCTGCTCCGCCCCGCCGCCGGCCCGCCGCCCCTGCCGCTGGCGTCCGCCGACACCGCCGCCCCGCCGTCGTTCCCCTTGGATTCGCCGCCCGTCGCCGAGTTCGGTTTCTTCGTCCCGTTCCCCGCCGCCGCCGTCAAAGTGCCATCGACCTGGGATGCCGTGGAGCCGGATCGCCCGCCCATCGGCTGGAAGGCGACCGCCGAAACGGTCTGGAACGGCGGCCGCTGTTTGGAACTGACCGCCGTGCAACAGTCCACCGGGTACGACCAGCCGGACGCGGTTCAGACTGGCTGGAAGCGAACCGAAAGCGTCATCGTGTCGCCGGCCGACGGGTACGCCAGCACCGTCACCCGCACCGTCGTGCGGCGCGACGGGCGGGACACAGTCGGCAGCCTGAAGGTGACGTTCGAGCAGCAACCGCGGAACCGGGCCATCGGGGTGAAGTACGCCGCCACCCGGCGGGAAGTGGAAACCGCGTGGGCGCTGGCCGAGGAACTCAAGGAGTTGCTCGCCCAGGGCAAGAAGGTGTCGCCGGACGACTTCCGCGCGCGGGCGGTCAAGGTGGACCAGTACCTCGCCGAGAGCGCGGCCGGCACCGCGTTCCGGCCGGCCGTCGAAGCCGTCCGCCGGCGACTGGAAGCCGCCGCCGTCGGGATCGCCCCGCCGGTGCCGGCGGTCGTCAAGGTGGTGAGGGCTGGCCCGCCGGCCGTCGGCGATCTGCTCGACGACTTCGTTTTGCCGGATGTGGCGCGGCCGAGCGGACAGTTCCGGTTGTCCGGCGCGCGCGGCACGCCGGTGCTGCTGGTGGCGTACCGGCCGGACGCCGTCACGTCGAAGGGCACGGTAAAATTGGCATCCGCGCTACTAGAGAAGTACGGCGACCGCGTGCAGGTGGTGCCGGTGGCGGTGTTCGACACGCCCGACAAGGCCGCCGACGAGCGGAAGGAACTGAAACTGGAGCTGCCGATCTTCGACGGCCGGACGCTGGAAACCCCGCTCGGCCTCGACTCGTGGCCGGTGTTCCTGATCGCCGACGGCACCGGCAAGTTGCGGTGGCGGTTCGACGCCGGGTTGGGGAACGAGACGGGCTACCTGATCGGCAAGGAACTGGACGAGTTGCTGAAGAAGCCGGGGAAGTGACGCACCATGACCACCGACTTCGACATCGCCGGGCACGCGCGAGTGTGTGCCGCCACCGGCCGCGAACTGAAGCCGGGCGAGCGGGTGTACGGCGTCCTGACCGAATCCGCCGGCAAGTTCGCCCGCGTCGATTATGCCGCCGATGCCTGGGCGGGGCCGCCGGCCGACGCCATCGCTCACTGGAGCGGGCGGATTCCGTCGTCCTCGCGGCCGGCGAAGCCGACGTTTAACGATGCCCTCCTGCTCGACTGCTTCGACCACCTGGCCGGAGCCGTCGAGCCGAACCGGGTCAGCTTCCGCTACGTCGTCGCCCTGCTGCTCATGCGGCGGAAGAAGCTGAAGTTCGAGGACGCCAAGCGGACGGCCGACGGAACGGAGTTGCTGATCCTCCGCGACGCCCGCACCGGTCGCCGGCACGAGGTGCCCGACCCGAAGCTGCCGGACGACCAGATCGAGGCCGTCCAGCAGCAGGTGTTTCAGGTGCTGGGCTGGGAGTGAGGAAAGTGCTCTGCTCGCTCCGCGAGCGGTCTTCCGAGGCCGCTCGCGGAGCGAGCCGAACACATCGACGACACCGACGAGAGGGACCGACCATGCGACTGCTCCGCGTTCTCCTTCTCGGCGGTGCCGTCGCGCTCGCGGCCGGGTGCGGGTGGCTGGACAAGATCAAAGGGCGGCCGGCGGTGCCGACGGAAAAGCTCGACCCCAAATCGGCCAAGGATTTCGTCGCGTTCCTCAACCGTCAGGCCGGGTTCGTCCAGACGATCCGCTACGATTCCGTGAGCCTGAAGGCCGACCTGCCCGACGTGCGGGTGCCGATTCCCCGCATGAACTCCGGCCTGCTGGTGTGCGGAAAGGACCGCACCTTCCGCCTCCAAGCCGGGTACATCGTCGGCGGCGACCAACTCGACGTGGGGTCGAACGCCCAGGAAATGTGGATGTACGTTCAGACGCCGAAGCCGACGTACCTGGTCTGCTCGCACGCCGACTTCCCCCGCGTGCAGAACGACCTGCCGGTGCCGTTCGAGCCGGACTGGGTGCTTCAGGCGCTCGGCCTCACCACCTTCCCCGACCAGACCGACTACCGGTGCGACCTGATCGAGAAGGACCGCGTCTACCGCCTCAGCTACGACGACCAGTCGGCGAACGGCCAGCCGCTGAAGAAGGTGATCGAGTTCGCCGGCGACCGGGCCGACGGGTCCGCCCCGCAGGTCCGCCGGCACCTCGTCTACGCCCAGTCCGCCGACACCCGCAAGTGGGAACTTCAGACCGTCGCCGAGATCAAGCAGGTGCAAACCGTCTCGGCCGGCACCGACCCCGCCACCGGCCTGCCGGCGATGGTGCAAGTGCCCACGCAACTGCTGCTGGAATGGCCGAAGCAGAAAGTGAAAATGGACCTCCGCCTCGGCGACATCAAGGTGAACGACGGCAAGACGCCGGCGACGATGTTCGCCCGCCCGGCCACCATCGGCAACGTGCAGCCCATCAACTTGGCCGAATACCGCCAGCCGGTGCCGCGCGGCGCGGCCCCGCGTTCCGACCTGCCCCCGCCGTTGCCGGTGGACCGGAAGCGGTGAGTGGACCAGTCGGTTGAAGAAGGAAAGACTCACCACAGAGACACAGAGACACAGAGAAGCAGGAGAGGAGAGTGTTCCAAACCAATCTTCTCTTCTCTGTGCCTCTGTGTCTCTGTGGTGAGTCTTGTTTCCTCTAAACTGACTCCATGACCCTCCTGCTTCCGCTGCTCCTGCCGACCGGTGACGCCGTCCCGCTGTCGTCGCTCTTCACCGCCGACAAGCTGCTCCTCGTGTTCCTCCGGCACCTGGCCTGAATGCCGTGCCGCGCCCACCTCGGCGAGGTGACGGCGAGCGCGGAGCAGTTCCACTCCCTCGGCTGCGGCATCCTCATCGTCACGCAGGCGCGGCCCGACGTGCTGCGGATGTTCCTGGCGAGATACCCGCAACCGGTGCCGGTCGTCGGCGACCCGGATCGCGTGGCGTACCGGGCCTTCGGGCTGGAGCGGACGAGCTGGTGGACGTTCTTCCGGCCGGGCGTGATCGGGCGGTATTTGGGGCACATGCTGCGCGGCGTGCGGGTGCGAACACCCTACGCCGGCGAGGACGTGCGGCAGCTCGGCGGCGACTTCGTGCTGACCCGCGCCGGCGACATCCGCTATACCTTCCGCGACCCCGACCCGACCCGCCGGCCGACTGTCGCGGAGTTGTTGAAGGCGGCGGCGATGACACACCCCTCGTCGCCGCGACCGCACGGAGCGGGGGAAACCGCCCTACATCCTCATCAATCTTAACCGCACGAGGTTCAGCGCCATCTTCGCGGTGCAGGTCTGGACGAACACGCGCGGCCCGAGCCAACTGAACGGCAACACGTCGCACCCGCCGTCGTAAGCCACCGCCGCGAACACCTTGCCCGGCTGGGTGCCGTCGTCCCCGCCGGTCGGCCCGGCGTACCCGGTGGTGGCCACGCCCAGATCGGTGCCGAACTTCACCCGCACGCCCTCGGCCATCGCCTTCGCCACCTCCGCGCTGACGGCCGAATAGCGGTCCAGCGCGTCGCGGGACACGCCCAACTCGCGGGCCTTCACCTCGTTCGTGTATGCCACCACGCCGCCCATCAGGTAGTGACTCGCGCCCGGCACCTGGGCCAGTTTGTGCGCCACCAGCCCGGCCGTCACGCTCTCGGCCGTGGCGATGGTCTTCCGCTTCTCGCCGAGCAGCCGAATCACAACGTCTTGCAGCTCCTCGGCGTCGGTCCCGTACACGAGGTCGCCGAGCCGTTCGCGGATAGTCTTCTCGACCGGCAGCATCATCGCTTCCGCCGCCGCCATCACCTCGGCCCGCGCCAGGATGCGCAGCGAAATGACGGCCTCGGATGCGGTGATGCCGACTTCCGGCACGGCCCCGCGCTTGGTCACGTCGCCGAGCAGCTCCTCGACGTGCGACTCGCCGCCGCCGAAGGTGTTGATCTTCCGCTCGACGAACACCCCGCCGCCGATGCCGAGCGCGAGCAGCCGGGGTTTGACTTGCTCCTCGTACATCTTGAACATCTCAGATGGCACGCCGGGCATCGCCGCGAAGACGGTATCGCCGAACGTCATCCAGACGCCCGGCGCGGTGCCGACGGGGTTGTGCAGCGGCTCCGCGCCGGCCGGGAACAGCGCCTGACACCTGTTCCGGTCGGGCATCACCCGCCCGCGCCGGCGGAACAGTTCCTCGATGAACTTCAGGCTTTCCGCGTGTTCGACGAGTTCCACACCCGCGACGGTCGCCAGCACTTGCCGGGTCAAGTCGTCCAGCGTCGGGCCGAGGCCACCTGTACTGAGGACGACGTTCGCCCGACCGACGGCGGTGCGGAAGACTTGCACGTTGTCGTCGAAGTCGTCGGCGACGGTGGTGTGGAAGCCGACCGGGATGCCGATCTCGCCGAGCCGCTTGCTCAGCCACTGGCCGTTCGTGTCCAGGTTCTTGCCGCTGGTGATTTCGGTGCCGATGGACAGGATTTCCGCTTTCATGGAATGACCGGAGGGAGGGACGGGAGTGCTGTCCACATCTTGGGCGAACCGTAAGTCGCAGGGGCGTCGGAGGTTCTTCACGCCGGAGGCGTGGCGGACTGTAGTGACCGTATTGGAAGTCAAGCGGGAACGGCGACATTCGAGTGTCGCCAGGTGGTTTTCTGGGCGACCGTGGCGTTGG
>JAYUFU010000421.1:0-3808 GCA_043738505.1 Fimbriiglobus sp. | reverse complement strand
TCGTGAGTTCGTCCTTCGTCATCGTCTTCTCGAACCCCTCCGGCATGAGCGACTTCTTCGACTCGGCCAGCTTGTCCAGGTCGTCGCGGGCGATGGCGTGCCGCTTGTTCTCGGCGTCGAGCAGCTCCACCGTCGTCTTGGACTCGGCCGCGAGCAGCCCTTGAATGGTGCGGCCGTCGAGCAGCGTGGCAGTGTACGCCTTGTAGTTGCCCTCGACGCTGCGGGACGGGTCGAGGACGTGGATCAGGATCTCTTCCTTCGGGTGGACGGCGAAGCCGGTCAGGTCGGGGCCGATCTGCGCGCCCTCGCCGCCGTGCTTGTGGCACTTCGCGCAGTGCTGGGTGAACGCCTTCTTGCCGAGGCCCACGTCGCCGGTCGTCTTCAGAATGCCTTTGAACTCCTCGATGACCTTCTGGCGGTCGGGGTCGGGCAGCCCGCCGCCGGCCGCGAGCAACTTCTTCGCCCGCTCCGCGACGGTGGCGTCCGGGTGCGCGGCGAGCGCCGTCTTCTGGTCCAAGGCGAGCATGTCGAACCGGAGGGTCCGGCCCTCCACCGCGTCGAGGAACGCTTTGGCGAATTCGGCGCGGCCGAGGACGATCCGCAGCGCCGCCTGTTGGCCTTCGGTGCGAACCGAGGACATCCGGGCCACGAGCGCCGGCCCGAAGCCCTTGGCACGCGACCGCGCGAGCGCTTCGACGATGCCCACGGCGAAGGCGGGCGTGATCGGTTCGACGAGTGCCTCGACGAGAACCTTCGCGGCGGCTTCGTCGGTCGGGAGGAATTCCATCGCCTGCCGCGCGGCCTCCAGCCGGTCGGCGTCCTTCGCGCCCGTGTTGGCAACGGTGGCGAGCAGCCCCTTCGACAGTTCGCCGAGTTGCGCGTCGAGGCCCTTCACGCCCCAGGCGGAGGCAAGCTTCAGCAGCCGGCCGCGCGAGGTGGGCGACACGCTGGTCAGCGCCTTGGCGAACGCGGCTTCGTCTTCGGCCGTCAGCTTCGCGGGTTTGCCGGTGGGCCATCCGGCGGCGAGGCCGGCGACCACCGCGTCCGCCACCGGCGATCCGGCGACGGCGGTGAGAACCGTGCCGATGTCGGCGGGCGCTTTCGCGGCGTAGTTGGCGGCGACTCGCTCCAGTGCGGCCAGCCCTTCCTTGCTCCAGGCGTCGGCGGACTTCAGCGACTTCAGCACCAGCGCGGCGTGAACGACGGACGCCATCAGCGTGGCATCGCCGACGTTGCGCTCCGTGTTCGCATCGAGCTTCGCCAACCGCTTGGCGAGTTCCACACCGGCGGTGTCGGCGGTGGGCAGGTCGGAAAGCGCGAGCAGCGCGGCGAGCCGCACCGACGCATCCGGGTCGTCGAGCAGCTCGGATTTCACGAGGACATCGACGGACTCGGCCTTCTTCGGGAGCGTGGCCAGGGCGGCTTTGCGAACGACCGGCGACGGGTGGTTCAGGCCGATGGGGGCTTTCGTCTCGGTGGTCAACGTGACGCCGAGCGCGTCCAGAACCCAGACCGCGTGCTGCGCGCCCCGTTCACTGCCGCCGGGGTTGTCGAACAGTTTGGCCAGCGCCGGGATGACCGCCTTGTCGCCGGTCTCCACCAGCAGCCTCTGCGCGTGTTGACGCCAGAACAGGTTGTCGTTCTTCAGCGTCTCCACCAGCGTCTCGACCTTCGCGTCCTTCAAGTCCGGCATCTTGGTCGGCTTCGCCTTCGTGTACACGAGCTTGTACACGCGGCCGTACTTCTTGTCGCGCAGTTCGGTTTCATACGCGGCCCCGGCCCCGGTCTTGAAGCCGGCCGGCGTCGGGTTGTGCTGGACGATGAAGTTGTACCAGTCGAGGAGCCACACGTTCCCGTCCGGCCCGACCTGCGCGTCGATGGGCGCGGCCCACTCGTCGTCGGCGGCGGCCAGGTTCCAGGCGTACTTGGCCGCGTACTTGGTGCCGTCCTGGGTCAACTGGAACGCGGCCGTCAGGTGGCCCGTCGGCTCGCTGACGAAGGCCACCTTGTTCCAGTACTCCGGCGGGTAGTTGCGGGCGGTGTAGACGGCGCAGCCGGCGGCGGCCGTGAACCCGCCGTGGAAGTCCACCTGTCGCACCTTGTCGGTGACGGCCTGGAACTTGTTGTCCGGCACGATGGGCGGCAGCACGCCGGCGTTCAGGCCTTTCACCTTCTCGTAATACCGGTTCGGGATGGCGGCATGAACGAGGACGCAGCCGTTGGCGGTGCTGCCGAACAGCTCGCCATCTTCGTTGAACGCCGCGCCCCACGAGTTGTTGCTGGTGCTGCGGAGGAATTCCAGCTTGGTGACGGATAACGCTCCCTTGCGGTCGCGGCTCGCAGGATCGTTGTTCGCCTCAATCTTGAATCTGTAGAGACCCTGGCGGAAGTTCAGCCGCTCGCCGTTGACGGTGCCGTCGAACCCGCTGTACCCGACCATGCCGTAGATCCAGTTGTCGAACCCGTACCGCAGGTTGCTCGGCCCGGCGTGCGTGTCGGCGGTGCCCCACCCGCTGAACAGCACCTCCTTCACGTCGGCCTTGCCGTCGCCGTCGGTGTCCTTCAGGAACAGCGTGTTCGGCGCGGCGTGGACGATCACCCCGCCGCGGACGCACAGCAGGCTGGTCGGGATGCTCAGCCCCTCGGCGAACACCGTCACCTTGTCCGCCTTGCCCGTGCCCGTCGTGTCTTCGAGGACGACGATCTTGTCCCGTCCCGGCCCGTTCCGCTTCAGCTCGTTCGGGTAGTCGTAGGTGAGGGCCACCCACAGCCGGCCCCGCTCGTCCCACGTCATGCAGATCGGCTTGCCGCCGCCGAACTGCTCCTCGGACGCGAACAACTTCATCTCGAAGCCGTCCGGCACGGTGTAGTGCGTCATCGACTTCTCCGGCGTCAGCGGCTTCTGCATCTTCGTCTGCGGCTCGGCGAGGACGCCCCACTGCTTGCTCGGCGGGTAGAACGGCACCTTCGCCGGGACGTACTCGAAGTCCGTCGCCTTGCCGGTGATCGGCGTCATCTTCGGCGGCGCGGCGGGCGCGGTCTTGTCCACATACTCGCCGGCCAGAGCCGGGTCCTGGTTGCACGCCCAGCGGATGCCGCGCTCGACGAGGTTGTGGAAGCCGGGGTTGCCCCACGTCCGCTGGTCGTGCCCCCACGCGGTGTAGAAGACCCGCCCCTTGCCGTGCGTGCGGACCCACGTCCACGGCTCCTGCAAGTCCTTCTCCGCGCGCGTCTCCAGCACGACGCGGTCCTTCTCGTTGTGCTTGGTGTGCAGGTACGTCTCGTCCCAGCTCTCGAAGCCGCCGAAGCCGGTCATGATCGGGTGGTCGGCCTTCACGTTCTTCACGCGGAAGGTGCCGTCGGTGTGGCTGCGGAATTGCGCGCCGACGAGATCGACGTAATCTTTGTCGTCGATGAAGCAGTAGCTCGCGCAGTGCAGCGGGATGAAGCCTTTCCCGGACGCGGTGTACTCCAGGATCGCCTTGACGTGTTCCGGCTTGCCCTTCGGGTGGTTGGCGAAGATGACGAGGCCGTCGTACTTGTTCAAGTTGGCCAGATTGAGGTCGTCGAGTTTGTCGGTGTACGTCATGGCGATGGCGCGCTTCGCCAGCACCGGTTCGAGTTGCTTGAACCGCGCCGCCGGGTTGTGCCCGGCGGTGCCGCCGAGGAACAGCAGCGACAGCTTCGGCGGGTCGGCCGCGACGCCGACGCCGGCGGCGAGGAGGAGCGAGAGCAGAGAGAGGCGGAACATGGAGAGGGAACCTCTTGGGAGGGAATTCGTGGCGAACGGCGCGACGTGAGTCCGCCG
>JAYUFU010000420.1:0-11438 GCA_043738505.1 Fimbriiglobus sp. | reverse complement strand
TCAAGCACGACCCGAAACTGCTCCACGCCCTGTGGGAGCGGTCCGACCTGCCGTTCCCAAAGCCGCCTCCGGATGAATAGACCTACTTACCTGCGAATTAGTAATTCGTTGAACTCGGCCCTGTCGCATTTAACTCCCGCGTTCGATTGGTCAACATGGTGCCGGTGGTTCAAGACCTCATCAACCGAGCGATCATGCAGCGGATTGGCCAGACAATGAGTGGTGGCTGAGACCGTAGGAGCCCGGACGCCGAACCAAGAGCTACGCCTGACCCGGTAGCAAACTTTCTCCCGTAGTACCCCCGAACGGAACCGAAGGGAGAGTGAGCGCCTCCCCCGCCGGGGGCGTATCATTCGGGGTGTCCGGTTTCGCGTGCCGGGCCGATGGCGCGTAATTGAATCTCCGCTGGCGTGTTCATCCCGGCGGGTCTCGCATTTCCACCCCCGACTGAGGCTCCCTCGATGCGGAAGGTACTGGCTCCCCTGTTCGCCCTCGTGCTGCTGGCCACCCCGGCCCGTGCCGCCGACCCGGTGCCCGCGCTGCCGGACGCGGTCACGTTCGCCGAACACGTCGCCCCGCTGGTGTTCGCCAACTGCACCGCCTGCCACCGGCCCGGCGAGGTCGCCCCGTTCACCCTGACGACCTACGCCGACACGAAGAAGAAGGCGAAGACGATGCTGCGGGCCATGCAGGACAAGCAGATGCCGCCGTGGCACCCGGAACCCGGCCACGGCGAGTTCCGCGACGAGCGGCGGCTGTCGGCGACTCAGATCGCCCTGTTTGCGAAGTGGGTTGAAACTGGCATGGCCGAAGGGGACGCGGCGAAAACGCCCGCGCTGCCGAAGTTCCCCGAGGGCTGGCGGATCGGCACGCCGGACCTGATCGTGAAGATGGACAAGCCGTTCGTCGTGCCCGCCGCCGGCCCGGACCTCTACCAGAACTTCGTCATCCCGCTGGACCTGAAGGAGGACAAGTGGGTGACGGCGGTCGAGTTCCGCTCCACCGCGCCGGCCACCGTCCACCACGTCCTGTACCACCTGGACGACAGCGGGCGGGCGCGGGCGGCGGACGCGAAGACGCCCGAACCCGGCTTCCCCGGCATCGGCTTCCGACAGACCGGCACGCTCGGCGGGTGGGCCGTCGGGGGTACTCCCGCGAAGCTGCCCGACGGCCTGGCGCTGCCGCTCAAGAAGGGGTCGGACCTGGTGCTGCAAACGCACTTCCACCCGTCCGGCAAGGCCGAGAGCGAGACGCTGACCGTCGGCATCTACTTCGCCGACAAGGCCCCGCCGCGGCTGCTGTCGGGCATTCAACTGCCGCCGGTGTTCGGCCTGTTCTCGGGCATGACCATCCCCGCCGGCAAGGCCGACTACACCGTCACCGACTCGTTCACCCTGCCCGTGGACGTGGAGCTGGTCGGCGTCGGCGCGCACGCCCACTACTTGGGCAAGGCGATGACGGCCACCGCCACCCTGCCGGACAAGACCGAGAAGAAGCTGTTCCAGATCAAGGACTGGGACTTCAACTGGCAGGGGCAGTACTTCTACAAGGAGTTCGTCAAGCTGCCGAAAGGCACGGTCATCCGCGCGAGCGTGACGTGGGACAACTCGGCCGAGAACCCGCGGAACCCGAGCAGCCCGCCGGTGGACGTGAAGTGGGGCGAAACGACCGGGGACGAGATGGGGGCGATCAGCTTCCGCGCCGTCACCCCGGTCGAAGCCGACACGCCGACGCTGCGCGCCGCCACCCGCCGGCACGCCGGCGAGGCCTACGCCAAGCTGCGGCTGCAAGGGAAGGACGTGGAGTGGAAGCGGCTGGGCGTGGACCCGACCGAGGTGCTCCGACAACTGCCGATCGGGCCGAAGAAGTAGCGACCGCCGCGTCACTTCTTCGGGACGGGCGGGGTGAACGGGGCGGTGCCGCGGGGCACGTCGATCTTGTGGAGGAAGGGCTCGCCGGTCAGGTCGTCCCACTTCGCCTTCTGCGCCTCGGTCAGCGCCTTCATCAGCAGGGCGTCGTGCTTCGCCTTGATCTCGTCGAGACTCATCGGGGCCGTCCCCGGCCCGCCGCCGAGCGGCCCCTTCCGCGCGGCCGTGAGCGCCGCGTCGCGGTCCTTCACGACCTTCGCGGCCGTCCGCTTCTGGGCGTCGCTCAGGCCGAGCGCCTTGGCGAAGACGGGGTTGTTGGCCATGCCGAGCGGCCCGACGGCGTGTTCCATCACCTGCCACACGACCTCGCGGAACCGCCGCTTCTGCCCCGCCTCCAGCAGCGCGTCGATGGCCTGGTCGGTCTTCTTGGCCAGATCGAGGTGGGCCTTGGCCAGCGCGGCGGCGGACAGCTTCTCGGCGGCGGCGAGCGGCTTCGCGAGGTCGTCCTGGAGCTTGGCGGCCGCCGCGACTTGCTCGTCGGTGAACTTCAAGTCCTTCTGAACCGCCTCGCGGGTGAGGGTGTGGACGGGCCAGTAGGACTTGGTGTCGGCGGGGAGGCCGAAGCCGGGGAAGGGGGCGTCCGGCTTGGGTTGCGCGGGCTGATGACCAGCGAGGGCAAGGACGACGGTCAGCGAGAGCATGGGGAGGCTCCGAGGGGAATCGCGCGAGATCCGCGACGGGGTGGGTGAAGTCAAAACGCCGACGGTCGCAACTCGTTGGCACGTCGCCGACCGGCGGGGCATCGTCACAGTCATCCCACCGACCGGCCGCGCCGCCGCCAGGCGCGGACTTGCAACGCCAGCAGCGCGACCGCGAACGCCACGAAGACGCCGCCGAACAGGAACAGCCGCTCGCGCGGGACCAGGGCGAAGAGGCCGCCGTCTTCTTCCGGCGGCGCGGGCGGGGTGGGGAGAATGTCGTCGGCGACCGGCGGCAGTTTCTCGACGGCCGCCTTCACGGTCTTGCGGTGTTCCATCAGCCGCTTCGGCCCGGTCATGCCCGCGCTCCATGTGCACATGTCCAAGGCGTCGTCGGCCTCGCGGAGCAGGCCGGTCGCGGCGTACACCTCGGCCAGCAGCCACAGCAGGCCGGTGTCGGTCGGACTCCACAGCGCGAGTTGCTGCACCACCGCCACCGCGTCGGCCGGCAACTTCGCCTTGTCCGCCGGCGACAGTTCCGCGCCGACGAACGTCACCCCGGCGAACAGCGGGTACGGCTCGTCGTCGGTCGATCTCTTCTTCCCGGCGTCGGCCAGCCGCACCCGTAGCCACCTGTGGTATTGCTTCTTATCCACGGCCAGTACCCACTTCAGTTGTTCGGGCGAGTGGCCGGGCAGGTCGGCCGGCGGGTCGAGTTCCAGGACGTGATCCTCGAACCCCCGCGCGGCGACGGACCAGTTGCCGGTCAGCGTCTCAGTGTGGGCGTAGTTGGCGGCCAGCCGGTAGTCGCGGGGCCGTTCGCCCGTCACCCGTTTCAGTGCGGCGAACTCCTTGCCCAGCGTGCCAGTGCGGACGAGGTCGGCGCTGAGCGCGAGCCGTTCGGCGGGCGTCAGGCGATCCACCTTCGCGGACAGTTCCCGCACCCGCGCCATCGCCTTGCCCCGCGCGGTCGGCATCTGCTGCTTGCCGGTGGCTGTCTCGATTTCGTCGAACTCCGGGATAGCCGGGTTCAGTTCCGTGCGGCGGTCGTTCAGCAGGGACTTGAACTTGGCGTGCGGTAGCGGTTTCGCCACCCCGCCGACCACCTCGAACGGGCACGGCTCGGCGGGGCTATAGACGCCGGCGAGCGCGGGGGAAGTGAGGGACAGAAGTATCAGCGCGAGGGGGGCGAAGTGTTTCACGGCATTCCTTCGTTCGATGCCACGGCGAGTTGAATCCCTTTCAGCGTCAGCAGCGGGTCGGTGCGGCAACACTCGATGCCAGGGAAGTTGTAGTCGGCCAGTGCCCCGAGAGCGCCGCCGGTCAGGATCACCCACGGCGGATTCGCGCACCGCGCGGCGTACTCGCGGACGAGGTATTCGGCCGCGCCGAGTTGCGCCGCCATGACGCCGGCCTCCATCGCGTGGCGGGTATGCCTGCCGGGCACTTCGACAACTGGAATGGCGTGCGTCTCGACGAGCGGCAAATTGGCGGTGTGCCGGTGGAGGGACTCGAACATCAGCCGGGGGCCGGGGAGTATCGCGCCGCCCTGGAAGACGTGGTACTCGTCGATCAGGTCGATGGTGACGGCGGTTCCCACGTCGATGATGATGCCGGGCGTGCCCTTCGGCAGGAACTCCTTGAACGCGACGGCATTCAGGAGCCGGTCGAGGCCGACGGTCTCGGGGAAGTCCACGTTCAGTTTCAGCGGAATCTGGCGGAAGGAATCGACCACTCGAACCGACTCGAACCGCCCCGCGATCCACTCCCGCAACTTCGCCAGCCGCGCCGGATGGACGCTGGCGACCTCCCATCCCGCGACGCGACTGACAGCCCACTGTCGCAACTGTGCGTCCCACGCCTCGCTGTCGTCGGCCGGCAGCCGGGCGATCTCGTCCTCGTCGAGTTCATCGCATTCGTCGGAGAGCGCGAACTTGATCCGGCTGTTGCCGATATCGACGACGACGTGCCGCGTCATGGCAAAGCTTCCTCGGCGGGGAGCGGCTCCGCCTCGGTCACGCGGACGACCTTCTCGGTGGCGAACTGGGTCAGTTTCACCTTCGCCTCCTTCTCGGCCACCTTCAGGGTGGCGATCCACTCCAGCGCTTTGCCGACGACCTTGTGCAGCCCCTCGCCGGTGACGGACGAGATGAGGAACACCGGTCGGCCCAGGTCGGTCTCCAGTTTCTCCCGCACCTCCGCCGCCCCGGTCAGTTCGGCCTTGGAAACGCAAACGATTTCCGGCTTCGCGGCTAGGTGTTCGCTGTACGTCTTGAGTTCCTTGCGGATGGTGTGGTAGTTCGCCACCGGGTCGCCGTCGTCGGTCGGGAACGGCTCGACCAGATGCACCAGCACCCGCGTGCGGTCCACATGCCGGAGGAACTCGTGGCCGAGGCCGACGCCCTGGCTGGCCCCCTCGATCAGCCCCGGCAGGTCGGCCATCACGAACCCGGCGTCCGACCCGGCCGACACGATGCCCAGGTTCGGGTGCTTGGTAGTGAACGGGTAGTCGGCGATCTCCGGCGTCGCCCGGCTGAGGCGACTGAGCAGCGTGGACTTGCCGGCGTTCGGGAAGCCGACCAGCCCGACATCGGCGATGACCTTCAATTCCATCTGGATCCACCGCTCTTCGCCCTCGCCGCCCGGCTCGAACTCGCGCGGGGTGCGGTTGGTGGACGACGCGAAGTGGCAGTTGCCGCGGCCGCCCCGGCCGCCGGCGATGACCAGTTCGTCCCCCTCCTTCACCAAATCCTTGAGGACGTTGCCCCGGTCGCGGTCGCGGATGAGGGTGCCCGGCGGGACGAGGATGACCAAGTCCTCGGCGTCCGCGCCGGCGCAGCGGGAGGTGTCGCCGGGCGAGCCGCTCTTGGCCCGCCAGTGCTTCTTGTGGACGAGCGGGGCGAGGTTGTCGGCGTTCGGGTCGGCGCGGATGATGACGCTGCCGCCGTCGCCGCCGTCGCCGCCGTCCGGCCCGCCGCGGGGGACGTACTTCTCCCGCCGGAACGAGCACATGCCCCGCCCGCCGTCCCCACCTTTCACGAACAGTTCCACGCGATCGACGAACATGTCAGGGGTTCCAGGTATCCAGTGTCAATGTAGGCCGTCAGTCCTTGGCCAGTTCCGCCGCGAACGCCGTCAGGTCCGGGCAGGTGGCGGCGGTGCGAGAGAGTTCCCGCAACCGGGTGTCATCCGCCACAGCGTTTAGAGCCGCGACAAGTTCTTCCGGAACGGTTCCGAACCGCCCTTCGAGGAACGCGACTACGGCCGAGCGCTGGCCCTGCCGCTGGCCCTCCCGCTGGCCCTCCGCGTACTGCCGTTGCAGCTTCTCGCGGGCCTCGGCCAGTTCCGCTTCCTCCATCTGGCGGACGATTTTCTCCAGGAACATCGCCTTCCCTCCGGGTAGTTGAATGAGGTCGAACGGTGCGCCGGCCAGCTTTAGGAAGATGCTCGCCACCGACAGCAGGCTCGACCGCTCGATGTCGTCGGCGACGGCGTTCATGCGGTCCACGCACCGGGTGACGATCTCGACCGGCGGGCGATCCGTCCGGGCGAGTGGGGCCAACGGGATCAGGCCGTCGTCGCCGTCGGCGAACAGCGTCTCGGCGTCGATCTCCCACAACTTCACGACCGGCCAAGTGCCGATCAGCCGCACTTGTCCGGACGGGCTGGCCCGCTCGTCCCGGCCGTTCACCGCCACCTCGCCCTTCGGCTTCAGGATCAGCGACACCACTTCCGGCATCCGCCGGTGTTCGAGGACCACCAACATGATATCGTCCAGCACCTGTCGGTCGGCAGTGGAATCCGCGTAGGATTCGATCTCGACGATCACCAGCCGGGGTTGCGCCTCGTTCGGGTACGCGAGCTTGAACAGCCCGTCCAGCGACCGGCGCGGGGCGACCACTTCCGCCGGCACGTGTTCCCACCTGGTGAACCCGGTGATGCCCGCCAACCGCAGGAGGGCGTCGCCGTGCTTGCCGAGCAGCCATTTGCTACCACGGTCCTTGTCCTGGTGCATGGCATCACATCCGCTCGACCACGCGGATGCCGAGCAAATCCAGCGCGGTGCGGATCGTCCGGGCGGTCAAGTCGGTCAGCAATAGCCGGCTCGCCTTCAGTTCCTCCGACGGCGCGGTCAGCACCGGGCAGTTCTCGAAGAACCCGCTGAACGCCTGCGCCAGGGCGAACAGGTAGGCGGCGATGTGGTGCGGCTCGTACTTGGCCGTCACGTCCGCTACCGTCTCCTCGAACTTCAGCAGTTGCAGTGCCAGCGCCCGTTCGGCCGAGTGCGTGACCAGCACCGCCGGCGGGTGTTCCCGGAACGCGGCCTCGTCCGCTTTTCCCTTGCGGAAGATGCTCCGGCAGCGGGCGTAGGCGTACTGCATGTACGTCGCCGTGTTGCCGGTGGTGGCCAGCATCTTGTCCAGGTCGAACTTGTAGTCGCTGGTGCGGTTGCCGCTCAGGTCCGCGTACTTCACCGCCCCGAACCCGACCGCCTCGGCGATCTCCCGCTTCCGCTCGGCGGTCAATTCGGGCACGTCGTGCCCGTCCGCTTTCTGTTTGGCGTAGCTCTCCTCGTACTTCTTCAGCCCCTGCGCGGCGGCCTCGTCGAGCAAGTCGGTCAGTTCCGGCGCGCCGCCTTTCCGGGCCGCGAACGGCTTGCCGTCCTTGTCCAGCACCGACCCGAACGTCAGGTGCAGCAGCTCCGCTTCCACGTTCAACCACCGTCGGGCGTTGGCGAACAGCGTCTTGAAGTGAAGCGCCTGCCGCGCGTCCACGACGTACAGGATCACGTCCGGCTTCCAAGTTTGAACCCGGTATTGCACGGTGGCAAGGTCAGTAGTCGTGTAGGTAAACGCCCCGTCCCGCTTCCGGATCAATGCCGGCGGTTCTTCCTTGTCCATCTCGTCCGGCGTCGGCACAATCCCCTTCGCGTTGGGCACCACGAGCGCGCCGTTGCTTTCGACCGCGATGCCTTTGGAAATGAGGCTTTCCACCACGCCCGCTAGCATCGGGTTGTAGAAGCTCTCGCCCAGTGCGTGGTCGATCTTCACGTCCAGCCGGTCGTAAATCGGCTTCAACATGTCCAGACAGTGCGGCATGAGCTGCCGCCATAGCGCCACATTCTCCGGGTCGCCGGCATGCAGCTTCGCCGTCTCGGCCCGACACGCATCCATGACGGAACCCGTTGCAGCGTCCTCCTCATCGCCTTCGACCTTCGCCATCTTTTTGATGTCGATATACAGCCGCGCCAGTTCCCGCACTGGGTCGGCGGCGAACGCCTCGGCGTTCAGGTGGTTCTTGTACCCGTGGATGAGGATGCCGAACTGCGTGCCCCAGTCGCCGAGGTGGTTGTCGCCGATGACCTTGTGGCCGAGGAACCGCAGGATGCGGACCAGCGCGTCGCCGATGATGGTGCTGCGCAGGTGGCCGACGTGCAGCGGCTTGGCCACGTTCGGCCCGCTGTAGTCGATCACGAACGTCTTCGGCGTCGCGGCCGTGGAAATGCCCAACCGCTCGTCGGCGGCAATGGCCCGCACTTGCTCCGCGATCCAGGCGTCCTTCAACTTGATATTGATGAACCCGAGGCCGGCGGTGCTGAATGCTTCGACCATCGGATCGGAGCCGAGCATTTCCAGAATCTGCTTCGCCAGCGGCATCGCCTCGCTGTTCGGCTTCTTCAGCGCGGCCGCCAGTTGCGGGGCGAACTTCGCCTCGTAGTCGCCGTGCGCCGGGTTCTTGGTCGGGCCGATGGTGCCGAGGCACTTGGCGAGCGCGACGGTGTCCGGGGCGAGTACGGCCAGCGCCGGCTCGAACAGCTTCCGCACTTCGGCTAACAGATTCATGACGATTCACCAGGGGCCGACGAAAACCGACTAACCACAGAGACGCGGAGGCACGGAGAAGAAGAGCGTTTGGACAGGATCACAGGATGAAGAATGGATTCAGATTTCAGACTGATTCATCCTGCTTTCAATCCTGTCATCCTGTCCAATTTCTCTTGTCTTCTCCGTGCCTCCGCGTCTCTGTGGTTAGTCTTCCTGAGTCCTGCTCTTTCGCTACTCGATTTCCTTTTCCCAGTCGATCTTCTCGGCGTCGGCCCACAGCTCTTCGAGCTTGTAGTAGTCGCGGGTCGGCGGGTCGAACACGTGGACCAGCACGTCGCCGTAGTCCTGCACCACCCACTTGCTGGACTCGTACCCTTCCAGGCCCATCCGCTCGTCGCCCACCGAGCGCAGGGCGGCGTCCGCCTCCTCGACGATGGTGTGCACCTGGCGGCGGCTGGCCCCGGTGGCGATGACGAAGTAGTCGAACTCGGTGGTGACCCCGCTCAGGTCCAGGACGACCACGTTCTCCGCTTTGCTGTCGATCGCCGATTTGGCGACCAGGCAGGCGCGCTGGAGGGCGTCCGGGATGGGGCGACGGGGGTTCGCGGACGGCCAGTTCAGGGGGCCGGCCGTCTGGGGCACCGGGGACAAGGTGGCGATGCTGCTCAAGAGACCTCCCTTAGGGTACACCCTCCGGAGGTCGCCGGTGCGAAAGTGGAGCAGCGCGAGTGGCTGTCAGCTTCGTGGGAACCTCCGGGGAAACCGAAGAGCCGAGTGGGGGCAAGGCTTTCGACGGGCGCGGGCCGACCGCACCAGATACATCTTCGCGTCGGATCGAGGAATGTCAAGGAACTCTCCCCGCTTCCCGCCCGGCGGCGGCCCGTTTCTCCGGCACCAGGCGGCACAACTTCGCCGGCTTCCCCGAACGGACAGTTCCCCGCCCGGCGGGTTCGCGGGCCGGCGGGAATGCCCACTTTGGCCGTTCACGCCGGCCCGCCGACCGGCCCCTGGGCCAGTTCGGGCAGGTGTTCGGCCAGCGCCTCCAGCAGCTGCTTCATCGTCGGCGAGCCGACGAACACGTGGCCGGTGCCGGCCTTGATGTTGGCCACCCACTGCTTCTGGTCCTCGCCGAGGATGAGTACCGCGCCGAGGTCCAGACTCATCGAGTTGGCCTCCACCAGCACCCGGCGGAACGCCTCGATCCCTTCCGGCCCGGCCGTCCGCGCGTCGATGACGATGGCGTGGTACGGCTGCGTCTGGTACCGCTTCACCGCCTGCGTCGCGTCCAGGGAGATCAGCACGCGGAAGCCGAACTTCTTGAACTTCTCGCGGAACACGTCCTGGAGCTTGGCGTTCCCCTCGACGACGTACAGGGTGGGCGGGCCGCTCGCCCGCCGCACGGACATCACGTCCCCGTCGCCGCTCAGTTGCAGCCGGGCCGCCTTCACCGCCTCGTGGAACTGGGCCGGCGTCTGGAACCGCTGGCTCGGCTCCAGGGCGATGGCCTTGGCGATCAGCCGGATGACCGGCATCGGCAGGTTGTGTTCCTGGGCCAGGCGGGGGAAGTTGCTTTCGGCGTCTTCGAACCGGCGACGCGCCATGCGGGCGTACTTGTCCTTCGTCGGCGGCATCAGCGGCACTCCGGTCATGCTCTCGAACAGGACGTGGCCGAGGAAGTAGATGTCCGACCGGATGTCGCCGGACGACACCCCGGTGGCCTTCTCCAGGCCGGCGTAATCGACCGTCCGGTCGGCCTGCTCGTCGTCCTGCTTCTTCACCCCGGCCATGATCAGTTCCGCCCCCTGACTCACCTCGGCCAGGCCGAAGTCCACCAGCTTGGCGATCTTGTCGGTGCCGATGAGGATGTTCGACGCCTTGATGTCGCGGTGGCTCAGCCCGCGGCTCCAGCCGTAGGCCAGCCCGGCGGCGCACTCCTCCATGATCCCCAGCGCCTCCGCCGGCTCCAGCTTCTTGCGGATGGCCTGGATGTCCCGCAGCGTGCCGCCTTCCACGAACTCCATGACGATGAAGTACGCGCCGGTCGCCCCGTCCTTCGACACGGCCAGGATGCGGACGATGTTCGGGTGTTCGATGCTCATGCCGATGCGGCCTTCCCGCTCGAACGACTCGACCCGTTTCGGGTCTTCCGTCCACCGCCGCCGCAGCACCTTCACCGCCACCACCTGCCCGGTGCGGGGGTCGTCGCCGCGGTACACGCGGCCGAAGCTGCCGGACGCGATCTTGTACAGGATGCGGTATCCGCCGAGGAAGTACCCGTCGGTGTCCCCCTTCAGCAGCTTGGTGGACTGGAACGGGGTGAGCAGCCGCTTCCGCTCCAGCGTCCGCACGAACTCGGTGGCCGGGGCCTTCGGGTCGTCCAGCTCGAACAGCAGTTCCTTCGCCGTCGGCTCGTCGATCAACCCGAGGCGGACGACTTGCTGGGCGACGCCGGCGGCGTCAACGGGTTCGGCCATGGGAGCGGACACCGGAACGGGCGGAGGAACGGAACGAACGATGCGCCTACTTTACCGGACGGCGGGCGTGGGGAGAACAGCCGAGTTGCGGCGGGCAGGAGGCAACTTCAAGAGCTGGTCGATTCTTCCGGCACGGGCGGAGCGGGTGTCACAGGCACATTGGCCCAGCTTTCGCCGATGTCGGCACTATCCTCACGAATGCGTCATGGGAAGAGAGCTGATGGACTGTCAGGCCAGTGGCGGTGATTTCAACAAGTACGGACCCGGCGCATGCGACGTGATTTGAAGCTCCGGACGACGTGACCAAACGCAGCGGGGACGATCTGCCCAGGGCGGATCGCTGCACAGTTTGTGACTGCAACGTCCGCGACCCTTCCAGATTCGAGGTGCAGCGTTTCGTCATCTGGGCACACATCACTTTCGCCCCCGCCCGTTTCAACGCTCGGATGACATCGGCTCGCGGATGGTGAACGCCCGGTTTTGTCCCTGTCGAGATGATTGCGACCTTCGGCTTCACCACCTGCGAGTAAAGAACCTCCAGGGCGATCTCGATTTGGCGGGGCGTCAGATTTG
>JAYUFU010000419.1:0-3837 GCA_043738505.1 Fimbriiglobus sp. | reverse complement strand
TGTCGTCGCGGCGACCAACGGGAGCGCTGCCAACCCGTCACTTCTTGAACGCCTCGGCGAACAGCGTCGTCATCGACGCCCACGACTTCTCGTCGGTCGCCTTGTTGTACGCCATGCCCTTGATCATCGCCTTGTCCGCGTTCGCGTCGGTGAAGCTGTGGACGGTCCCCTCGTACTCCTCGAAGGTGTAGCTCACCTTGGCCGCGTCCATCGCCGCCTTGAACGCCGCGATGCTCTCCGGGCTGATGAAGAGGTCGTCCTTGCCGTGGCAGATCAGCACCTTCGCGGCGATGGCCTTGGCCTCGCCGTCCTTGAACGGCGGCAGGGCGGCGTGGAACGTCGCGACGGCCTTCAGCTTCGCCCCGCTGGCGGCCAGCTGTAGGGCGGTGCTGCCGCCGAAGCAGAAGCCCATCGCGCCCAGCCGGTCGGCGTCGCACAACTCGGACTCGCTCAGCACCGTCAGCGCGGCGGCGGCGCGGGCCTGCCACTCCTTCACATTCTTGCGGACCTCGCCGGACATCTTGCGGGCGTCGTCCGGGTGCGCGGCCAGCTTGCCGTCGCCGTACATGTCGCAGGCGAAGGCGACGTAGCCCAGCTTGGCCAGCTTCTCGGCCCGCTCCTTGGCGTGGGCGTTCAGCCCCCACCACTCGTGGACGACCAGCACGCCGGGCCGCTTGCCCGACACCGCGTCGTCCCACGCCAGGTGGCCGACGAACGTGGCGTCGCCGTGCTTGTACTCCACCTTCTTCGTCTTCACCTCGGCCGAAGCCGCCGCCGCGCCGAGGGCCAGCACCGCCGCCGCCAGAACGAACTTGGACATGCGCGAAACCTCCTGTTGGGATTACCGCCGGCGGGCGACCGGCGGGCACCGTTAGGATAGGATGACACGGCCCATCCGCCCCAGAACCGGCCCGCCCCATGCCCGCGCCCGACACCTTCGGTTTCCCGGCCCGCCGCGTGCGGCTGTTCTTCGACCGCGACAAGCGGGAGGCGGAGGAGGTGGCCGCCGCGCTCGCCGACTTCGTGGCCGACGACCCCGTCGCCATCGCCGTCATCGGCGGCGACGGCACCATGCTGCGGGCCATCCGCCAGCACTGGCGGGACGGCCTGCCGTTCCTCGGCCTGAACACCGGGCACCTCGGCTTCCTGCTCAACGACGCCACGCGGCTGGACTTCTGGGACCGCCCGCTGCGGCGGTACAAGCTGCCGCTGCTGAGCGTGGAAACGGTCGCCGGGGACGGCGTGCGGAAGGAGGAAGTGGCGTTCAACGACTGCTGGGTGGAGCGGGAGTCCGGGCAGACGGCGTGGATCGAGGTGAGCGTGAACGGCGTCGCCCGCATGACCCGCGTGGTGGCCGACGGCATGCTGGTGTCCACCGCCGCCGGGTCCACCAGTTACGCCCGCGCGCTGGGGGCCAGCCCGCTGCCGTTCAACGCCGACCTGCTCACGCTGGCCGGGTCGAACGTGCTGAAGCCGGAGTTCTGGCGGCCGGCGGTGCTGCCGCGCGACTCGGTCATCCGGTTGCGGAACCTCGACCCGGCGAAGCGGCCGCTGCGGGGGTTCATCGACGGCCTGGCCCAAGGCCCGGTGCTGGAGATGACGGCCCGCGTGAGCGCGACGGCGTCCGTGGAACTGCTGTTCGCGCCCGAATACGACCCCGTGGCGAAGCTGGCCGTCACGCAGTTCCCGGACGTATGAAGGTCACGGGAACAGTCGCAATCGGACCCAGAAGTCGCGGGCGACGAGGTGGGCCGGGTCGTTCACCCGAAGGGCTTCGACCGTCGCCCGACCGGTCGGCGTGAGGCCGCGGATTTCGCCGCTCTCGGCATCGTAGTTGAAATGGACGCTCCACCGCTCGTCGCGCGGGCTGAAGAGCGAAACCTCTGCACCCGTCTCCGGATCGGTCGCGGTCATGTGATTGGACTTGAACAGGTTGCACGACCGGCAGGCCAGCGCCAGGTTCGCCGACTCGTTCCCGCCGCCCGCACTCGTCGGGACGACGTGCTCGACCTCGAACGGGAAGTTGAACACCGCTTCCGGCGCGCGGCAGTATTCGCACCGGTGATCCGCCCGGCGGGCGACGATGGCGTGCAGCGGGTTCATGTCGGCATTTGTCGAACGAGAGACGCGGCCCGTTCCCCGGCGGCGCGGAGTTCGGCCTCGACGAGCGAATTCAGCTCGGTTTGCTCTTCGGCGGGGAGTTGGGAGCCGCCGTCGCGGGCGACCCGCCAGCGGGTCATCAGTTCACCCAGACGCCGCTGTTGCACGGCGGTGAAGTAGGCGTCCGGCGTCATCGGCTGGACGACGACGAGTGCCGGTTCGGTGGCGAAATCCTGCGCCAGCCCGTCCAACGCTTCGCCGACGGTCGCACCGACGGCGTGGCGGTGGCCGACCGTGGCGCGATAACGGCGCGGCGTCGCAGTCAGGTCGTCGGGCTGGATCGTGATTGTGGGCATGATGCTATTGTACCGACCCGCCGGCTCCGGCTTCAACGGCCGCCCCCTGGAAACCGCCGGCGGTTTCTCGTTTCATATCGGGAACTCCTCTCCGGCCCGTCCCCCGCCGCAGGTTCCCCGTCATGGCGTCCCCCGTCGCGTTCAGCTCCTTCGCCCAGTCGCTCACCGCCGAGACCGCGTTCGACGTGCTGGCCGTCGCCAACAAGTTGAAGGCCGCCGGCAAGGACGTGATCGCCCTCCAGATCGGCGACAGCCCGTTCCCCAGCAGCAGCAGCGCCCTCGCCGCCGGCAAAGCCGCCATCGACGCCGGGATGACCCGCTACTGCCCGTCGCTCGGGCTGCCGGACTTCCGCGCGGCGTGCGCCAAGATGGTGTCCGACGAGTTCGGCGTCCCCGCCACCGCCGCCAACATCGTCGTCGCGCCGGGGGCCAAGCCGTTCGAGACGTTCTTCTGCGAACTGTTCCTCGAACCCGGCGATTCGGTGTTGCTGTTCAGCCCGCAGTTCCCGACGTTCGAGCCGAACATCGCCCGCCGCGGCGCGGTGCCGGTGTACGCCAACCTCACGCTGGAAAACCAGTTCCGTCCGGACCCGGCGGACGTGGCCAAGTTCCTGACCACCGCCAAGCGGCCGAAGGCGATCTTCCTGAACTCGCCGCACAACCCGACCGGCGGCGTCGCCACCCACGAAGACTTGAGGGACATCGCCGACCTGATCCGCGGCAAGAACATCGCGCTGTTCAGCGACGAGCCGTACTGCCACATGGTGTGGGAGGGGCAGCACCGCAGCATCCTCGCCGAGCCGGGGATGATGGACCAGTGCCTCGCCGCGTACACGTTCAGCAAGAGCTACAGCATGAGCGGCTGGCGGCTCGGGTTCGCCGTCGGCGCGCCCGCCGCCGTGGACCTGATCGGCAAGATGATCAACACGTCGGTGTCGTGTACGCCGCCGCTGGTGCAGATGGCCGGCCAGGCGGCGCTGGAGAACGACACGGCCGAGCGGTCGGCGGTCATGGCCCAGTTCCACAAGAAGGTGGAACTGCTGGTGCGGGAGCTGCGCACCGTGGACGGCGTGACGGTGCTGATGCCGAAGGGCACGTTCTACGTCTTCCCGAAGGTGCAGCCGATCTGCGAGCGGCTCGGCATCCGCAGTCACGGGCTGGCCATGTACCTGCTGGAAGGGGCTGACGACAAGAAGGGTGTGGCGTGCCTGGGCGGGGAGTGCTTCGGCGCGGCCGGCCAGGGGTTCCTGCGGTTCAGCACCGCCGAGACCGACGAGCGGATGATCGAAGGGGTGGCGTTCCTGAAGGAAGCGATCACGCGGACGGATCGTGTGAAGGCGTACCTCGACGCCCACCCGAAGTATCGATTGGGGTGATACCG
>JAYUFU010000418.1:0-3838 GCA_043738505.1 Fimbriiglobus sp. | reverse complement strand
TCGGCGGCGAAGCCGCCGGGAGGGGAGTCCTCGCTTGTGTGTTCTGCTCGCTCCGCGAGCGGTCTGCACTGCCAAGACCGCTCGCGGAGCGAGCAGAGTACTTCCTCCCCTCCCGGTCGGTGCGCGACCGACCTCCCCTCGACGAGGGAGGTGGAAGACGAAGAGTGCGGCCGGCCACGGCCAATGGGCACCATCAACGAGTGCGTGTCTCAGGACGGCGCGGGCAGGCGGCGGGATTTGCCAATTCTCGCGCCGACCGCTTGCTGCCGGATGCCCGGCGGTTTATCCCATACCCTCGGCAGCAGTACCGTTCCTCTCCCGACCGGCAGGCGGAATGAACCTCACGGTGGTGCTGTTCGCGGCGACGGCGGCGGTGGTGGGGGTGTCCGCCCTGGGGGTGGTGCTGTCCCGCAGCGTCGTCCGCGCGGCCGTCTGGCTGCTGTTCACCCTCATCGGCGTGGCGGTCGTCTACTTCCTGCTGGGGGCCGAGTTCCTCGGCGCGGCGCAGCTCATCGTCTACGTCGGCGGCACGCTGGTGCTGATGGTGTTCGGCGTCATGCTGACGAACCAGGGGCCGTTCGCCGGCATCCCACCCAAGCGACTGGAATGGTTCCTCGGCAGCACGGTGGCGGCGGGCCTGTTCGCGCTGCTGGTGGTCGCGTCCTTCTCGGCCGCTCGCTCGCCCAGCTCGGTTGCCGACGAGACGCCGCTGCCGGGGATCGAAGAACTGGGCAAGAGCTTCCTCGGCGTGACGGAAACCGACCCGCGCACGCCCGCCGGCGACCCCGCCCCGCACCGCGCGACGCACTACCTGCTGCCCTTCGAGATCGTGTCCGTACACCTACTGGTGGTGCTGGTCGCGGCCGCGTACCTGGCGCGGGCCAAGCGGCGGCGGTCGGAAATCGACGACCGACAACCCAGTCCGACACAAGCGGAGGCGTGATGGAATCCGACCCGACCCAGTCGCACAAAGAAGTGCCCACTCGCGGCTTGGCGTTCGCCGTGCGCGTGGCGAAGTTCTGCGAGGAGCTGGCGGCCACGCCGGGGGCGAAGCGGATCCTGGCGGGCCGGCTGCTCCGGTTCAGCGTGTCGCTGGGTGCCAGACTCGAACAGGCGCAAGCGTCGGAGAGCCTCGACGAGTTCCTTCAGAGCATGACCGCGGCGCTCAAGCTGGCCCGCGAGACCCGGTACTGGCTACGGGTCGCCCGCGTGGCGGAGTACGCCCCCGCGGAGGTGGTCACGCCGCTGTTCGACGAAGTCCACGCGCTGGCACAGTCCGTCGTCATCCTCCTGCGCGCGGAGAGGGAGAAGCACGGCCTGTAACCCGCGAACCGCCACCGACTCCATCCCTCATTCTCCATCCCAGTATGAACGACCTCGGCCTCCAGCCGTTCCTCATCCTGTCGGCGTTCCTGTTCGCCTGCGGCATCCTCTGCTTCGCCACGAAGCGGAACGCCATCGGGTTGCTGATGGGCGTGGAGTTGGTGCTGAACTCGGCGAACATCAACCTCGTGGCGGCGGCCCGGTTCGTGCCGTCGCTGAAGATCGACGGGCAGGTGTTCGCGGTGCTGGTGATCGTCCTCGCGGCGGCGGAGGCGGCGGTGGCGCTGGCCATCTTCCTGAACTTCTACAACAACCAGGCGACCGTCAACGTGGACGACGGCTCCGAGCTGCGCGGCTAATCATGCTCGACTTCTCCGCACATCCCGGCCGGGCATTCGTGGCGGCCACGCTGCTGCCGCTGCTGCCGGTCGTGCTGCTCCTGATCGCCGGGACGGTCCGCAACCTGACGCGCGCCCGCCGCAGCGCCGGCGGGTGGAAGGCGTCCGTCTACTGGCTGCTCGGCGGCGACCAACCGCTGAAGTTCGGCGGCTACCTCGGCGTCGCGGCCATCCTGGGGTCTGCCGCGCTCGCCGGGTGGGGGACGGTCCACTACTTCGCCGACGCGAACGTCCTGAGTGCGCCGCAACTCGAAGCGAAGTGGGTGGAACGCACCGAGTGGGTCCGCATCGGCGCGGCGAAGGCCGACCGCCCGGCGGTGGCGCTGGAGATCGGCTACCGCATCGACCGCCTGACGGCGCTGATGGTCAGCATGGTGACGGGCATCGGGGCGCTCATCTTCGTCTTCGCACTGGGTTACATGTCGGGTGAGACGGCGGAGAAGGTCGAGGACCACGACAGCCACACCCACCGGCGCGGGCGCTTCGGGCGGTTCTACCTGTACCTGTGCCTGTTCGCGTTCAGCATGTTGAACCTGCTCATCGCGGACAACCTGTTCCAGGTGTTCGTCAGTTGGGAACTCGTCGGCGTCTGCTCGTTCTTCCTCATCGGCTTCTACTACGAGAAGCGGTCGGCGTGCCTCGCGGCGAACAAGGCGTTCCTGGTCAACCGCGTCGGGGACGCCGGGTTCCTGGTCGGCATCGCCATCGCCTTCGCCACCTTCGGCACGCTGAACTTCCAGGAACTGAACGCGCAGTTCGCCGACGGCAAACCGGACGCGGTGGCCAACGGCGTGTGGATCGCGATGGGGCTGGGCCTCTTCCTCGGCTGCGTCGGCAAGTCGGCGCAGGTGCCGTTGCAAACGTGGCTGCCGGACGCGATGGAGGGGCCGACGCCGGTGTCGGCCCTCATCCACGCCGCGACGATGGTGGCGGCCGGCGTGTACCTCGTCGGCCGCTGCTATCCGCTGTTCGCGCCGGAGGTGCTGCTGACCATCGCGTACTGCGGATTAATCACGCTCTTGATTAGCGCCATGACGGCGCTCGTGATGACGGATATTAAACGGGTGTTGGCGTACAGCACTTGCAGCCAACTCGGGTTCATGATGCTCGCCCTCGGCGTCGGCGGCTGGACGGCCGGGCTGTTCCACCTGCTGACGCACGCTTTCTTCAAAGCCTTGCTGTTCCTGTGCGCCGGCAGCGTCATCCACGGCTGCCACCACGAGCAAGACCTCCGCAAGATGGGCGGCCTGCGGCGGAAGATGCCCGTCACCGCGTTCGCGATGCTGGTCGGCGTGCTGGCCATCGCCGGCACGCCGTTCTTCAGCGGGTGGTACAGCAAGGACATGATCCTGTCTTCGGCGCTCGGCTTCGGCCTCGCGCATCAGAATCACATGGCCCTGTTCGTCGTCCCGCTGTTCACCGCCGGGCTGACGGCGTTCTACATGTTCCGCCTCTGGTTCCTGGCGTTCACTGGCAAACCCCGCGACCACCACCTCCACGACCACGCGCATGAGTCGCCGGCGGTGATGACGCTGCCTCTGATCCTGCTGGCGGTGTGCAGCGTCGGAATCGCCTGGGGCTGGCCGCTGTGGGACGCCGAGGCGAGCGAGCTGGGGCACCTGATCCACGCCGGCGAGCCGACGACGAAGATCGCTGCCATCATCGAGGCGCGAGAACAGGCCGAGAAACACCACCTGTGGGCCGGCGGCCTGGCGCTGCTCGCGGCGGGCATCGGGTTCGCCATCGCCTGGAGCAAGTACGCCCGCCGCGCGCCCAGTGCCGCGCAGTTGAAGGAACCGACGGGCGTGCTGGCCGAGCGGTGGTACTTCGACCGCGTGTACGACGCCGTGTTCGTCCGGGGCACGGTCCAAACCGCCCGCGCGTCGGCCGCGTTCGACAAGGCCCCGCCCGAGAGCAACCGGCCGACGCTGGACAACGCCTTCAACGCCCTCGCCGGCGGGTCGGTCGCCGCAGGCAAGACGTTGGGCCGCGCCCAGACCGGCCGCGTGCGCGGGTACGTCCTGGTGATGGCCTTGACGCTGCTCGCCGCGTTGGGGATTCTCACGGCGCTGACGCTGTGAGAGGCTGAACGTTCAAGAAGAGGAACACGGATGACA
>JAYUFU010000417.1:0-3839 GCA_043738505.1 Fimbriiglobus sp. | reverse complement strand
TGAAGTCTTCGCGGCGACCGCACGGAGCCGCAGGCGTTACCGACCTGCCCGACCTCACCCCACGACGGCGAGGATGTCGTCCTCGGTCATGACCAGGTACTCCTTGCCGTCCACCGTCACTTCGCTGCCGCTGTAGCTGGTGAACAGCACGCGGTCGTTCACCTTCACCTGGAAGGCGGCCCGCTTGCCGTTCTCCAGCGCCTTCCCCTCGCCGACGGCCAGCACCTTGCCCTGCTTCGGCTTCTCCTTGGCCGTGTCCGGCAGGATGATGCCGCCGGCCGACTTGTCGTCGGCCTCCAGGCGCTCGACCACGATCTTGTCGTTCAGCGGGATCAGCTTCATCGGGGCAATCTCCGGAATCGGGGGTGAGGAAGTCATGTCACTCCGGCACGGGGGCCGGCGGAACGGTCGGGTCGGGGGCGGCTTGGCCGTACACCTGGGCCAGGGCGCGGGCCAGCGTGTGCAGCAATAGGCTCTTGTTCACCGGCTTCGGGATGACGCTGTACACCTGGGCCTGGAGCGCCTGCCGCAGCACTTCGCGGGTGGCGTCGGCCGTCACCAGGATGGCCGGCAGCAGGGCGTTGAACAGCCGCACCTGCTGGAGCGCCTCCAGGCCGGTCATCCGCGGCATGTGCAGGTCGAGGAACACCAGGTGGACCATCTCCACCCGCACGATCTCGATGGCCTCCTCGCCGCTGCGGGCGGTGAGGGCGGAGAAGCCACGGTCCTTCAACAGACCCGCGAGCGTGTCGCGGCTGCCCTTGTCGTCGTCCGTCACCAGGATCGAAAACGACACCTCGAGCCGCGCCGCCGGGGGTGGGGCGGTCGGCAGAGGGGGAGCCTGGGCTGTGTGCGTTTCGGTGGTCACCATGCACCTCCCGGATCGGTCCCGACCCGAGGAAGCAACCATTTGCGGGATTCGAGATGCAAACGCAGTGCCGGCGCGGGGGAGAGGGCGTGCCGGCGGTGTAAGGCTCAATCCTAGTTCAAGTTGCGCGGCCTGTCACGCCCAGTTTCGAGACCCGCCGAACCGCCAAATCGGGTCGGGGGTCGGGTTCCCCTGTCACGCTGGCAGCACGACGCCGTCGGCCGTCCACGCCAGGGAAACCGCCTTCCACGCCGGCGGCGTCACCGCTTTCCCACCGGCAAAGTCCAGCAGCAGGCCCGCGAGGTTGCCCTCCGCCGCCGCCCGAAGGCCGACGTAAGAAGTCGTCAGGCGGGGGTTGATCTCGACGGCCACGTCGCCGGACCCGTCGTCCGCGTCGCCCAGAATCAGATCGACGCCGACGTACCCGAACAAGCCCCGGACGCACGTCACGGCTTTCGAGGCCAGCCGCACCGCCCTCTGTGCCAGCGGTTCGGGCAACGGCAACTGCCCGCCGAGGTACTTGAACCGGCCGTCGTCCGACAGGCGCTGCGCCGTCGGCAACAGCGGAACCAGCGCGGGCGGGACTTCCTTGCCCTTGGCGTCCTTGGCCGGCGGCCCGACGAGGAACGACACGCTGACGGCGAGTCCCGGCACGAACGGCTGCACGATCCGCGACCCAGTCCCCTGGACCAGCCGCACGGCGTCCTCGTAGTCCTCCACCGAGTCCAACCGCTGCATATCTTCGGAGCCGGCCCCGTCGCGGAGCTTCAGCACGGCCGGATACACGGTCGGCCGGTCGTCGGCGGGGTTCGTGGCCGGCTGGGGAATCCGGTGCTTGGCCCAGTGGCGGGCGAGGGCGAGCTTGTCGGCGGTCAGGGCGATGGCGTCCGGCGACGGGCCGAGCAGCTTGCCGCCGGCCTTCAGCACTTCGCGCGCGAGGTGTTCCAGTTCGCCGCCCGTCTCCGGCGCGATGACGAACGTCCAGTCGGCCCGCTTCGCCATTTCGCGGAAGCGATTCCGGTGCTGGGCGCTGGGCACGCCGTCGGGGAACGTCCGCACCTCCGCGCGGGGGACGGCGACGAAGTCGGCCGTCGCCGCGTCGCGCATGGCCCGCCCCTCGACGAACAGCGAGTGGAGCGGGGAACCGGGCTGTTCGCCGAGCCGCCGGGCGGTGACGAACTCGTAAACGAAGACGGACGGCATGGGTGGTCTACGGCGGCGGTGGTTGGGACTGGTTCGACAGCGGGACGATCTCCACCACCCCGCCGACCTCGATATCGATTGTCAGGCGGCACCCCGCCAGCAGTTTCATCCCGGCGAGCGCTTCGTCGCCGATGGCGGACACCTTTATCGTTCGCGGGTGACCATCCCAATCGATCTCGGCCTCGTACATATCGAAAAGGCACTCCTTGCCGTCCGCAAGCCTCGCGCGACTTGCGGACTTCACCGCCAGCCCCAACTGACGCACGACATCTCCGGACACGGTCAGGAACCCCGAATACCCGGTGTCGATCACCGTCACGACCGTCGCGGTCGCCCCGGTCGGGCCACGAAGGGTCAGCGCGAGCGTCGCTTCCCGGCGGCCGTTGACGACGCCGGCGATCATCGAACGCCCTCCGACCCGGCTCGGATTCGGTACGCCGCGGCATGTCCCACCTGCATCATCCAGATGCGTGCCGACGGCAGGCGGGCGAGGAGGCGGTCGATGGCGTCGGAGTCATTGTCGTCGGCTTCGTATTCGCCCGTATCGACATCGACGGCAACGTACTTTTCCGCATCTTCCGGTCGGAGTTTCGGGACGACCTTGGTGTAATAGGCGTAGTCGCCCAGGCGCGCGAGTTCGGCGAGGCGCGCGTCGTTTTCGGTGGCGGTCATGTCAACCCCTCCGGGTGGGAACGATTCCTTTGCCGTATTCTGGCAGCGTTGGTCGTTGCGTACAACCCCGTCACCCCGGCAGTTCCTTGCCTTTTGCTCGCAGCAGCGCCGCGAGTTGGTCGGCGGACAGGCGCGGGTCGTCGAGCAGGACGCCGCCCATCTCGGTCAGGATGAAGCCGTCCAGGTCGTCGCCGGTCCAGCCGTCGGTGACGAGCCGCGCGCCGATCACCTCCAGCGCGTGGTCGCGGAGCTTGTCCGTCTGGCGGGAGATGGTGCCCTCGTGGACGCCGAGCAGCCCCGCCACTTCGCGCTGGCTCATCTTGTACCGCCAGCGCAGGCCGAGGAGCAGCCGTTCGGAATCGGCCATGCCGGTCAGCCAGGTGTGGGCGGCGGCGCAGAACGCCTCGTGCCAGCGGGTGTCGTTCTTGGTGCCGCTCGGGATCGGCTGGGCGATGTCGTCGTCCGGCAGCGCCACCACCCCGGAGTGCGAACGCAGCTTCGACAGGTGCCAGTTCTGGAATACGCGGATGAGCCACGGGGCGAGCGGCCGCTGGCCGTCGTAGCGGAACAGCACGCCGACGCCGGACGCCGACTCGGACACGATCAGGTGGCTCCAGAACTCGGCGACGGCGCTCTCCTGCTTCTCCTCATTGCGCGGGTACAGCCGGCCGGCACGCGCGCGGAGGGCGTCCACCAGCAGGCAGTCCGACCGGCCGGTGCGGGCGTTGAACAGCGCCTCCCAGGCCGGGTCGAGACCTTCCAGACAGCCGCAGCAGACGGTCCAGTCGAGGGCGTACAGGCCGTCGAGGAACGCGGGCCAGGTGAACGGCGGGTCGGCCTTCGGCAGGTACAGCCGGGCGGCGCGGTCGAGGTGCGCGCGGAAGGCCGGTTCGGGGATGCGCAGGCCGGGGAACTGAATCCGGCACAGGCGGAACACGACGCCGACGCGCCCGCTCTCGGCGGCGGCGAGCGCCGGCGGGTCGGTCGGGAGTGGCGGCGGTGGTGTCACGCCGAGATTCTACCCGGCCGACCGGGAATGAACGAGGGCGGTCGCGGGACGAGGCGCGAATTCAGTTCCCGCGAGCCGCGACCGCCA
>JAYUFU010000416.1:0-3847 GCA_043738505.1 Fimbriiglobus sp. | reverse complement strand
CCGGTGACGGCGGACCAGGTGGGTCGGGATCGCCGCCGACAGGCTGCGTCTGGTGATGGAATACCGCGTGCTCCGCTCGGTGTGGCCGTTCGCTACCTGCGAATCAGCAGGTGATCCGCGAGCGGACGGCGAACGGCCACACCGAGCGGAGCACGCGGTATTCCATCACCAGACGCAGCCTGTCGGCGGCGATCCCGACCCACCTGGTCCGCCGTCACCGGGGCATCGGGAACGAGTTGCACCGGGTTCTCGATGTGACGTTCGGGGAGGACGCGAACCGGACGGCCGACCGCAACGCGGCGGCCAACCTGGGGGTGGTGCGGCGATCGGCGATCGGCATGTGGAAGCGAGACGAGGCCAAGATCCGCTAGCCCCGCAAGGCGTTTCGCGCCGCCCCGAATACCGCGCACCTGCTCGTTGCCCACTGCCACACCGATCATGAGCGGCAAACCGGTGAAGAAGGGCGACCTCCCGACGAAGGCGTGCGCCGCCTGCGGGCGGCCGTTCGCGTGGCGGAAGAAGTGGGCGAAGACGTGGGCGGAGGTGCGGTATTGCTCGGAGCGGTGCCGGCGGGCGAAGTGACGCGGGGGACGCCGTCGTCCCCCGCACCGCGTGTACCGGCTCAGTAGTCGGACGAAATGACTTCGCCGCCCGCCTTGGTGATCATGGCGGCCAGGACGGTGATCGGGATGCTGTCCCGGAGGAACCGCACGCTGCCGTCGGCGAACGCCACGTTCGCGCCGCCGGTGTGGAAGCTGTAGATGTCGCCGGTCTGGTTGTTCACGTTCATGGCCGCCGGGCCGTTCTTGTTCGCGCTGCCGTCCGGGTTGGCCCCGGTCAGGGCGATGCGGTTGTCGGCGTCGGCCCAGATGGCCGTCGGGGTGGTCGCGGCCGTCGAGCAGACGCGGCCGAAGCACTGCTTGTCGCGGCCGCCGATCTCGGAGTACAGGATGGTGTTGCTGGTGCCGTCGGTGATCTCCAGGATGCCGGTCGATCCGTTCTGCCGCAGCGCCCCCTTGCTCCCCGGCCCGGCCCACGGCACGCCCGCCGCTACCAGGCTGTTGGTGAACGCGATTTCCGCCCCCGAGTTGTCCTTCGTCGTTTTGATCTGCGTGGCCGGCGCGTAGTCGCCGGGTCCGCCGACGAGGGTGGCCACGGTGCCGCCGGTCGGGTACAGCGCGCCGCCGTAAATGTTCGCCGACGAACCCGCGTAACTGGGCGGGGCGAAGGCGTTGTTGCCGTTGCCGATGTACGCCACCTTCGTCAGCGTAATCAGGTCGGCGGTGGTGGCCGACGGGCACCGCACCAGGGCGAACTTCAGTTGCAGGGCGTTCGCGTTCGCCGGGTCGGACCAGTCCGCCCCGAACGTGTACAGCGGATAGACGTTGTTCTGCTCGATGTACGGCAGCAGCGGCACCAGCCCGCTGCACCGCCCCTGGGTGCCGCCGGCGTTGCCGGGGGCCGGGACCGATCCGGCCGCGAACGGGATGTACGGCGGCTGGCTGTTGTTCTTGGTGACGGCGTTGAACGGCAGGCGGCCCAGCGCCGACTCGTAGTTCAGGGCGGCGAGGCCGAGCTGCTTCAGGTTGCTCTGGCACTTCATCCGCGCGGCCGCCTCGCGGACCTTCTGGACGGCCGGCAGCAGCAGACCGATGAGGATGGCGATGATGGCGATGACGACCAGGAGTTCGATCAGCGTGAACGCGGGACGAAGCCGACGCATGGAATGGAGTCCGGTGTGAGAGTGGCGTCGCGGCGGCGTGCCCGACCCTGCACTTTTACACCCCGGTGGTGGTGTTCACAGTGCCATCACCGGCTTTTCACCAGACCCTCACGCCCCGTTCACCCGTTCTTCACGGAAGCCACACATTCGACGCAATTCGTCCTCGTTTTCAAGCCCTCGTCGCCGTCCGGCGGTCGCCCCGACTACGGTCGATCATGCCCCGCGCCTTCGCCCAATCCGCGAACGCATCGACCCACTTCGCCCCTTGCCGAGGCCGTACACCCACGTCTTGCCGACCGCCTTCGGGTACTTGGCCCAGGCCCAACTGGGCGCGTCGAACAGCGTCTTCGGGGTGCCCGCCACGTCCGACGGCCCGGTCCCGACCCACTCGTCGCCACCCCGTCATCCCACCCGACGAGTGGCCGACCGCCCGATCAACATTCGAAGAGGCAGTCGGCACCGGGGCTGAAAGGCGCGGCGTGTGCGACGCGAATCGGGACTGCGCAAACGAACCACCCCGCCAGAGGGCGGGGTGGGGTATCCTCGTCGGGTCGTTACTTCTTCTCGCCTTCCGCTTGCTGGCGAAGGCGGGCTTGTCGCTCCAGCATCTGGTTGCTGAATTCGCCGAAGATACGATCGTACTCCGCCCACTGAGCTGGCGTCATCCGCTCGAGCGGAGACTTGCAGTTGTTCGGGATCGGGATGCCGAAGTCCTTGAGGTCGTTGATGGCGTTCTTCCGCATCGCCCACGTCGGCTCCTCTTGACCCGGCTTGCTGCTCTCCGGAACCCGCCCGCCGGGCCGCTTCTCGATACATATGTCGGCGATGAACTTCTTCCCGTCCTCCACACACAGGCTCAGCCAGACGATATCGCCGACTTTCAAGTCCGAGGCGAGGTAGCCGAACGGGTATGACGCGCATCGCTGGAGACGGCCGGCTGCCAGGGCGTCGTGCAACGGGAAGGTCACGGGATCCTTCTTGCCGTCCGGTCGGAAGGTGATGCTCGTCTTCGTCACCTCCAGGACGGTGCCAAGAACGCTCTCCAGGCTGGCCGTCGCGAACTCCGTCGGCCGCACGAGCGGCTTCTCACCGGGCCGGAGCAGGAGCCGGCAGCGCTCGATCTGCTCCGGCGTGTACTTCGGCGGCGGTTCCTTCGGCACCGGATCGCCGGGGTTGGCCAGGGTCATGCCCGCGACCAGCCCGCCGAGGAGTAGGACTCTCGAAATCGTGAACATGGGCTCCCAGCCTGTGAACGAGGAGGGTGGTGAGACGACTCGCCTCCTGAACGGCGGCGAGCGAAGAAGCGATTCTCAGGCTCGACGGTTCACGTCGCGGACAACTTCTTCAACTTGAGACCGGTGAATGCACCCACTTGCACTTTCACCGGATCGTCCCAGTCCGGGGCCGGCCCGATGGTCGGCATCCCCGCGGTGGTGTCGATGCCGAGTTGCGCCCAGAGAACGGTCCACTCGAGATTTTGTCCGTTCGGGTTCGCGGCCGGGGCCGCCGACTTGTGATAGACTTGCGGCAGGATGGTGAAGGCGGGCTTGAGCCACAGCATGCCGTTCGTCGTCAGTCGGTCCACCGAATCCGTGTTGTCGCAGTATACCCTGGGCGTGAATACGCCTCCCATCAACGTGATGTTGCCGTTCACATGGAGAGTGGAGGTCGCACGATTCTCGCCTTGGAAGTTCTCGGAGAGCGAGATGGTGCCGCCACGCACTTCAAGCCAGCCGTCGATGTAGGAGATGTGGGAAATCGCCGGTTGGCCGTTGATGTCGTTGCCTTCGGTCTGCGTCGTGAGAAGCCCGCCGAACATGGTCACACCGCAGTTGTTCGTCGGACTCCAGTAGTACGATGCCGGGGGCACGTCGCGGGCTTCCAGCATCTCACAACCCAACCGCGACTTCAGCCGCACAAGCTGGAAGGGGGGGCAATCTGGGAGGTCTTGGAGGTCCGGCCGAAGATGTGGGCGAGCATGGGTGCGTCTCAGTCGGGTGGCCAGGCCATCAATCCAACACACTATCTCAAAGGTCTGCCGGGAAGTCAATGGGTGCGGCGACGAATTTTGGCATTTGCGGGCGAACACGACCTGGGCGGGGGGGGGGGGGGGGTTTTTCGGAC
>JAYUFU010000415.1:0-11536 GCA_043738505.1 Fimbriiglobus sp. | reverse complement strand
TGCTGGCGCGGCGGGCTAACAAGACCAAGCCGTCACCGCTCACGCGAAGAACTCGGCGACCGCCACGGCGAAGCCGGGCAGCACGTCGGGCAGCGTGAGGGTGTCCGCCGGGCCGAACGGCTGGTCGGGTTTGTTCCGCCGGCACACCGTCGCGGTGTCGGTCTCCGGGTCGAGGAGCAGCACCACCATTACGCCGGCCGCCAGGTATTCGGCCGCCTTCGCCGCCAGGTCGGCCGGCGAATCCGACGGCGACCGCACTTCGACCACCAGTTCCAGCGGCGGCGTGATGGCCCCGACGGGAGTGGGCACGCCGGCCGGCAGGGTGCGGTAGCTGATGTAGAGAACGTCCGCCCCGCGCACGGCGGCCGGATTGGTCCGTGTGACGACGAACGTATCGTTCCCCATCACCCGTCCGAGTTTGTTCCGCTTCACGTAGGCGTGGAGGATCACTGCGGCGTTCACGCACACCTCGCCGTGTTGAGCGCCGGGCATGGACAACCTCACGGTGCGGCCGTTCACCAGTTCGACACCGGACTCGTCGCCGTGCAGTCGCAGGAACTCGTCGGCGGTGACAAGCGCGGGGAGTGGAACGGTCGCGGGCGGAAGCGGGGGCATGACGACGGCGGACATGGCGGACTCCTCGCGGTGGGCAGTGTCATGTTATACCCACTCCCTTCGGTTCGTCGCCGTTCACGGAGCGAACGACTACGAACCGAAGGAATTCGGCATCACTTGCCCAGCACGTTCTTCCGCCACAGGGTTTCCAGTTCGCGGCTGTCGGCCACTTGGTACTGCCGCTTCAGGCCGGAGTCGAAGCCGTACCGCTGGGCGTCCCGCAGGAAGCCGACGAAGTGCTTCTCGCCCTTCCACCGCACCAGGAAATCGACCAGCGACACGCTCGCCACGGCGAACCCGGTGACGGCCTTCACCGGCACGTCGGTCGCGGCCAGCACCTTGCCGACCGGTTGCAGTTCGCCGTCGCGATCGCACTTGGCCACCGTCCGCCGGTAGCGGCCGAGTTGCTCCGGCGATTCGGACAGCACGGCCATGCCCAGCGCCGCCCACTTCGGCGGGGCCGTCGCCGGGAAGAGGTCGGCCAGGATGACGTGCGTCAGTTCGCGCGGCAGGGCGTCCTCGGCGACGGTCGCGTCGTCGGCCCGTAGGTCGATGCGGCGGGTGACGGCCTCGCCGTTGGTCAGGGTCACGTCGGCGCGGCCGGTGCTGCCCGCCGGCAGCTTCGTGGCGCGGGCGAACAGGTCGGCGTCCGGGTGAATCACGATCTCGCATTTCGGCTGCCACTTGCGGCCCGGCGCGGCCGACCACTTGGCGAAGATCGCCCCCCGCTTCTCCTCGGCGGTGCGGGCGACACTCTCCGCGACGCCGACCTTGCCGCGGTATTTCACTCGAAAGTTGTCGGTGTCCAGCACTTCCCAATCGCCATCGACGACCGCCGTCGGGCGCTTCGTCGGCAGACTGCCGGCCCGCTTCTTCGCGGCGGCCAGCACATCCCGCCCGGCGTTCTGCAACCCGGCGTGATCCGGCGCGATGGCCAGCGCGTCCTCGATTTCGCCGACCAACTCGGCGGCGGTCTGCGCGTCGTTGCTGCGGTTCAGCGTGTCGGTGGCCACCTTCAGCCGGCAGTACGCCCACGCCGTCATCTGCTCGGCGGACATCGTCCGCTTCTTGTTGAACGCCAGCCCGAACAGGTCGCGGGCCTCGCCGAACTTCGCCGGTTCGCTGCGGGCCAGGTTGAACACGGCCGTCGCTTGCTTCAACAGGTCGATGCCGCCGGTGTCGGGGGCGGGCGGGGCAACGGGCTTCGGAGCCGCCGGCGGTGGCAACGGGGTGTCAGTGGGGAACGCCGGCGGGGCTTCCGCACCCGACGGCGGCGGGAGCGCGCCCGACGGCGGCAGGGGCACCGGGAGCGGTGGGGCGACCTCCGCCGGCGACGCACCGCCGAGCAGGGCGAGGTTCTTGCGGGCGGCGTCGATGGCCTTCGGGTCGGTGAGCTGCTTCAACTCGGCGGCGTAGGCGGCCCGTAACGTGTCGCGGAACTCCTCGTCGCCGTCGGCGAACGCGAGTTGCTTTTCCAGCACGAGGACGGCATCGGTCGCCCGGCCTTCGGACAGCCGTAATTTGGCGACGGCGATGGCGTCCGTGACGGCGCGGGGCGGCTGCTGGGCGAAGGCGACGGGGGCGAAGAGCGCGGCGGCGAGCGCCGCCAATGCGGGCGAGAACCGGGGCATGAACGCATCCTTGCGGGGGGTGGGGAGCGAATGCCGAATGGCGGGAACCGATTGGGCCGACGCCGGCGGGGCGGGTCGTAGTCCGTGACCGGACCCGTCGGGGAACGAGGGTATATCGGAAGCGCGCGGGGAAAAAAAGCCGAACCGGAAAGTGACCGCCGGTTCGCCTTCCGTCGCGGCCGGCGACAGGGTATACCCCGTCCGCCGTGCGCTGCGGCCCGGAGGCGAGTCATGCGGACGAAAGCGAAAGCGGCGGTCGGGTTGCTCGTGTCGGTCGGCCTGGGGTTGTCGGCCTACCTCAGCTTCGGGACCGGCAAGTCGGACGCCGGGTGAAACGTCGGGGGCGTCTGTCCCCCCACGCTCGGCGGTTCGCCGGCCCAGTTCCAGTATCTCGAAGAACCGATGACGTTCGCCCCGCGACCGGCACCGGCGCGGCAGCCGCCGCAACCGCGCCCCGTCGCCCAGCCGCGTCCGGCCGTGCCGACGCGGTTCGAGTGGCCGGCCCCGGACGCGCTCGGCATCTCCCTGCGGGAGCCGGTCGAGTTCCCGTCGCCGGACGCCCTCGGCGTCGCGGTGGAGTGAGTGCCAATAACTGCTTGCGGTGGGCTTGCAAATAACTGCTTGCGGGGGGCTTGCAAACGGGGGCAGAAGCTCGGGCCATAGAATGCCCCGACTCCGCTCCGCACTCGCGACCGGCACATGACGCGCTTCCTGTTCTGGAACTTGCACCGCGCGGACGCCACCGCCGAGCCGAAGCGGGCGGCGGCGATCTGCGCGTCTCTCGCGCGGCTGGTGAGGGATCGCGGGATCGACATCTTGATCTTCGCCGAGTATGAACTCGCCGACACCCAGGTTAAGACGGCGTTGGATGCGTCCGGGGTGGGAGTGTTCCACCGGCCCGCGTCCCGCTCAGAAAGGATCGTGATTTGGACACGCTGGCCAGTCGGCCGCGTGGTTGATCGGTATGGCGGTTGGGCAACAACGAAAATGACAATCCGGCAACTCGTCCCGTCGAACGGCATTCCGGCACACTTGGTTGCCGCTCATTTGCGGGATCGCACGACCCTGACGACTGAGGCAGGAAGAGGACACGCCGCGAGCGAGGTGAGCGCAGCAATCCGACGGTTCGAGAGTTTCAATGGCAACGGCCGCACGATCCTCGTGGGCGATCTCAACCTCAATCCGTTTGAGTTCGGTGCGGTCGGACCGGCCTGTTTTCACGCGGTGATGACCACCGAACTCGCGCGATCCGTTCAAGGGTTGGCGGCGCGGAGCGACTACTCGACCTTCTACAATCCAATGTGGGGGTTGTTCGGTGACCGAACAAAGGGGCCGCCTGGAACGTACTTCTGGCGGAACTCCGAGGAGGCGACCAACCACTTCTGGCACATGTACGACCAAGTTTTGATCCGCCCAGACTTGATCGATTCGTTCCGAGGGGTTGAAATAGTCGCGGGTGATGGCACCGAATCGTTCGTGACAGACAGTGGCCGACCGCGACCGGACCACTACTCCGACCACCTTCCGTTACTGTTCGAGATCGACTTCACGAGGTAGTCATGGCCAATGTGATCGAGATTCCTGACCTGTGGGGCAACGATATCAACGTGGAGGTGGTGTCACCCGCCACGATTCTCAAGGTTCAGGCAGAGAAGCTGAGCTTGAAGACCAAGGGCGTACTGCTCGCACGCACTTACCCTAGCGGGGATGGTTGTGATGGGGCGGATGTGACTCACCACCTCGAACTGCATGCTCCCGCGATCAACTACACTGAGGAGGTTCTGGCGATTTCACACGTTCAGAATCGCGCATATCCGGTCGTCATCCGGATGCCTGCCTCGATTGCGTGGGAGCGCCAGGAACAAGCCTCCACGAAGTGGTGTGGTAACGAGGAGGAATTCATGCAGGCTCTGCGGACGGCGCTCCGATCCTATCCAGTTCGTTCCGCCATTGACAGCATCTTAGCCGAATCGAACGAGCGGAACCTCGCGCCGGTCGCGTCCTGACCAACCCGTCACTTGATCCGATTGTTGATGTCAGTGTTCACCAGGTGGAACGGCACCCACAAGCGGCGGGGGTCGAATAGGGCCCGTCCTCAGCGCGTCCACGTCGTCCGAGCCACGAACGACTCGTGCCGGAATCGGGCGTGGAGCAATCCGCTGGCCGCAAAACTCGTTGCCGGTCACCGCGCACGAAAAAGCCCAGGCGTCGTGCCTGGGCTTTTTCGTGCGCGGACGCCGTCCCGTTGCCGGTCAGTGCCGCTGGACGGCCTGGAACAGTTCGCTCATCTTGATGCCCAGCGCCAGGCAGATGCGGTACAGCGTCTCGATGCTGGCCGAGTTCTTGCCCAGCTCGATCTGCGACAGGTAGCCGAGCGACACGCCCGTCTTCTCGGACACGTTCGACAGGGTGAAGCCGAGCGACTTCCGCCGCTCGCGGATGGCCGTGCCGAGCGCCTCGCGGAGGGCGTCCTCGGTCATCCGCAGCAGGCCCTTGCTCTCCAGGCAGCGGATGACGATCTCGCGGAGCTGGTCCACCTGGAACGGCTTGGTCAGGTAGTCGTAGGTCCTGGCCCGCAGGCAGTTCAGGGCGCTGTCCACCGACGGGTAGCCGGTGACGACGACGATGTTCGCCTCCGGCTGGTTGTCGCGGATCCAGGCGAACACCTGGTCGGCGTCCAGGCCGGGGATGACGTAGTCCATGATGATCAGGTGGTAGTGGCTCTTGCGGGCCAGTACGGAGTCCACCAGCATCGGGTCGGACACGGTGTCGATGATGAAGTCGCGGTTCGACAGGGCGGCCTGGATGACGGCGCAGGTGGCCGGGTCGTCGTCCACGATCAGGATGCGGATGTCGCCGCTACTTTGCAGTTCGGACAGCGGGGCGGGCGGGCGGGCCGGCCGCGGCGTCTGTCGGAGTCGTTCTTCGAGTTCGAGGGCCATGACGGGTTTAGCCTCCTACGGCAGTCTTGGTGACGATGGTGGGGGTGGGACGCGGGGTGGTGACCAGCGGCCGGGCGGCCGGCGGGAGTACCACCCGGACGACGGTGCCGGTGTCCGGCGACGCCGCCGGGTCGATGCGGATGCCGCCGGCGTGCGCGTGCAGGCTGCGGTAGACGATGGCCAGTCCGAGACCGCGGTGCCGCACCTTGGTCGTGAAGAACGGTTCGGCGAACAGCTTGGATCGCACCTCCGGCTTGATCCCCGGCCCCGAATCCTGCACGGTCAACTCGACGTGCGGCCCGGCCGACACGCGGCCGAGGTAGCCCCGCGCGTCGGCGGCGGTCAGGTCCACCGGGCGGGCCGACACCGTCACGACGGCGTGCGGCGGGCTGGCCTCGACGGCGTTCTCCAGCAGGTGCCCGACCATCGCGGTCAGCGGGCCGTTCTCCATGCCGACCAGCGCGCACGCGGTCGGCACGTCGATCCGCACCTGCACGCCGGTCGGGGAGGCGGCCCGCAGGCGGGCGTCTTCCTTGGCCAGGCACTGGGGTAGTTGCCCCGGTTGCGGTTTCGCCTGCCCGCTCCGGCTGAGTTGGTGCAACTGCTGGGTGAACTGCACCCCGCGGTGGCCCACCTTGGCAAGGTCGGCGATGTACTTGGCCGGCTGGGAGTTGGGCGGCACCAGCGGCAGGGTGAGGTCGGCGTACCCGATGATCCCCTGGAGCAGGTTGTCGAAGTCGTGGGCCATGCGGCCGGCGATGACCGAGGCGTCGGCCAGCCGCTGCTGGAGTCGCTCCGGGTCGATCACCGGGCCGATCTTGGCGGCGAGGGCGGCCGACCGTTCCATCATCCGCACCGACAGGGTGAGGAAGTGCCGCTCCGCGTCGGTCCACGGCTCGGCGGTCGCCCGCTCGGCCCAGACCACGCCGGCCGGCCGGCCGGCCGGTTGCAGCAGCGTGTACAGCCGGCCCGACGTGCCCGGCACCTGCCAGACCACGGTCGCTTGACTCGCCGTCAGTCCGCGCGCCACGTCCGGCAACTCGGCCGGCAACAGGGGGAGGGTATCCACCCCGTCCGGGCGGGCGATCTGGGCCAGCGTCGGGGTTCCGCTCAGCGGCCACACCACCCCCGCCGACCGCCAGCCGACGGAGCGCACCCAGCCGCCGAGAACCGCGTCCCAGGCGTGCCCGTCTCGCGCCTCGGTCATCCAGGCGGGGAGAAAGGCGAGACCGGAGGAGAGGCCGGTGGGCGAAGACATTCGCGTAACCCCTTCACGCCGCAACACAATGGGCCGGTTGCGGGCTTTGACGGTGCATGAATTCGTTGTCCTGAATGCATATGTAGAACGGGCCTGAACGATGTCAACCGATTTTTGGAAGTTGCGAGTTGAAGCGATGACGTGCAACATGTCGGAAAATCGGCACGAAACGCCGTGGCACGGCGTCCTGTGCGTTCGAGTGAGAGCGACACGCCCCGGAGTTGACAGTTCCGCCTTCGCACTCACTTCTTCGGCGGGGCGGCGGCCTTGGTGACGGCAGCGATCGCTTTCCCGGCCGCCTCGCGGACCTTGATTTGAGGGTCGGTTTGCGCCTTCCGCAATGCCGCCAGCGCCGGCACTCCGTTGAGTCCCAACCCGCCCAACTCCTCCGCCACCGCCACGCGAACCTCGTACTCCTTCTCGACCACCGCGTCCAACCGTCCGGACAGGAACGGGATCAACTCCTTGGCGTCGTCGCCGAACGCCCCCACCAGCACGCGCAGGCAGTCCATCCGCACCCGCACATCGGCGTCGGCGACGACGGCCTTCTTCAATTCCGCCTCGATCCCTTTCGCCGCCGTCTGGAGGCGGAGCAGCGCCTGGGCCGTCCGCCGCCGGACTTCCAGTTCCTTGTCCGTCAGTCCGCCGGCGAGGGCCGCGAAGGTGGGGGCGGTGCGGTCGTTCAGCAGCCCCAGGGTCGTCGCCAGTTCCACGCGGACCTCCACTTCCGGTTCGCTCTTCAGCAGCGGGGCGATGGTGATGGCGACCTTGTTCACGTCGTCGGCGTCCACCCGGCCGAGGGCGAAGGCCGTCGCGGCGCGAACCCCCTTCTCTTTGTCGACGAGCAGCTTGAGCAGTTCATTGACGGCCGGCCGGGCCTCGTCGCCGATCCGTCCGAGCGCGTCGGCGGCGGCCTGCCGGAGGCCGGCGTCGGCGTCCTTCAGGCACTCGGTCAGCGGCGCGACGCCCGGCTTACCGAACTTGCGGAACCGGCCGAGCAGGGACGCCACTTTTCGCTTGATGTCCAGCTCCTTCTCGACCCGTAGACTCTCGGCCAGGTCGATGGCGACCGACGTGGGGTCGTTGTTCTTCTCTTCCAGCACCACCTCGGCCACCTGCCCCAGCACCTCGACGGCCTGCGCCCGGACGGACACGGCCGAGTCGTTCCGCAGGGCCTTGCCGACGGCCGTGGCGACGCCGCGGACGATGGCGAAGTCCATCCGCTTGGCCTGGGCCAGCTCGCCCAGACTGGCCACCGCCACCCGCCGCAGCCGCGCGTTCTGCTCGGATTGCAGGTCTCGAATCCACGCCGACATCGTCTTGCCGTTCACCTCCGGGTCGGTGTTCTTCTCCTGGGCGACGGCGGGGGCGGTCACGGCGAAGGCGGCCGCGAGGACGGCAAGGAGGCGGGGCATGGCGGAACTCCGGCGGGAGACGAATCCTGTACGCGCATGATATGACGGGCGGGGAAAGCCGGTCAAACGCATTCCCGACGAGTTCCCATCTCGCCGGCGCGAGGGACCAGCTGGTCCGGCGGTGACGGCGCGCCGTCCGTCGGAGTCAGCGAATCCCGGCCGCACTCCCGTCGCCGACCGCCCGGAACGCCTAGATTACCGCCATGAACCCCATCGTCTTCGCACTCCGGCGGCCGTACACGGTGATGGTCGCCGTGGTGGCGGTCCTCGCCGCCGCCGGTCTCGCCGGCTACCGCTCCAAGGTGGACATCTTCCCGCCGTTGAATCAGCCCGTCATCTACGTCGCCCAACCCTACGGCGGGATGAACCCGGCGCAGATGGAAGGGCTGCTGACGAACTATCTGGAGTTCCACTTCCTGTACGTGAACGGCGTGCATCACGTCGAGTCGCGCAACATCCAGGGCATGGCGCTGCTGAAGGTGTACTTCCACCCCGGCACCGACATGGCGCAGGCGCTGGCCGAGGTGGTGGCGGCCGTCAACCGGTCGCGGTTCATGATGCCGCCGAACACCGTCCCGCCGTTCGTCACCCGCATGGACACCGGCACCGCCGCCGTCGGCTACCTGGTGCTGAACAGCAGCAAGGACATCAAGGAGACGCAGGACATCGCCACCCTGAAGGTGCGGCCGATGTTCGCCAGCGTGCCCGGCATCAGCACCCCGCCGGCGTTCGGCGGCAACCAGCGGGCCATCGTCGTCAGCATCGACCCGGACGCCCTCAAGCGGCAGGAGTTGACGGCCGAACACGTCAACCGCGCGCTGGGGCTGGGGAACGTGGTGGCCCCGGCCGGCAACGTCCGCATCGACGACCGCACCTGGCTGGTCAACAGTAACGTCATGGTCGGGAGCGACCCGAAAACCGAACTCGGGCAGATCCCGGTGAAACTCGGCCCGAACCCGCTGTTGCTCCGCGACATCGCCGCCATCACCGACGGGTCGGACATCACCGCCGGGTACGCGCTGGTGAACGGCCGGCGGTCGGTCTACCTGCTCGTCACCAAGCGGGCCGACGCCAGTACGGTGTCGGTGGTGAACGAACTGAAGAAGGCCCTGCCGCGCCTCCGCGACGCCGCCCCCGGCATCGACATCCAGTTCGTGTTCGACCAGTCGCCCATCGTCACCGAGGCCGTGTGGGGCGTCGCCACCGAGGGGGCCATCGGGGCGGTGCTGACCGGCCTCATGGTGCTGCTGTTCCTCCGCGACTGGCGGAGCGTCGTCGTCGTCGTGCTGAACATCCCGCTCGCACTGCTGGCGGCCGTGTTCGCCCTGTGGGTGTGCGGCCAAACTGTAAACCTGATGACCCTCGGCGGGCTGGCGCTGGCCGTCGGCATCCTCGTCGATGAAGCCACCGTGGAAGTGGAGAACATCCACACCCAAATGGAGCGGACGGACTCCCTGGCGCGGGCGGTGCGGGCCGGTAACCTGGAGACCGCCGTCCCGCGCTTGCTGGCGATGCTGTGCGTCCTGGCCGTGTTCGTCCCGTCGTTCTTCATGGAAGGGGCGACGCGGGAGCTGTTCGTGCCGCTCAGCCTGGCCGTCGGGTTCAGCATGATCGCCAGCTACCTGCTCAGTTCCACGTTCGTGCCGGTGCTGTGCGTGTGGCTGCTGAAGCCGATCCCGCACGCCCCGCACGCACGGCCGTCACTGGTGGTGCGAATGTACGAGCGGTGCGTCGCCCGCCTGATCGTCCTCCGCTGGGTGGCCGCGCCCGCCGCGCTGCTGGCCGCCCTCGCCGGCCTCGTGCTGGTCTACGGTCAACTCGGCACCGCCGTGTTCCCGCCGTCCGACAACGGCCAGTTCCAGATCCGCCTCCGCGCCCCGACCGGCACTCGCATCGAGCGGACCGAGGAGCTGGTCCAGCACGCGCTGAAAATCATCGACCGCGAGGCCGGGGCGGGGAACGTCGAAATGAGCGTCGGGTACGTCGGCATGTTCCCCTCCAACTACCCGATCCAGCTCGTCCACCAGTTCATGAGCGGGCCGGACGAGGCGATTTTCAAGGTGGCGCTGAAGCCGTCCGCCGGTATCCGGGTGAAGCCGTTCGAGGCCCGCCTGCGCGACGTGCTGGATGTCGAGTTGAAGGCGTGGCTGAAGCAGCGGTGGACGGCCGAGGAGGTGCCCGAAGCGGAGCGGGAAAAGCGTGTGGCGGGGCTGTCGCTGTCCTTCGAGCCGGCCGACCTGGTGAACCAGGTGATGAGCTTCGGCTCGCCGACGGCGGTGGAGGTGCAAATCTCCGGCAACGCCATGCCCGACACCCTCGCCGTCGGCCGGCGGGTGCTGGCGAAGCTGCGGGCCGTGCCCGACCTCCGCGACCTGCAACTGCTGCCGGTCCAGGACTACCCGACGCTGGACATCACCCTCGACCGGGCGAAGGCCGCCGCCGCCGGCCTGACGGCCGCGAACGTCAGCAACTCGCTCATCCCCGCCACCGCCAGCAGCCGGTACATGACGCCGATCTACTGGCGCGATCCGAAGTCGGGACAGGCGTACATCGTTCAGCTTCAGGTGCCGCCGCCGGAGATGACGCTGGAGAAGTTGAAGCAGACGCCGGTGCGCGGCGCGAACGGCCACGACGACCCCGCCGGCCAGCCCGTGCTGGCGACCAACGATCACCCGCCCGTCCTGCTCCGCGACATCGCAGACATCGCCACCACCGTCACCCCCGCCGAGGTGGACCGGTACAACATGCGGCGGTTCGTCAGCGTCTCCGCGAACGTGGCGACGGCCGACCTGGGCAAGGTCCGCCGGCAGGTGTTGGCCGCCGTCCGCGAAGCCACCGCCGAACTGATCGACGAGAAGTTCGTCGCCGACGTGGCGAAGCTGAAGGCCGAGAAGAAGTGGACGCCGGAGGACGAGGAGAAGCTCGAAACGCAACGGCAGGCCGACCGCACGGCCCAGAAGGTGCCCGGCGGCGTGCTGATCGATGTCCGCGGGCAACTGGCGACGCTGGCCGAGGTGCAGCGGAACCTGGCCGTCGGGCTGGCCGTCGCCGTCGTCGCCATCCTGCTGCTGCTGACCGCGTATTACCAGTCGATCCTGCTCGCGCTGGTGTCGCTGTCCGGCGTGCCGCTGACGCTGTGCGGCGTCGCCCTCGCGCTCTGGGTCACGGGAACGACGGTGAACCTGCAATCGTTCATGGGCGCGATCATGGCCGTCGGCGTGTCGGTGGCGAATGCCATCCTGCTGGTGACGTTCGCCGAGCGGGCGCGGGTGGCCACCGGGTCCGCCACGCGGGGCGCGCTCGACGGCGGCGTCGGCCGGCTGCGGCCGATCCTGATGACCAGCTGCGCCATGATCGCCGGCATGTTCCCGATGGCGCTGGGCTTCGGCTCCGGCGGCGACCAGACGGCCCCGCTCGGCCGGGCCGTCGTCGGCGGGCTGGTGCTGTCCACGTTCGCCACGCTGTTCGTCCTCCCGGCGGTGTTCGCGCTGCTGATGCGCCGCGCCGGGGTGGCCGGCGCGAGCCTCGACCCGGACGACCCGCACAGCGCCCGCTACGACGCCGACCTGGTGAAGCTGTTCCCCGACCAGACGCGGTGAAGCGGGGGAAGGAAGCAAGACTCACCACAGAGGCACAGAGACACAGAGAAGACAAGAGAGAGGAGTTCTCTGAATG
>JAYUFU010000414.1:0-3875 GCA_043738505.1 Fimbriiglobus sp. | reverse complement strand
TGCGGGACCTGCTCCGCGGCCGGCTGGCGTTCGCGGCCGCCCTGCCCCACGTCTGGTGGGGCACGTCGGTCGAGGACAAGGAGTACGGGCTGCCGCGGGTCGACGTGCTCCGCGACACCCCGGCGGTCACGCGGTTCCTGAGTGCCGAGCCCCTGCTCGAGGACCTGGGCCGGGTCGACCTCCGGGGCATCGACTGGGTCATCGTCGGCGGCGAGAGCGGCCCGGGCGCGCGGCCGATGGCCCCGGCGTGGGCCGTGAGCCTGCGCGACCAGTGCGCGGCGGCCGGGGTGACGTTCTTCTTCAAGCAGTGGGGCGGCGTCCGCAAGGCGGTCGCCGGCCGGGTCCTCGCCGGCCGCACGCACGACGCGTTCCCCGCGTCCCGGGCGGCCGCCGTGCCGGACCGCCGGGTCCGCCTGGCGATGGTCGGCGACGCCGCGGACCGGGCCGCGGGGTTGAGCCCGGGCTGACGATGCTCCCGCCCCCCGCCCGCACGGGCGGGGGGTTCCCCCACGCGGCCGTAGTTCGACGAGCCACCGTTTCCGCTCGCGCGCACCCTTCCCGAACCTTCATCAACCCGGGCAACCCCTCCCACACCGCCCCTCCGGGTATTCTCGGAGTAACCCGAGACGGCGTGCTCGAAGCAGCCTTCGACCCGCGAGGAGTCGCGTTCGAGGGTGCCGACGGGTGCCGCGTCGGCGCGGCTCACCCGATTCTCGTGAGCTTCCCCACGGTTCGTGGACACGCGGTTAACGGTGTAAACTCTCCGCGAAGGGGTGACACCGATGCCGAAGACGCGCAAGACCTACACCGCCGAGTTCAAGCTCCAGGCCGTCCGCATGGTCACCGACCAGCACCTCGCCGCCGCCGAGGTCGCCCGGCGGCTCGGCGTCACCGAGGGCCGGCTGCACGACTGCCTCAAGGCGTTCCGCGCCCAGGGTGCCGACGCCTTCCCCGGTCACGGGCGGCTGTCGCCCCAGGACGAGGAACTGCACCGCCTCCGCGCCGAGGTGGTCCGCCTCAAGGCCGAGCGCGACATCCTAAAAAAAGCCGCCGCCTACTTCGCCAGCCACCCGATGTGACGTACGTTTTCGTCGCCGAGTGCGCGGGCGAATGGCCGGTCGCGTGGCTGTGCGACGCCCCGGAAGTCTCGCCCGCCGGCTTCTACGCCTGGCTCGAACGCCCCGATAGCGCCGCCGAGCAGCGGCGGAAGGAACTGGTAGCCGCCATGATCGACATCCACGCCGAGGTCCGCCGGTGCTACGGCAGCCCGCGCATGGCCGTCGAGCTGCGGAACCGGGGGTTCGACTGCTCGGAGAACTTCGTGGCCGACCTCATGAGGGCGCACGGGATTCGGGCCAAAACGCCGAAGCGGTTCGTGCGGACGACCGACTCGCGGCACGGCCTGCCGGTGGCCGAGAACGTCCTCGACCGGGACTTCTCGCCGTCGGGGCCGAATGAAGCCTGGGGCGCGGACATCACCTACCTGCCGACGGCGGACGGGTGGCTGTACCTGGCCGTCGTGGAGGATCTGTTCTCCCGGAAGATCGTCGGCTGGTCGATGGACGCGACCATGACGAGCCGGCTGGTGGTGGACGCGCTGCACCTGGCGTTGGGCCGCCGTCACCCAGAGGCCGGGCTGCTGGCGCACTCGGACCGGGGCAGCCAGTACGCCAGCGACCACGACCGACGCCTCCTGGGGAAGCACGGGATCGTGTGCAGCATGAGCGGGGTGGCGCAGTGCTGGGACAACGCGCCGGTGGAGTCGTTCTTCGCGAGCCTGAAACGCGAGCGGGACTTCCCGACGGGCTGCACCCGCGACGCCGCGAAGGCGATTGTGTTCGAGTACGTCGAGCTGTTCTACAACCCGATCCGCCTGCACTCGTCGCTGGGGTATGTGGCCCCCGCGGAATACGAGCGCCGTTACGACCCGACCCTCCGTTAACCTCGTGCCCATTTTTCGTGGGGAAGACCATCGTGCCGGACGGTTCGGCCTCTCGAAACGTCATTGCGGCACAAGTCGGTTCTCGCGTGAGCCTTGGGCGGTTGACCTGCGTCGTCTAGAATCACGCCATGCGACGCTCGACGAGCGCCCGGTCCATTTGGTATTCCGATGAAGCAACTCACCGTCAAACTCGGCACCGACCAGATCGAAAGGTTCTCGAAGGCGACCGCCGTCCAGGCCATTGAAGAACTCGTCTGGAATGGGTACGACGCCGACGCAATGTCGATCGCGATCACCGTCGAGATGGACCCGGCCGGCCTCGGCGTTGCGGGGCTTCGGGTCCTCGACGACGGCCACGGCATTCCCTTCGACCGACTCGACAAGGCGTTCGAGACGATCGGGGACTCGGTCAAGCTCGCGATGCGAAAGACGCCGGGCGGGCGGATGCCGCGTGGCCGGCACGGGAGAGGTCGGTTCAAGGCGTTCGCGTTGGCGAACACGGTCCAATGGATCAGCCGGTACGCGGATGGCGGCGGAGTCGCACAGTTCACGATCCACGGGGACAAACTCCGACCCCAGCCGTTCAAGGCCGACGAGCCGCGCCCAGTCGAAGGCGGGAGGTCGGGAGTCGAGGTCGTCATCGGCCCGATCGACCGGCCGTTCGCGGACCTGCTCGACTCGCAACGGGTCGTCAACGAGCTGTCGAAGCGACTCGCCCTCGGCCTGGTGCAACACCCGATCGACATCCGGTACGACGGGCACAAGGTCAACCCCCTGGAGTTGATCGCCCACCGAGCGGAGTTGACGTTCAGCACCGACGACTCGGACGGGCGGACTCACGAGGTGTCGCTGACGGTCATCGAGTGGAGCGGCCTGGCGGCACGGTCCGTCTACCTCTGCGATGCCGATGCGGTGGCCCAACACGAGTGGGACAAGTTCGAGGTGCCGGCCGGGCGCACCTTCTCCTTCACCGCTTACGCCCAAGCCCTCCTCGTCCAGAAACTCGTGTCTTCGGGGGCGATCGACCTCGGGGATTTGAGCCCCGAGGCGAAGGCCTTGAAGGCGGGCGTCCGGAAGGCTCTCGACAACCACTTCCGGACCCGCCGCGCCGCCCAGGCCGGCAGCTTGGTCGAGGCCTGGCGGGGCGAAGAGATTTACCCCTACCCCGACGCGGAACCGAACCCGGTGGAGAAGATCAGCCGCGAGGTCTTCGACGCCTGCGCGCAGACCGTCCACGACGTCCTGCCGGGGTTCGTCCAGGGCACGAAGGCGAACCGCAAGATGCTCTTCCGGTTGCTCAAGCAGGCGGTCGAGACGGACAGCGGCTCGCTGTGCGACATCCTCGACCAGGTGCTGAACCTCAGCAAGGAGCAACAGGGCGACCTGGCGGCGATCCTCAAGACGACTCGGCTCGGGGCAGTCATCCAGGCCGCGAAGACCGTCCTCGACCGGCTGAAGTTCCTCGAAGCCACCGAGCACCTCTTCTACGGGCCGCAGGCCGGCGACATCAACGAGCCGCACCAGTTGCAACAGATCCTGCTCCAGGAGCTCTGGCTGTTCGGCGACGACTTCGCCTTCGGCCGGCAGGAGGCCCGCCTCAAGGCGGCGCTGGAGCAACACGCGGCGCACACCGGGCGGGCCTTCGACCCCGAGACGGGGGCCATTAAAAACATTCTGGACGGCAAGGCCAGTCGCCTCGACATCCTGCTCAACAGTACCTACCTCCGCACGCCGCCCTACGACTACGAGCACCTCGTCGTCGAGTTGAAGCGGTCGTCGGTCAAGTTGGGTAGCAAAGAACTGAACCAGGTCGAGAGTTACGCGCTGACGGTCGGCAATGACGACCGCTTCGACAAGCAGAGGACGAAGTGGACCTGGTACCTGATCGGCGTCGAGTGCGACGAGTTCGTCGAGGAGAAGCGGATGTCGCAAG
>JAYUFU010000413.1:0-11615 GCA_043738505.1 Fimbriiglobus sp. | reverse complement strand
TTGGAAGAATCGCCCACGGCCCATGCGGGCCGGGTTCGCCGGATTCCGCTTCCGGCGCGTTCGCTACACTAACTCCACCCTCCCGCCTTCTTTCCCTTCCGGTGCCGTCATGCCCATCGCCCTCATCTGCGGCGCGTGCGAAGCCAAACTCAACGCCCCCGATGCCGCCGCCGGCAAGAAGGTGAAGTGCCCCAAGTGCGGGGTGATGCTCGAAATCCCCGTGCCCGAAGCGGAGGCGGATTACGAGGTCGTCCAGGACGCCCCGACGATGATGATGCCGCCCGTCAAGAAAGCGCCGTCGCTGCCGCCGAAGCCGGCCGCGAAAGCGCCGCCGCCGGCCGCCGTTGCCAGGGCGAAGCCGAAGCCGGCGGTACTGGACGAGGACGATGAGGACGACCGGCCGATGCCGAAGAAGAAGTCGAAGCCGGTCTTGCTGGACGACGACGAGGACGAGCGCCCCGCGCCCAAGAAGAAGTCGAAGCCGGTCTTGCTGGACGACGAAGACGAGTACGACGACGAACCGAAGCCCAAGAAGGGCAAGAAGAAGCCGGCCGCGAAGGACAACACGAAGCTGCTGCTCGGCATCGGCGGCGGCGTGTTCGGCCTGGCGCTGGTCGGGTTCCTCGTCTACTGGTTCGCCCTCCGCGAACCGGCGGTGGCGAAGGCACCGACGACAAATCCGCCCGGAACTCCCGGCCGTCCGCAGCCGGGCGAGTCGGGGCCCGCCGATCCGTTCGCGGGCGGGCCGGGACCACAACCGGGTGCCCCGCCAGCGGGGTGGGTGGAGTTCACCGGCGAGGGGTTCGTGGCGGTGGTGCCGCAGGGCGTCCAACTCCAACGGAACGCCCAGATGGAGCAGTTGGTCGCGGCTCAATCGCCCGGTGCGAAGGTGTGGATGAACACCACTCCGCCGGTCCTGTTTCAGGTGACGAGGGTGAAAGCGCCGGCGAATGAGGCAGAAGCGTTCGCCCGCGACCCGGACGCGGCCCTGCGGAACGCCACCGCGAAGGATAGGGAGAAGTTGCCGGCGGGGTCTCGGATCGAGAGCGAAACCGCCGTCACCGTCGGCGGACAGAAGGGCCGCCAACTCGTCATCCGCATGCCGAACCAACAACTGGACACCATCAGCCGCTTCACCATTCGCGACGGGTTCATTGTGGCACTTGGGGCCACCGCGCAGAACCTGACCAGCGACAGCGACGAGCGGGTGAAGGCGTTCTTCGAGGGGTTCCGCTTCGCAGACGCCGGGCCGCCGCAGCCGAAGGGACGGCCGGGCACGTTCGGCAAGTAGGACGACCGGACGCGGCTAGGCGGATTCCGAACTTACCTGGGACTTCCGCCCCAGGCTTTATCCGGACGCCGTTCTGCGGCGAAGGGCCGAGACGGATGTCGGTCGGTGTGTACTGTTGAGGTGATCTGGGAGAATACGTGGGTGGGTCGTGTCCTCATCTTGGCACCGAAGGTGTCGCCCGGATAAAGCCTGGGGCGGAAGCCCCAGGAACTCACGCCGACTGGAAGAGGCGCAACTCCCCGCTGGCCGGGAGGGTCAGCACGAAGCGGGTGGGCAGGCCGGGGCGGGGGGTGAACCGCACGTCGCCGCCGTTCTGCGTGGCCAGCCGCCACGCGATGGACAGGCCCAATCCGCGCCCCCGGCCGGCGGCGCGGCCGGAGAAGAACGGGTCGAACAGGTGCGGGACGGCGTCCTCGGTCGGGCCGGGGCCGCTGTCGTCGATCAACACCGACACCACGTTGTCAGCGGTCGCGTAGCCCACCTGCACCCAGCCCCCCTCGCCGGCCGCGTCGAGTGCGTTGCGGACCAGTTGCGTGACGGCGGCGCGGACGTGCTTGGCGTCGGCGAAGGCCGTGGCCCCGGTCGGGTCGGCCGCGATGCTCACCCGCCGCGCGCTTGCTTCGGTGGTCAACTCTTGAAGGACTTCGGCGACGACGGCGGACAACTCGACCGTGTCACGGTGCGGCTGCGGCGGGCGGGCGAACTGGCGGGTGCCTTGCAGCAGTTCCTGTATCCGCTTCGTCTGCTTGAGCGCGACCGCCAGCGATTCGCGGTGGCCGGGGTCGGTCTCCCGCGCCAGCACCCGCTGCACGTTCCCGGAGATGACGGCCAGCGGGTTGTTGATCTCGTGGCTCGCGCCGGCGGCGAACTCGGCGAGCGCGGCCAGCTTCGCGGCGCGGAGGGTGTGGTCGAAGTGCGCGTCCGCGTCGGTGAGGGCGGCGGCCAGCCCGTCGATGCGGGCTTCGAGTTCGGCGACCAGCGGCTCGGCCGAACGGCGACGGGCGGCGGCCGTGGCGCGAAGCAACCGGGGCAACAGGCCGGGCGATTCGGCCGGCTTTGCGTCGTGTGACACCGTCTTCCAAGCCGGAGTTTGCAGTTGGGCTTCGCGCAACACGGCAGTCAGCCCGAAGTGCCCGCCGAGTTTCGCGGCCTGCGTCGGGGTGAGGTCAGGGAAGCCGACGGCCACCGACAACCACGCCGGAAGCCGCCAGCGACCCGCCAGCCGGCGGGATATGTGAACTGGGGTGAGCGCGCGATCCGGTTCGGGCGCAAACACTGTTGCATACTCCCCCAGAAAGTTCAGCAGCCCAGCAGTCCAGGCGGCGTCCGGCGAACAGTGGCCGGTGCGCGCGGCGATGGCGGACGCGGCGGTCGCCAGGGCGCGGCCGGCGGTCACCGACGGCGATTGCGGATCGAGGGCGGGCAATTCGGGGAAGCGGTCGAGCAGTTCGGCGGCGGTGTCGAGCGGGCTGGCTTGGAAAAGGGCCGCGTCGTCGAAGGCGAACGAGTCGGCGGTCGGCGTCGGGCGGAGGTAGCGGACCAGATGCAGGACGAGGGCGGGGTCGGCGCGGAGGATGTCCGGGTCGGGGCGGGCGTCGGTGAGGGCGAGCAGCGGCGCGGCGGCCGGGCGGAGCCACGGCAACGACACGGCCCGGTGCGCGACCGACGGGGCTGACACGGGACGGGTTTCCTTTCCTAGGGGTGCTGAGGGGACTCTGTTTTGTTAGCCCGCCGCGCCGGCAAGGGGCGAGCCACGGTTGCCGGCCCCTTGCGGGCGCGGCGGGCTAACAAAACGGGTGCGTTTGAGTCACACCAAAGCGGGGACTTCCATGTCCAGCAGCACGCACATCTTCTCGATGAGCAGGTCCACGTCGAACGGCTTCGGCAGGAAGTCGTCGGCCCCGGCCAGCATCAGCTCCTGCTTCTTCTCCTCCACCTCGACGGAGCCGCTGATGCAGATGATCTTCACGTCTTCCAGGTTGGCGTCCGACCGCACGCGGGTGCAGACTTCCTTGCCGTTGATGTCGGGCAGCATCACGTCCAGGACGAGCAGCTCCGGGCGGTACTCCTTCACCATCATGCCGGCGTCGAACCCGTTGGCGGCCATCCGCACCTCGAACCGGCCGTCGTCTTGCAGGGCGCGGGTCATCAGGTCGAGGATTTCGGCCTCGTCGTCCACCAGCAGCACCTTCCGCTTGCCGCTCTCCAGGGCGTCGGTCGGGATGTTGTTGTCGCGCATGAACTTGGACAGCTGCTCGCGGGGGATGCGGCGGAACTTGCTGCCGGGCACCCGGAACCCCTTGAGCTGGCCGTTGTCGAAACAGCGGATGATGGTCTGCTGGGAGACCTTGCAGATCTTCGCCGCTTCGCCGGTCGTGAACACCGTCTTCATGAGTGCATCCTGCCGGCTGTGGCCGGCTCGCATGAAGGACGGACACCGCGACCCCGTGGGGGCGTGGCGTCCGGAACCATCCGTGGCTGACGGCGACCCATTCCTCGCCGGGTGGCGGCGGGGAACGGGTCAATCGGGGAACGAGTCCACGTCGGGAGGTCTGTGGGAGAGAGTCAAGATGGTGAATTCAGGTTGCCTACCGCGCAAATACTACCCCGCCGGGGCTATCCTGTCAACGCGCCGGGTCGTGGAATGCGTGGCTTTCGCAAGGGTCGCCAAGCCCCGATTCGGGTGGAATCGGAAATCCCTGGCCATCCTTCCCAAAGCCCGCCCCTCGTCCCGCGTCGGCCGGACCGCCCCCGTTCGTCCTCGGTGGTCGCTTATTCGTTGCGAGCAGACACCGGCCACGCAGCCGGGTTGCCCCGTCCCCGCGACCGACCCGACGTTCGGATCGAGAGTTCGCGGCGACTCGCCACAAGGGACCGGGGCTGCCGGTTCCCCCGTGGCTGTGAGCGACCCCAATAGCGACTCATTCCAGATAGATCAACAGCACTGCCAAGTCCGCCGGGGTGATGCCGCTGATGCGGCTTGCCTGCCCGACGCTGGCGGGTCGCACCCGGCCCAACTTCTCCCGCGCCTCCTGCCGCATCTGGGGGACGGCGGCGTAGTCGAACGTGTCCGGGATGCGCCGCCCCTCCATCTTGCGGAACCGCTCCACGTCGCGGGCCTGGATGTCGATGTAGCCGCCGTACTTGGCCCCCAGCACCACCTGTTCGACCACGGCGGGGAAGGCGTCCCACTCCGCCAACTGGGGCGCGCGGGCGACCACGTCCGCCCACTCCACGCCGGTTCGCCGGAGCCAGGTGTCGAGCGAATCCCCCCCGCTCCGCGTGGCTTTCAGTTGCGCGTCCAGCCGCGCGACCCGCTCCTCCTTCTCTTGCAGCCGCTGCCAGTCGGCCTCGCTCACGCTGCCCACCCGCTTGCCGATGGCGGTCAGTCGGCGGTCGGCGTTGTCGTGCCGGAGGAGCAGGCGGTACTCGGCCCGGCTGGTGAACATGCGGTACGGCTCGTCCACGCCTTTGGTCACGAGGTCGTCGATGAGGACGCCGATGTACGCCTCGGCGCGGTCGAGGACCAGCGGCGGCTCGCCCTTCAGCTTGAGGGCCGCGTTCAGCCCGGCCATCAGCCCCTGGGCGGCGGCCTCTTCGTACCCGGTCGTGCCGTTCAGTTGCCCGGCGAAGTACAGGCCGCTGACGGGCTTGGTTTCCAACGTCGGGTGGAGCTGCGTCGGCGGGGCGAAGTCGTACTCGACGGCGTACCCCCAGCGCATGACCTCGGCGTTCTCCAGGCCGGGGATGAGCTTCAGCATGGCCGACTGCACGTCCTTCGGCAGGCTGGTGCTGATGCCGTTGACGTAGTACTCGCGGGTGTTCAGCCCCTCCGGCTCCAGGAACAGTTGGTGCGAGTCCTTGTCGGCGAACCGCACCACCTTGTCCTCGATGCTGGGGCAGTAGCGCGGGCCGCTGCCGCGAATCTGCCCGCTGTACATGGGGGCGCGGTCGAGGTTCGCCCGGATCAGGGCGTGGACGGCCGGCGTCGTCTCGGTGATGTGGCAGTCCAGTTGCGGCAGCGTGATCGCCTCGGTGGCGAAGCTGAACGGCCGCGGCGGGGTGTCGCCGCGCGACACTTGGAGGTTGCTGAAGTCGATGGTGCGGCCGTTCAGCCGACAGGGGGTGCCGGTCTTGAACCGCTCCAGCGTGAACCCGCAGGTGGTGAGCGCGTCGGACATGCCCTCGGCGGACGAATCCCCGGCGCGGCCGCCGGTGGTCTTGGCCTCGCCGGTGTGCATGATCGCCTTGAGGAACGTGCCGGTGGTCAGGATGACGGCCGGCGCGAGGTAATGCGTGTCCCCACGGGCCACGACGCCGAGTACCCGCAAGTTGGCGACGCTGCCGGAGTCCGCGAACGGTTCCAGCAGCAGCCCTTCCACCAACTCCTGCCGCAGGGTCAGGTTCTCCTGGTCCTCCACCCACCGCTTCATGGTGAACTGGTACAGCTTCTTGTCGCACTGCGCGCGGGGCGAGTGCATGGCCGGGCCTTTGCTGGCGTTGAGCATCTTGAACATGATGCCGCTGGCGTCGGTGCATTTGCCCATGACGCCGCCGAGGGCGTCGATCTCGCGGACGATCTGCCCCTTGGCCACGCCGCCGATGGCCGGGTTGCAGCTCATCTGGCCGACGGCGTCGGCGTTCATGGTGAGCAGGCAGGTGCGCAGCCCCAGCCGGGCGGCGGCCATCGCCGCCTCGGTGCCGGCGTGCCCGGCCCCGACGACGACGACATCGAACTGGAACGACAGCGGCATGGGTCACACCACCGGGCGAGAGGGAAGGTACAGCCGGCCGACGCCGCGATTCAGACCGGCCAGGGTGTCCGTCACGGTGGTCAGGTACGCATCGGCGACGATGAGCGCGTAGCGGCGATCCGTTCGGAACCGCGAGACGTTCGCCAGCGTCAGCACGGGCAGGCTGTCCGGCGCGAGCGAGTCGGCCATAGTCCGTTCGAGCGAATCCGGCCCGTCATCGTTGCGGTTCTCGGTGATGAAAACGAGGCCGTCCGCCTGACACCGATTCCACAGGACGCGGTCGCGCACGTCGCGGGGGTAGCCGAGGCCCGCGACGCTCAGCACGCGGAGGTTCGCCGCCTCCCAAAAGTCGAGCAAGTCGAGGGCGGTGAGCAGGTGAATAAAATGGGCATGAAGCCCTTGGATGTTGATGTCGAAGAGCAAGCCGTTCACTTACCCCACCTCCGCGATGGCGGGGGAGTGCCGACGCATGCGCCAGGCCTCGAACGCGCGGAACAGCCGTGCGTGGCGTTCCCGTGGCGGTTCCCCTTCGATGTTCGGGAAGAGGCTGGGATCCTGTTTCCACTCACCCATCCACACCTTCATCAGCCGCACGCGCTCCTGTCCGGCTGCCATCTGCGCCCGGAACGCCGGCGTGTCCTGCTCGGCGATCCGCCGCTCGATGCGGGCGTCGATCTCGGCGTTTTTGACCGCCAGTGCCTCGGCGTTGTCGGCGATGTACCTCTTCACCGCGTCCAGTTCGGCCGGCGTGATCGGGTACAGGGCGAGCAGTTCGTCATCGGTGGTCGGCCAGGTCGTCAACTGCGGGTACAGTTCATTCACCGTCAGCCGGCAGCTCCGCAGTTCGACGCCGCGGCCGCGGTCGTACAGCCACTCGTTCAGGATGACCGCCTCCATCGCACGCCCTCCGGGGTTTCACGGGATATTGTACCGCGGCGCTCACACAACCGGGCGGGGGGGAAGGAACAGCCGGCCGATACAGCGGTACTTGCCGAGCGCGATATCGACCGTGTGGTCGGCGAATTCCCGCGCGACGATGAGGGCGTACCGCCGGTCCCGCTCGAACCGCCTCTTGTTGGCGATGGTCAGCACCGGCAGACTGTCGGGTGCGAGCGAGTCGGCAATCGTCCGTTCGAGGGCATCCGGGTCATCGGCCGTGCGGTTTTCGGTGATCAGGACGAGGCCGTCCGACTGACAGCGATTCCAAATGACCCGGTCGCTCACGTCGCGCGGGTAGCCCAGTCCGGGAACTGTACGAATCGAGAAACCGTATCCGAGCCAGATGTCGGCCAAGTCCAGGGCCGCCAGCAGGTGGACGAAGTGGGCGTAGTGCCCCTGGACGTTGATGTCGAAGACGAGGCCGTGCATTCACCCGACCTCCGCGACGGTTTCGGCCGCCGCTCGCCACGTGCGGAAGGCGGTGAACAACCGCTCACGCCGCACGTCGGGCGACTCGTCGGGAATTTCGAGGAACAACTCCGGCCGCGCTTTCCGAGCGGCGTGGAACACCTTGAAGGCGTCCATCGTCTCGCGCGATTGTTGGTGCCGCGCCCGCATCTCCGGGGTGTCCTGCTCGGCGATCTTGCGGGCGATGCGGGCGTCGATGGCGGCGTTCTCGACCGCCAGTGCCTCGGCGTTCTCCGCGATGTACCGCGTCACCGCGGCCAGCTCGGCCGGCGTGATCGGGTACAACTCCAGCATCCGCGCGTCCGAACACTCCGCCTCCGCAAGCATCGGGTACAGTTCATTCACCGTCAGCCGGCAGCTCCGCAACTCCGGCCCGCGGCCCCGCTCGTACAGCCACTCGTTCAGGATGACCGGCTCCATGATCGCGCCTCCGGTTGGGTGCCTCACGCCAGGCATTTGGTGAAGCCGTCGGTCAGGGCCGCGCGGTCCAGATTGCGGCCGATGAACACCAGCTTGTTCGTCCGCGCCTCGCCCGGCTTCCACGCCCGATCCGCCTTGCCGTCGAACATCATGTGGACGCCCTGGAAGACGAACCGCTGCGCGTCGCCTTTCAAACTCAGCACGCCCTTCATGCGGAAGATGTCCTCGCCCTTGGACTGGAGCAGCTCGCTCATCCAGGCGTTCAGCCGCTTGCCGTCCACGTCCCCCGGCAGCACGATGCCCACCGACGTGACCGACGAGTCGTGTTCGTGGTCATGCTCTGGATGGTCGTGGTCGTGGTCGCAGTCCGGCCCGTGGACGTGGCCGGGTTCGTCCGCGCAGGCCAGGCTCAGCGACTTCGGCTTCTTCGGCTCCGCGAGCGTCCCTTTCAGGAACTCCGGCTCGTGTTCCAGCACCCGGTCCAGGCTGAACCCGCCGACGTTCAGCACCTTGTCCATGTCGATCAGGCTGTTCGTGGTGCGGTACACCCGTGCGGCGGCGTTCATCTTGCGGATGCGCCGTTCCAGGCTCATCAACTCCGCTTCCGTGGCGAGGTCGGTCTTGTTCAGCAGGATCACGTCGGCGAAGGCGATCTGCTCCTGCACCTCGTGCGCGTCCCAGTGCAGCAGGACGTGCTTGGCGTCCACCAGCGTGACGATGCCGTCGATGGCCGTTTTGGCCTGCACCTCCTCGTCCATGAAGAACGTCTGCGCGACCGGGCCGGGGTCGGCCAGGCCGGTCGTCTCGATGAGGATGTAGTCGAACTTGTCCCGCCGCTTCATCAGGTTGCCGAGGATGCGGATGAGGTCGCCCCGCACGGTGCAGCACAGGCAGCCGTTGTTCATCTCGAAGATTTCCTCCTCGCCGTTGATGACCAACTCCTGGTCCACGCCGATCTCGCCGAACTCGTTCTCAATGACGGCGATTCGCTTGCCGTGGTTCGCGGTGAGGATGTGGTTGAGCAGGGTCGTCTTCCCCGACCCGAGGAACCCGGTGAGGACGGTGACGGGCACTTTCGGCTTGGCGGGCGCGGCGGCCATGTCGGGCAGCTCCGGGTGAGACAGGTATGACGAAATGATAGCGAAGGGGCCAAGACGCGCCTGGGTGAACCGGCGGCGTGAGCCGACTGGGTTGTTCACCTGGACGGCTCACGCCGCCGGCGGTCGGCAAAAAGCCCGCCCGCCCGCCGCATCCGCCCGTATACTCCCGACAAGCCATTTCTCGCCGATTCGCGTGTTGGAGCCGCCCCGCCGATGGCCACCCCGAACGCCACCGTTCCCGACTACTCCGCGGCCGTGCTGCGGAGCAAGCTGCTGGCGGACGACGACCTCGCACCGCTCCGGAAGCGGTGGCAAGCGGACGGCGGGACGGACGCCGACGTGGACGGGTTCCGCAAATTCCTCGTCCGCGAGAAGAGCCTGACCGAATACCAAGCCGCCCTCATCCAGCGGGGACGGGCCGAGGGGTTCGTGGTCGGCGAGTACGTCATCCTCGACCGCATCGGGCGCGGGCAGACGGCCGGCGTGTACAAGGCCCTGCACAAGTCCGGGCAGGTGGTGGCGCTGAAAGTCCTGGCCGCCAGCAAGGCCCGCGACCAGCACCTCCTCAACCGGTTCCTCCGCGAGGGCCGGCTGCTCACGCAGTTGGACCACCCGAACGTGGTGCGGGCGTACCAAGTCGGGCAGGCCGGCGGCGTCCACTTCATCGTCATGGAGCATGTGGAAGGGGAGACGCTGGACGAGTTGCTGGAGCGGCGGAAGAAGCTGCCGCCGGCAGAGGCGGTGCGGCTGGTGCAGCAGGCGTTCCACGGGCTGCAACACCTGCACGAGCGGCGGATGGTCCACCGCGACCTGAAGCCGTCGAACCTGATGCTCACCCCGGCCGGCAAGCCGGACACGGCCGACGCCACCCTGCAAATCCTCGACATCGGCCTCGGCCGCGAGCTGTTCGACGACGCCGCCCCGTCCACCCAGGACCTGCAACTGACCGGCGAGGGGGCGCTCCTCGGCACGCCCGACTACCTGGCCCCGGAGCAGGCCCGCGACGCCCGCACGGCCGACATCCGCGCCGACCTGTACAGCCTCGGCTGCGTCCTGTACCAACTGATCGCCGGCCACCCGCCGTTCCAGGACAAGAACGTCATGGCCCAGATGGTGAAGCACGCCACGGCCAAGCCGAAGTCGCTCGGCGAAGTCGGCGCGCCGGTGCCGGCCGGGTTGCAGGCGGTGATCGACAAGCTGCTGGACAAGAAGCCGGAGAACCGCCCGCAAACGCCCGACGACGCGGCCCTGGCGCTCGCCCCGTACCTGCCGGAGCGGGCGCGCCAGCCGGAGAAGGCGGCGGTGCTGCCGGCGTACAAGCAGTGGCTGGAATCGGAGTCGGCCTTCGAACTTCCGATGGATGTCCGGGTCGCGGCCGCTCCGCCCGCGCCGGCGAAACTGTCGGGCACCGTCCCGCCCGCCCCGCCGGTGGCCAAGCCCGCGCCGCCGCTGGCGAAACCGGCCCCGCCCGCCAAGCCCGGTACCGGCACCGCGCCGGCGTTGGTCGCCGTCGCCGCGCCGGAGCCGATGATCAACGTGGAGTTAGTGTCGTGGCCGCCGCCGGCCCCGGCCGCCCCGCTGCCGCTGCCGCTCCCGGCCAAGTCTCGCCGCGACGCCGAGGACGAGGAGGCGGAGGAGAAGTCGCCGCTCGAACTCGGCCGGCGGGACTTCGTCATGCTCGGCCTGGGGGCGGTCGGCGTTCTGCTTGCCGTCGGCTTCGGGTACGCGCTGTCCCGCCTGACCGCCCGTAAGAAAGACGACGACCCGCCGGCCGACTGATCGTGCCACCGCGTCCGCGCCGGATTTGTTACCCCGCCGCGCCAGCACGGGCCGTGTGTGATTCGCCCCTTGCTGGCGCGGCGGGCTAACAAGATGGAAGAACCCCTGACCCCTTTCCCCTGTTCCTGGAGTCGCCCCCATGTCCGGTCACGGAGCCGAAATCCCGCACGACGCCGAGGACGGATTCACCAAGGCCGTCGCCCTGAGCGTGGCCGTGTTCGCCGTCGGCCTGGCCTTCGCCAGTTTCGGCGGGCACGACGTGTCGAAGGAGATGATGATCACCAAGCAGGAGGAGGCGAAGGTCGCCGCCCTGAGCAAGCAGGACGAGACGGCCATCGAGAACCTGGCCAAGCAGGAAGAGTTCAACATCTGGACGCAGTACCAGGCGAAATCCACCCGCGAGGCCATGTACCGGAACGAGCGGACGCAACTGGACGCCGAGAAAAAGGGGGACGGGCCGTTCCCGGCGTTCAAGGAGGATCTGCTGAAGTACTACATCGACGAGGCGGGGCGGATGGACGCCGACAAGAAGGAGCTGGCGGCGAAGGCGAAGAAGGTGGGCGAGGACGGCGCGGCGAAGGCGACGGCGAAGCACGAGGAGGGGGCCAAGAAGGTGGGCGAACTCGAGACGGCGTTCAAGACGTACCAGCGGAAGGACGCCTACTTCGACTTCGCCGAGATGGCCTTCCAGTTGGCCATCGTGCTGGCGTCGGTGGCCATGCTCGGCAAGAAGTGGTGGGCGTTCCTGGCCGGCATCGTCCTGGCCGTGATCGCCGTGCTGCTGACGGTGAACGGGTTCCTGCTGCTGATGGCGATCCCCGGCATCGAACACGCCCCGCACGCCCCCGGCGGCGGGCACTGACG
>JAYUFU010000412.1:0-3892 GCA_043738505.1 Fimbriiglobus sp. | reverse complement strand
GACCGACCTCCCCTCAGCGAGCGGAGGTGGAAGAGTCGTGGGACCGCCGACCGGGTGCGACGCCATCCGGCATCAGAACCCGGTGTTCGGCCCGATCTCCAGCGGCTTGACGTTCGGGCTGAAAAACTTGTCGAGGTACTCCTTGCTGGCGTTGCCCGTCTCGAACCCCTTCTTGAAAATGTAATACCGCTGCTCGGCCTTGCCGTGGTTGAACTTCTCCGGCGACACGCGGCCCTTCGTCAGCAGGTCGTCGCCGATGGCCTTCGCCGTCCGCAGTGCGTCCTCCACCTCGCGCGGGTTGGCGAGGATCTTGAACTCGTCCTGCGCGTGCTTCGCCCACACGCCGGCGAGGTAGTCGGCCTGCAGTTCCAGCCGAATGCCGGCGTTCTCGCCCTCCGCGCGGAACCCGTCCCGGCCGACCTTGGCGTGGTCCGCCTTCTCGTTGTACCCGATCAGGTTCTGCACGTGGTGGCCGACCTCGTGGGCGACGACGTAGGCCTGCGAGAACTCGGCCTTCGATCCGCCGAGCTTTTCCAACTCCTTGAAGAACGTCGGGTCGAGGTACACCGTCTTGTCCGACGGGCAGTAGAACGGCCCGACCCCGGACGGGATGTTGTCGCCGCAGCCTTTCGTGCTGACCGCGTCGCGGAAGAGGACCATGTGGGGCGGCTCGTAGCCCTTCCCGTACCGGTTCGCCGCGAACTCCTTCCGCCAGACCGTGTTGATGTTGCCGAGCAACTTCTGCGAGAACTCCAAGTACCCGTCGGCCGGGGGCGGTCCCTCCTGCTGCTGCTGGCCGCCGGCCCCGCCGACGAGTTGCTGGAGGATGGCTGGATTGATGCCGACGTAGGTGCCGATCAGCCCGATGACGACGGCCGCGATGCCGCCTCCGATCTTGGCGTTCGTGGAGAACCCGCGACGGTCCTCGACATCCCCTTTCTCACCGCTGTCGTCGATCTGCATGGCCGCTCTCCGCAATGGGCGAATGGATTCCAACCGTGACCTCAGTGTAGGCTCACAACCCCGCCGGTCGAATCCGGAGTCGTTATAAGAACGAACTCCAGCGCGTCCGCCGCCAGTTGCCGCGCCAGCCAGTCGGCCCGATCCGCGTCCGGCGTGACGGCGAACACCGTCGGCCCCCACGACGACTGCCCGACGGCCGGCGCGCCGAGACTGCGAACTCGGGCGATCAGCGCCGCCACTTCGGGGGACGAATACTCCCCGCCCTGCGCGGCCGCGAACACCGCCCCGGCCAGCCGATTGTAGTCGTGCAGGGCCTCGGCGAATATCGAGTAGTCGGTCACTTCGCCCAGGATATCGAACAGGTTCCGTAGCCGCGCCGTGTTCGCCGTCGTCGGTGCGGCGAACGCGCGGCGCTCGGCGTCGCCGTGCCAGCGGGCCGCGCCGCGCGGGCACGCCAGCACGACGCGCCAGTCGGGCGGCAAATATCTCCGCGAATGCAATGCCGAAACGGCATCGCCGGTTCGCTTTCCCGCGTCGAGGATCAGTCCGCCGCCGTCGAACCCGTGGACGCCGACGCCCGACCGCGCGCCGCGCCCGACCCGCTCCGCCAGTTCCACCGCCGTGAGGTACGGCATCCCGACTTCCACCGCCAGCGCCTTCGCCACCGCCAGCCCGAGTTGCGTGCCGACGCCGAGGCCGACGTGCTCCGCCGGGCAGCGTTCCACGTCGATGTGGAACGGCCGGTGACAATCCGATGTCAGTGATTCCGCGAATCGCTTGGCGAAACTGAGAGCGCGGACGGCGGACGGCCCGGAGGCGCTCCACTCTTTGTCAGAGGCCACGGTCACGACCACGCCGGGGTCCGCCACCATCAGGCCGACGCCGCCGAACAGTCGGCCCTCGGGCGAGGTGTCGGCGGTCGGCACGTTCAGCAGCCCGAAGTGCAACCGGCTGGGCGCGCGGACGCGGGTCATTCTTGTGCCTCCCGATACTCCGCCCACTTCCCCTCCAGCACCGCCATCGCCTCGTGTTCCGCCGCGCCGCCGGTCTTCTCGACGATTACCCGCAGTTTCCGGAACTCCGCGTCGATCTCGGCCGCCGGCAGCAGGTGGAACCGCGTGGCCAGGATCGCGGCCTCGATGACGGCGTGCTTGGCGCGGTGGAAGCCGAGGAAATCCCGGACCCGGTGCGTGTGAACGATGTCCGCTTCCAGGTGAATCCGCTCGCGGCTGTCGTCCACCTTGCGGACGACGAACTCATACGCCCGACAGCAGTCGGTCAGCACGAACCCGCGCACGACTTCCGCCGCCACCGTCGCCGGCATCCCCGGCACAGCCCCCACCGCCGCCAGCGCGATCAACTTGGCGTCGTCGGTCACGTGGAAGACGCCTTCGCCGTGCCGCAACAGGTTCCGGTAGGTGTTCGACGTGGGGAAGGGCCGCAGCAGCAGCTCCGTGAATGCGCCGTCCACGGTCGGCCCCATCGGCGCGAGGTGCGGGCCGCCGGTGGCGTCGGTCGTCGTCACGAGGCCTTCGAGGATCATCGCTGCAACGCCCTCAGCAGGCCGGCGGCCTTATGCATGGTCTCTTCGTACTCGGTTTGCGGGTCCGAGTCGGCGACGATGCCGCCGCCGACCGGGAACTGGAGCCACCCCCGGCCGGCGGTGAACGTGCGGATGAGGATGTTCGTGTCCATCGCCCCGTCGAAGCCGACGAACCCGACGCTGCCGCAGTACGGCCCCCGCGCGGTCGGCTCCAACTCGGCGATGATCTCCATCGCCCGCACCTTCGGCGCGCCCGTCACGCTGCCGCCGGGGAACGCCGCGCGCAGCAGGTCGAACGGCGTCAGCCCGGCCCGCAGCTTGCCGCGCACCTCCGACACGAGGTGATGGACGTAATTGTAAGTTTCCACCTCGCACACACGCGGCACGCTAATGCTGCCGTACTCGCACACCCGGCCGAGGTCGTTGCGGAGCAGGTCCACGATCATCACGTTCTCGGCCCGGTCCTTCGGGTTGGTGACGAGGTCGAGCAACAGCGCGGCGTCCTCGGCCGGCGTCTTCCCGCGCGGGCGGGTGCCCTTGATCGGCCGCGTGACCACGTCGCCTGTCGGCGAGACTTGCAGGAACCGCTCCGGCGACGCGCTGACGATCTGGAAGTCGCCGAGGTCGAAGTAGCAGCCGAAGGGCGCGGGCGACACCTGCCGCAGCCGGCCGTACAGGTCGAGCGGGTGTTCGGTCAGCGGCGCAAGCAGCCGCTGCGACAAGTTCACCTGGAAGATGTCCCCGGCGTGGACATACTCGACGGCGCGCCGCACGGCGTCGATGTACCCCTCACGGGAGAAGTTCGAGGTGACGCCGGGGTGGTTGGCAACGGGGTACTGGGTGACGAGTTCACCCCGCCGCAACGGGTCCGAACACGTGGCGAGCGGAACGCAGGCGTCTGTCAGGAGCAGTTCGCGAACGGCGTTCAATCGGTTCGCGGCGTTTCGCCGACGCTTCGCCGGGTCGGATTCGGGGAACCCCGTAGAGACGATCCAGGCTCGCCCCTCGTGGTGATCGAAACTGATTGTCCAATCAAATGCGGCTGTCACCACGTCTGGGACGGCAAACTCATTCCAGGTCGGCTTGGGGATTCGTTCGAAGTGTCGGTTTACCCCGTAGCCGAGAACAAGCGCGAGACCGCCTTGAAACGGAGGCAGTCCGGGAATGGATTTGCACGCTCCCTCACGGAGTTCTCGTCGCTCCTGATCGAAAGCATTCGCGTTGTGGGGATGGGCTGTATTCGGCCAACCCCAACTCACGTTTTCGGTCCCCGCCATCACATAACTGTACCGCCCCCGGTCGGGGTGACGGTCGGCGGAGTCGAGGAAGAGCAGGTGCGGGAGGTGGGCCAGCTTGCGGGCGACGTCATACGGGTCCGGGCAGGGG
>JAYUFU010000411.1:0-3897 GCA_043738505.1 Fimbriiglobus sp. | reverse complement strand
TGGGTGGTCGGGATCGACGAGGCAGGGTACGGGCCGAACCTCGGCCCGCTGGTGCAGTCCGCCGTCGCCGTCCGCCTGCCGGACGACGACCCGGCCGGGTGGGACGCGCTCAAGGCCGTCGTCCGCCGCGCCGGCGGGCGGTGGGGCCGCGACGCCCGCCTCGTCATCGACGACTCCAAGCGCGTCTACCACGGCACCAACGCCCTCGGCAAACTGGAACACGGCGTCCTCAGTTGGTTCGGCCTCGCCGGGCTGACGCTGGCCGACCTGATCGCCCGCATCGGCCTGCCCGACGCCCTGCCGGACACGCACCTCGAAGGCTGGTTCGTCCCGACCGCCAAGCTCGAACAGCACACCAAAGCCTCGCCGCAGCCGGACTTCGCCGCGCACGGGGTCGAACTCGGCCCGGTCGCGGCGAACGTCGTCCACCCGCCCCGGTTCAACCGCGTGGTCAATGCATCGGGGTCGAAGGCGGTGGTGCTGAGCCTGGGGCTGGTGGAATTGCTGAAGCACGTCCTCGCGCACACGCCCGGCGACGACGAGCTGCGCATCCTGTGCGACAAGCAGGGCGGGCGGAACTACTACGCGCCGCTGCTTCAGGAAGCCTTCCCCGACGGGTTCGTGTGCGCCGAGGTGGAGCGGATGGAGGAGAGCCGCTACCGGGTGGAGCTGCTGCCGCGCCGGGTGGTCGTCCGGTTCACCCCCCGCGCGGACGCCGGCAGCGTGGCGGTGGCGCTGGCGTCGATGACGTGCAAGTACGTCCGCGAACTCTGCATGGTGCAGTTCAACGACTACTGGGCGGCGCGGGTGCCGGGCCTGCCGCCGACCGCCGGCTACCCGGTGGACGCCGCCCGGTTCATCGCCGCCATCCGAAGCGCGATGACCGCCGAGGGGCTGAGTGAAGAGCAAGTCTGGCGGGTGAAGTGAGCGGCCGAACCATTTCTCGGCGTTGCCCGCCTCCGAGGTTGCCATTGTGTGGGTGACAGTGGTAACTTGCCACCGTGTCGAGATTCCCATTCCAATCCGTCGAGGTGCTTCCCGTGGTTCGCTCGCTCGCCCTCCTGTTCGGCCTCGCCGCGTTCGCCCCGTCCGCCGCCTCCGCCCAGGACAAGAAGGACGACTTCCGCATCCCGACCAAGGAATGGGCCGGAGTCATCAAGGACGCCAAGCTGAAAGCGGTCGCCAAGCCCGGCCAGGTCATCACCGACGCCGAGACGTTCGAGAAGGTGTGGAAGGCGTGGCAGCCGAAGGCCAAGTCGCCCGAGATCGACTTCACGACCCAGGTCGTGGTCGTGTCCACCAGCGAATACGAGCCGCTCAAGATGTCGCTCTACAACGGCCCGGACAAGTGGAAGGCGTCCAACTCGAACAAGTCGCCGAAGGCCGTCACCGGCTTCGGTTGGATCATCGGCGTGTTCGACCTGAAGGGGGTCAAGGAAATCAACGGCGTCAAACTCGGCGAAGCGGCCAAGGACAAGTGACACGAACCGCCGGGAGTCACACCCACAGTTGCAGCACCCGGACGGCGGCTTCGATCCACTGGTCGAAGGCGTCGTCGGCCGCGAAGGCGACCGGGTGGCCGTGGCCGTCGGTCAGCGGCGGGTTACGGCGTTTTGTCGGACTCGTCGTCTTCAATCCGGGACACCCGCGTCAGGATCGCCGGGGTCGCTGCACCGAGGTGGACGTACAGGAACAGCGGGAGTTGCGGGGAGAAGTAGGCGACGGCGATCCCGCCCGACAGGACCGCCAGAACGAGTCGCACCGACCAGAACAGCCGCGTCTTGTACTTGCCAGGGACGGCCCCGCGCGGCCCCATCGCTTGCAGGATGAGAACCACCTCGACGGCGACGCTCCCGCAGAACCCGAACACGAACGCCAAGTACCACGTCGGTTCCATCGCTTCTCACCCCTCGTAGGCCAGCGCCAGGCGGACCCGTTCGAGGAACCGAGTCACGCGGTTCCGGCGAGGCAATCGGGCCACCCAGCGGGCGGCGCAGGCGTAAGCCGCCAGTCCGGCGACGCCCGCGAGCGGGAACAGCAGCCAGCCGAGGTCGTAGATCGCCCCGACGAGGATGGCGTTCGCGGACAGGAGAAAGAAGACGAGCGCGGCCGACCGGAGACTGGCGGGGTACGGTCGCGTCACGGCGAGGGACCGCAGTGGAGCGGGCGGTGCCCCACTCCTTTCGGCACTCGGAGCGGGTGGGTCGGGCAATCGCACGACGGCTGTGGACATCGGTGTTCCTCCACTTCGATCGGATGCCGGTATTCTGCCGAGACCGGGCCGGTGAATGCAAACCCATTCGGCCCCTCACACCCACAGTTGCAGCACCCGGACGGCGGCTTCGATCCACTGCTCGAAGGCGTCGTCGGCCGCGAAGGCGACCGGGTGGCCGTGGCCGTCGGTCAGCGGCGGGCGGGGGCCCGACACCGTCAGCGCCGCCGCCACCGCGCCGTCGGGGGCGAACGCCACCGGCGCGGCGGACAGCACCAGGCAGTGGACTTGGTTCGTCCGCGACAGGCCGGCGCACTCGGCGGCCGCTTGCGCCAGCGTGTCCACGGTCTTCACCGCCGCCGCGCCCCGCGAGATCGGCTCCTGAAGCAACAGCGCCAGCAGCTCGGCCTCGTCGGCCAGCGGGTTCGGGGCCGGGCGGCCGTCCTTCCCCGGCGGGGCGACGAACAGCAGCTCGAACCGCAGCGCGTCGGCCGTCAGCCAGTCGGTCAGCCGGCGGACCAGGGTCAGCACCAGGGCCAGCGCCAGCACGATCCGCTGCGCCGGCAGGTCGCCGTCCTTGAACCGGGCGGCCGTCAGACTGGGGTCGAACACGAACGCGAACACCCGCCGGCGGCGGAGGAACTGGTTCTCGTCGCGGGAGTAATAGAACAGTTCGTCCCGCACGAACTTCACGTCGAACATGTCCGGCCGCTCGGCGTCGTGCGTCTCCATGAACGCCAACTGCGAGTGCAGCAGGCTCTCGATGCTGCCTTTCGTGCTGATGGACGAATACCCACCGACGGGATACTGGTCGTCGTCGGTCACTTTCGTCGGCACTTCCTTGCGGCCGGCCAGAGGCCGCACCGGGCGCGCCGGCAGCCGCTCCTCGAACCGGGCGGTCAGTTGCAGGATTTGCCGGTGCGCGACGTACTGCCCCATGTCGGCCAGAGCCGTCCGCTGCTCCAGCGCGATCACGTCCTCCGGCCCCAGCACCTCGGCCATCCGCCGGGCGGCGCTGACCAGCCACTCGTAGTGCGCCACCAGCAGCGGCATCGGCCCGTCGGCGGCGAGCGAGTCGTACCCGGCGGTCAGCACTTGGTCGGGCGGTTGGGCGAGCAGCCCGCGGACGACGGCCGGCGACAGTTCCACCCCGCCGAGCCGGCCGCGCTCGCGGAGCTGGCGGACGACGAACGCCACCCCGCGCGGGCGGTCGGCCTCGGGATACCGGCGGAGGGCGTCGGCGGCCCGCTCGAACGTCCAGTCGGCGTACACCTTGCCGAGCAGGTGGTCCTCGTAGTTGCGGGCGAGGGCGTGCGGCCAGCCGGGGACTTCGGGGAAGTCCTTGGCGGCGCGGCCGCGGTCCGTGCCCAGCGCCACGGCGGCCAGGTCGGCGACGAACCCGACCGGCGGCAGGGGGTGCCCGCCGGCGGCGATCTCCAGGGCGATCTCCAGCGCCGGCTTGACGCTGGCGGCGGTCGGCCGCAGCACCCGCTGGAGCCACAGCCCCTGCAACAGGTAAGTGCGGGCGGCGTCGCCGTCGCGGAGTTCGACCAGTTCCATGGCGTCGGGCCGGGGGCGCGGAAGGGGACGTGTGTAGTTTACCGCGCGGGCTTGCGAGCCGCGACCGCCAGGGAGTGGCATTCCGACACGATCCAGAGTTGAACCGCCAAGACGCCAAGATCGCC
>JAYUFU010000410.1:0-3915 GCA_043738505.1 Fimbriiglobus sp. | reverse complement strand
GCGCTCGGCGTTGCCTCGCGGCAAACCGGCCTCTCCCCTCAACCAAACGGAATCTCCGCCGTCGCCGCGCACTTCCGCAAGTCGTCCCACGCGGCGACGTACCAGTCGATCACCGGTCCCCACTCCGCAGGCGGGTCGTAACTCCACGTCAGCCGCAGGCTCGCCGACGGCTGGTTGCGGTTGAAGAACTCGAACCCGGCCGAGTACTCGCCGCTCGACACCGACTCGCTCTCGCCCGACCTCGTCACCGGCACCCGGAAGCCACTCGCCGATTGAACGAGCCGAGCCAGCTCTTCCACCGGCACCCGGCCGAACTTCACCGCCATCGTCGGCTCCAAGAACGTCACGATCCGCGCCCGCCCCACCCCGCCCCGCATCCGGTCGATGTCGGCGGTTCGGTTCCAGATCGCCTCGCGCACCACCGGCGCGCGCTCCATCCCCCTGTCGGTGAACAGCTCGAACACGGTGAGCGCGATCGGCTCGGCGTCGCAGCCGAAGACGCCGGAATCCGACCACAGCCGCAGCCGGGGCAACCCGTGGAACGGCCGCCCCTGCCGCACCGCCGGCGGAACCTGCCCGGTCCCGTCCAGTCGCGTTCTCGCCCGCGCCTCGAGCGCGTCCCAACTGACCCGCCACGACGGATGAGAGTCGAGCGCGAGGATTTCGTCGGTGTCGTCCATGTTCGCCCCCCCAGACCGTTGTGCCCGCCGGCCCGCGTTCGGCACTCCCGAATGTGCCACTTGCTCGCGGCGGGCCGACGAAAGCGTCACGACGCCTGGCGGCCGATCAGCCGGTCGAGTTCGGTCAGCACCCCGCCGTCGCGGATGAGCGCCTGCATCAGTTCCGGGAACGGCAGCGCGCCGAGCTTCACGCACCGCTCCAGCAAGTACGGCACCGGGCTGTGCGGCTCGATCCGCTTCAGCGCCCCGGCGATCCGCTCCAGTTGCCCGTACAGGGCGGCGCGGGAGTCGCCGTCGAGCGGCCGCGCGGCGGTCGTCGGGGTGGTGCCGCCGGTCGCAGGCTGCCCGGCGGTCTCCCCGCCGGCGTTCGTCAGCCCGCGGCGCGCGACCACCGATTCCACGAAGTTCCGGCAGTTCCGCATCGCCGTGCCCAGGCTCAGGGGGTCGTTGCCAGTCAGGTCCGGAGCGTTCTCGGAGCCGAGGCGGGTCTTGAGTTCCTTCGCCAGCACGGTCAGCGCGGCGTCCGCGTCGGCCAGCTCCTGCCGCGTGACCAGGAGCGCCTTGTCGTCGCACTGGCCGAGGGCGGCGTCCAGTTCGGCCTGTCGCGCGGGGTCCAGGGTGTCGAAGTAACTGAACCGTTCGCCCCCGCAACTCACGAGCGGCAGCCCCTGCACCGTCTGCGGAAACTCGGCCTGCCCGTCGGCGGCGTTGTTCAGCCACTTGAACCGGTTCCCGCGGCCGCCGTCCTCGGCGTCCTTCGGGATCGGGTGCAGCCAGTCCCAGCACTCGGCGACGAGGCGGGCGGCCAGGGCCAGACCGTCGCGCAGGCCGGCCATGCCGCCCACGCGGGTGTTCGCTTCGATCAGCCGCACCAGCAGACCGATGTCCTTCGACGTGTTCGTCAGGGCGTCGAGGGCGTCGGCGCGGATGGCGTGGAAGTCCGGCGCGGGCCGCTGGCCGGGCGGCGCGCCGTCGGCCGACGCCGGGGCCGGCTTGCGGAGCCGCTCCAGTTCGCTGCGGAGGGACGCCACCAGCGGCACCCCGCCGGGGGTGGGGGCGTTCGGGACCGGCCGGATCAGCGCGGCGATGTCGAGGGTCGGGTCGGCGGTCACGGCGGCTCGTCCGGGTTGGGGGTGGAGTTCTCTGGTCGCGATGGCGTTACTTTCCCCGCCGCTCCTCGCACACCGACTTGTTGTACTTCAAGTGTCCGCTGTCCGGAAGTACCTTCAAGCCCGCGTCGTAGATGCGGATGGCCTCGTCCCACTTCTTGCCGTCGATGGCGATGTCCGCCCACTCGTCCACCGTCCGCTCGAACCCGTTCCGGAGCCGCTCGCCCGGCTTGGCCGCCTTCAACCCCTCGGCGTACTTCGCCAGGGCGTCCTCCCACTTCTTCTCCGTCGCCAGGTCGCGCGCCCACAGGTGGTAGGCGATGCCGGTCATCTCGTCGGCGTCCGCGCCGAACTCCTTGTACTCGCCCGCCGCCGTCACCGATTCGGCGTACTTCTTGCCGTCGTTCAATTTCTCGATCGCTCGCTCGGCGTGCGCGTGCGCCGCCGCGTTCACCGTCTTCAGCTCCTTCGGGAACCGCATGCGGAGGGCCGCGAGGTGGGCGTCCGCCGCCGGCACGCCCTTCGTCTTGGCGAGGTGCGCCAGGGCGTCCACGGTGTGGTATTCGAGGCCGCTGCGGAGTTGACTGCTGTCCGGGTCGGCGGCGAGGCCGGCGGCGATCACCGCCACCGATTCGTCCACTCGGCCCTTCTCGAGGAGGCTCTGCGACCACCGCCGGCGGGTCGTGTCTCGCCAGTCGCGGATGCCCTCGGCTGCCGGCTTCGGCAGCGCTTTCAGGGCAACCTCGGCGACCGCCAGCCCGGCCGCCCAGCCGTCCGTGTCGATCGCCGTCTCGGCCGCGCGGGTGGCCCACTTCGCCGGGTTGCGGAACGACGACTCGTCGGGCACCGCCTTCGCCGCCCGGTCCAACACCGTCAGCCCGTTCTCGTACCGCCCGGCCGCGAACTCGGCGTCCAGGTACCACGACCAGATGACCGCGTGGTTGTTCTTCAGTTCCTCGCCGTCGCCGAGTACGCCGAGGGCGAAGGCGTACACCGCCACCGCCTCCTCGAACGCGCCCGTCTTCGCGGCCCTCACGCCCCAGTTGCTGAATTCGGCGAACAGGTTGTTCGTGGCGAGCGCGTTGGCGGGGTCGAGGGCCAGGGCGGCGGCATACCAGCGGATCGCCTCGCCGCGGCGCGGCGGGTCGGCCGTCGCCGCCGTCACCCCCAGGTTGCTCGCGGCACTCGCCGCCAGCCCGTACCCGTCGCAGTCCCTGCCCCGCGTGCGATCCGGCTGGGGACCGGCGATGAGGCCACTCGGCCGCTTCGCCTTCACGTCCGCCTCGAACCCGTCGGCGTTCGTCGGCTCGATCTGGACGCGGGCCTTGCCGTCGAGGAGGTCGGCGGCGGCGTGGCCGGCGACCATGAACCCGGCGGGGATGCTCAGGCCCAGGAGGTCGAGGCCGAGGCGGGTGCCGACGAGGTAGTACAGCGCGGCCGAGGACACGCAGTTGAACGTGCCGCTGTCGAACACCGCGTGCAGGCTGCTCTGCTCGGCGACGTACCCCTTCGCCATCACCCCCTTGTGCAGGAAGCGGAGGAGCGCGTCCGCCTTCTCCCGTGGCGTCTTCGCATCGCGGGTGGCGGTCTTGGCTTCGACAACCAGGGCGTCGAACGCCTTCAGGTACTTGGCAATCGCCACGGGATCGCTGACGCCGCCGGCGAGCAGGTGGGCGGCGACGGCCGTCGCGTCCGCCTGCGGGAGCGGCTTCGCTTTCGGGTCGGATCGGGCCTTCCACGCGGCGGTCAGCGCCGCCCGTTCGGCCCCGGCGAACGGCTCGACCGGGACGAGTTTCGACTTCGCCAGCCGGTCGATCACCTCGACCGGCGGGGCGCTCAGCGCGGGCTTCGGGGCGGCCGGCTGGGCGGCGGCCAACCCGGCCACGAACAGGACGAACAGGGGCGACAGCGCGGATCGGGACATCACTGTTCTCCGTGCGGATTCAGACCGGGTGGCTTCCACACACCGTCCGTGGAGGATTGCCGGGCCGCCGGTTCGCGGCACACGGGCGGTACGATTTTTCCGTTCGACCGGCCCCATCTCATACCGAATCCGATTGAACTGTTGCCTTGTCTTGTTAGCCCGCCGCGCCAGCAAGGGGCCAGCCCCGTCGGCGGTTCGCCCC
>JAYUFU010000409.1:0-11712 GCA_043738505.1 Fimbriiglobus sp. | reverse complement strand
GCGGGACCGCTCGCAAGCTCGCGGCGACGAGGGCGTTCTACCCGCGGACCCAGTCGAAGAAGCCCATCCTTTCCAACGAGGCACGCAGCCGGTCGGATTGCTCGGCGGACAGATTCGCGTGCGGCAGGCGGGCCGGGCCGACCGGCACGCCGAGGAAGCCCATGACCGCCTTCGCCGCGCTCATGTACCCGACACCGGACAGCAAGTCGATCAACTGGACCGAGCGGTATTGCTCCGCGCGGGCGGTCGCCAAGTCGCCGCGCTCGAACGCCGCGATCAGCCGGTTGTAGATTGGCGCGGCGAAGTTGTAACTGCTGCCCACGCCCCCGACGGCTCCGACCGCCAGTGCCGCCAGCAGGTATTCGTCCGTCCCCCATGGCATGTCGAACCGGCCGCCGCCGGCGTGCAGGCACCGCTGGTACGCCAGCAGGTCCGGGTTCGAGAACTTGATGCCGGCGAGCGTCGGGATGCGATCCGCTGCCATCTCCAGGAACTCCGGCATCGGCAGCGCCACGCCGGTCATGGACGGGATGTCGTAGAAGTAGAACGGCAATCCGGGGGCCGCGCCGGCGATGTCGGCACAGCAGGCGACGAGAGTGTCGAGCGACTTCGGCTTGAAGTAGCTGGGCGCGAGGGCGGCGATCGCATCGGCACGCAGCTCCAGGGCCTGGGCCGCCAGCGCGCGGGCGTCGGCGAGGCAGTTGCCGCCGACGTGGACGATCAGCCGCAGCGGCGACCCGCGCCGCACCTCACTCCACCGCTGCGCGAGGGCGATCCGTTCCGCGACCGTCAGCGAATGGCTTTCGCCCGTGGTGCCGCCGACGAACGCCGCGCGCACGCCGGTGCGGATCAGGTGTTCGGCCTGTTTCTCGACGACGGCCAGGTTCAGCGAGCCGTCCGCTTGGAACGGCGTGTGTGTGGCCGCGACGAGGCCGGCGAGTTTCGTCGTCATCGGGTCGGCTCCGTGGCAGTGAGGTCTGGGCGTGGCCGGATCAGCAGCACCAAGCCGATGGACGCGACCGCGAGCAGGGCGAAGAACCCGAAGCTGACGTTCAGCGGCACCTCGCTGTCCCGCATCGCGCCGAAGCCCCAATCGGCCAGCCCGCCGCAACTGATGCTGACGAAGTTCATGACGCCGTACCCGGTCGCCCGCAACTCCGGCCGGACGAGCTGTGACAGGATCGGCATGTTGTTGCAGTCGAAGAAGCCCCAGCCGAGGCCGAACAGGATCAGGAACGCGACCGCCACCGACAGCGTGCCGGCGTTGCCGATGCCGAAAATGGCCGGGACGATCAGTGACATGCCGATGGCACTGACGAAGATGCGGCCGCGGTCGCTTCGCCGCATCCACCGATCCGCCAAGTAGCCGCCGGCCGCCGCGCCGAGGATCGCCGCCGACTGCCAGTAGATGGTGGCCGTCACGCCGGCCTTCCCCTCGCCGAGGCCGAACTCCGCCTTCAGGATCGACGGCATCCAGTCCCGCACCACCCACCCGGCCATCGCCGGCAGGGTGAAGTACAGCACCAGCAGCAGGAACTGCACGTTGGTGACCAGCTCCCTGCCCGCGTCGAGGGGGGAGGGCGATTCGGATCGCGGTGCGAGGCGCGGCGCGTCGCGGAGGAGCAGCACCAGCGGCACGGCGTACAGCATTCCGATCGCCCCGCAGGCGGCGAAGGCGACCCGCCAGCCGAGGTCCGGGTCCGCCGCCGCGTACCCGCCGAACCCGCCGGCGATGACGCCGCCGTAGATCGCCATTTGGTGCAGCCCGACGGCGCGGGAGCGGGTGCCGCCGGTGTGGTAGTCGGCGATCAGCGCCAGCGCCGCCGGGATGTAGAACGCCTCGCTGAATCCCATCAGCGACCGCGCCCAGAGCAGTCCGTCGTAGGTCGTGACCTGCCCGGTCCACCCCGTCACCCCGGACCAGACGAACAGGCTGGCGCAGACCGTCAGCCGCCGGCTGAACCGATCCGCGACGTACCCGCCGATCAGGCTGACGACGGCGTACACCCACTTGAACTGGCCGAGCATGAACCCCCAGTTCTCCTGGGTCTCGATGGTCGGGATGTCCCGCATCACCGAGGTCTGCATGGACGCCAGCATCTGCCGGTCGAGGTAGTTCAGCAGGGCGACGGGCATGAGCAGCGCGACCGCCCGCCAGGCGGTGCCAGACGCGGCGGTGTGCGGGGAGAGGGGATCGCTCATGCCGACCTCGCCGACGGGAGACCCGGCTCCGGGGGCGCGGGAGTGTCAGCGTAGGTAACGGAGTCGCCCCGGCATCGGGGGTCCGAGGCCGGGGCGAGGGTGTTGCGGAAATTGGAGGCGGCGGGAATCGAACCCGCGTCCCGTGGCACCGAACTGTCGGCCTCTACGTGCGTAGCCTGCTAATGCTCGGGGCCTACCAGTCGGCCGCCCCACGTTCGCTTCCGCCGTCCCCAGCAAGCGGGGTGCGACGGTCGCTATCGGTCAGGTTTTTTAGCGAGTGCCGCCACCGAGGCGAAACCGGTTGCCCGGCCTCTCAGGCACCCGCGATCCGGATTTGGCGTCCAAACACGCAGCCTCTCCGGTTAAGAGTGCGCGAATGGCCTGCGGGTGTTACGCCGCGAGGGAGAACTGCGTTTCAGCAGTTGTGTTCTGATCGGCTTTTTACGGGGCCAACCGATCAACCCCGGCACGCCACACGACACTTCTGATAGCCCGGTCGAAACCATTTCGCCCCCGGCACCGGTATCATACGCCGGGCAGCGGGCGATATCAATGCACGCCCGCCGCTTTGCCCCACGAGGTTCCGGCATGTCCGCCTTCCCCTCCGCCGTCGGCGACCTGCTCGCCCGCGCCGCCGACCGTGGGGCGACCGCGAGGGCGCTGTACGACGCGGCCGTGGCCGTCCAACGGTTGCTCCCCGACGCGACCGTGGCGGAACTCGACGACGCCCTCCACCGGATGACGGAGTTGCTGCCGACCCTTCACCGGCTGGCGGCGGCGAAGGTGGCGATCACCTGCGGGGCCGTCGTCGAACGGGGCGGCGACCCGCACATCGCCGGGCCGGGCCTCGTCTCGCTGCTGCCCGACGTGCTGGGGTGGACGATCCGCTTCCACGAACGGTGCGAGGAGAAGGCGCGGGCCGACGGGACGATCACCGGGGAGAACGAGGACGGGGATCGCCCGTCGCCGGCCGAACTCGGCAAGAAGTACCTGAACGCCGTCTTCGCCGACGTGCCCGAGGCGGCGTGGGGGTACGCGGCGGAAGAGGAAACGACGCTGGCGGCGATCGCCCACCTGGCGCGGTCGAAGACCCTGCGGAAGGCGACCGAGCAGCGGCCGGAGTTGCTGGAGTTGTCCGACCGGCTGGACGGCGTCTTCGGGTCCGGCCGGTCGTTCCTCACCAAGATGCTGCTGACGCTCGACGACGAACCGCTGCTGGTGCTGCACCCGGAGCAGGGGAAGGGGTATCGGCTGACGGCGAGCGCGATCCCGGACAACTTCATGCTGCACACGGCCCTGATGGGGCACCTCCTCGGCGACCCGGCGGAGGGCTGGATCGCGGCCGAGAGGATCGACCTCGCCGCCGTCCGCCAGGCGATGCGGCAACTGGGCGACGGTTCCGCGCCGCACATGAACGGCGCGTTCAACCTGTGGAACTGGACCGGCGTGCGGGCGGACGGGACGCTGCCGGCCCCCGGTTCCGCCTCCGAACACTGGATTTGGAACGAGGGCGTGCCGGCGGACATCGCGCCGTTCGACGGGCTGCGCGTGGTCGTCCTCGGACCCCCACCGTACAGCCGCGGGTGGCCGGGCGGGTCGATCTTCGGCGGCCTGTTCCCGGAAGTCGTGGTCCAGGAGAAACTGTCGGCGGACGCGGTGAAGGAATGGATGACGAAACTCGCGTCCGCGCCGAAGCCGGTGGCGTAGGTCCGGCGCGGGGCCGGACCCGCGGTTCGCGTCACCGCCCGCCATTCAGTTGCTGCTGCTGTTGCTGCTTCTGGATCTGCCGCATCCGGTCCTGGTACCGGCGGACGTCGGCCGCCACGAGGGACGCCATCAGGTCGTCGCCCATCGCGTTCGCCTGCAGCTGTTGCTGTTGCAGGGCGAACAGTTGCTGCTGCATCAGCATCTGCGAGTTGCCCTGGCCCTGGTAGCCGCCGCGGTTCATCTGCGACTGGCCCATGCCGCCGCCCATCTGGTTGGACATCTGGGGCGGCACGCCCCGGCTGCCGCTGCCGCCCCCGCACCCCGGCCGGCCCTGCGCGGCCGCCGTCCCGCCGAGGCCGAACAGCAGCACCGCCCCCGCCAACACCGCCCATCCGCGAGTCGTGGACATGCGACTTCCTCCGTCCGACAGTTTCGACGTGGTGAACCGACCGTCCGCGCCACCCCGACCGGTGACGTGTGGCGACCCCGCTCCGTTCTGTCGGAGGGAACCGAGCCGGGTCGTGTCGGGGAATTCGTGGCGCGAGTCCGTCAATCGTTAACGGCGGGCCGGCGTCCGGCGTTGGCGAATGCCCGGATTTTTTCGGTTACCACAGCCGGCGGACGGGGTACGGGTCGAAGGCGACATCCGCCGACACCACCGGAATGTCCTCGGCGATGGCCTGCGCGATCAGCAGCCGGTCGAACGGGTCCTTGTGGTGCTTCGCCAATCGGGTTTGTGTGTCGCAGTGTTCGACCGAGATGCCCAGGTTCCGGAGGTCGAGTTCGAGGGTCGCCTGGGCGATCCAGTCGCGAAACGGCGCGGACAGTTTCAGCTTCTCGTTCCCGTACTTGATGCTAATCTCCCACATCGTCGCCGCGCTCAGCACCAGCTCGTTCGCCGTGTCTTCGAGTAGTTCCCTGGCCGTGTCGGATAGTTTCTCCGGCTCGTCCACCGCCCAGATCACGACGTGAGTGTCCAGGAGAAGTTTCATTCGGCGTGCCCCTCGAACCCTTCGGGCAGGGCGTCGAAGTCGGGGGCAACGTACAGCACGCTGCCGCGCATGGTGCCGAGCTTCCGCTTCCGCTTCGGTGCGGGAGGCGCTTCGGCGGCGCTCAGTTTGGCCACGGCGCGGCCGCCGGACTCGATCACCACGTCGCCGGAGTCGCCCAGCCCGGCGATCAGTTCGGGCAGTCTCGCCTGCGCGTCTTCGAGTGTGATGCCGGCCATGCTGGTTCCTCGGTTGAATTCCACAGCCATTCTACCACCCGCCGTTCACCCTTGCAGCATGAGCGGTTCGCCGAGCGGGCCGACCTTTTGCAGGAAGGCGAGGAACTGGTCGAGCAGGCCGGCCGAGTTGCCGGCGCGGCCGCGAACCGTCAGCGTCGTCCGCTCCACCCGCACCCGCCCGGCGAATTTGGCCAGCGTCAACTCGACCGCCCCGCCGTCGCTTTCGACGTGCAGCGTCACCCCGGCCGGCGTCGCGTCCTCCAGTTTGTCGATGAGCGCCGCCACGTCCACCGGCTTGGCGAACTCGAACGCGAGCTGGTCGAACGTCCCGCCGAACACGGCCGCGAACCCGGCCCCGCGGACGAACCCGGCGTCGGCGAGCTGGCCGAGTTCCCGCCGCCACGTCACCCGCGACGGGTCGGTCTTGTCCAGCGTGGCCGTCACCGTGTACTCGAAGTCCGGCGAGCGGAGCGACCCGAACCCGTCCTGCCCGGTGATGGTGTCGATGTCCTTCCGCTTGTAGCCGAGGTGGACGCGGGCCGCCTCGTACACCCCGTCCACGTCGGCGCGGATGTCGTCGGTGGCGCACTTGGCGATGAACTTCCGCGACGACGGCCCGGCGAAGTCGGGGATTTGAAAACTCTTGCGGAAGCCGCGCAAGTCCTTCACTTTCGTGGACGAGTCGGCGCGGAACATCACCCGGCGGAGGCGGTCGGAATCCAGCAGCCCGCCGGCCGCCGCGCCGCCCAGCACCGCCGACAGGTCGAGGATTTGCAGCGCCCCGTTCTGTTCGCCGTACAGCACCGGCGTCTGCGTCGCGCCGCCGTCGAAGTGCTTGCGGAGCAGCCGGGGCAGCTCGTCCGCCGCGAAGTGGTGCAGCGACGACGCCGTGATGATGCCGGCTTTCGTCGCTGCTTTCACCGCGCGGCCGGCCAGCCCCTCGGCGATCAGATGCGCCCACGCCCCGCTCGCCACGGCCGCCGCCCACAGGGACGCTTCATCTGGGTCGCCGGACATCAGCGCCACGGCTTTCGGATGGTCGGCGAACAGGGCGTGCAGTTCGTCCGCGTCGAGGGTCGGTTCGACGCCGGCCGGCTGGGCGTTCGCGGGCAATGCCGTGTGGCCGACATCCAGAAACAGGATCGCGGCCGCGGCTTTCGTGGCGGTCAACTCGGCGACCAGACCGGCGACGAGAAGCGACGAGTCGATCAGGTCATCGGGCAGCGTGTCCCAGCAGCCGACGGCCCCCCGCCCGCTTTTGGAGTAGCCGCGCCCGGCGAGCCACGCCAGCACAGTATCTCCCTTCTTCACGGCCTTCTTCAGCTTGCGCAGGCGGGACTCGACGGCGGACTTGGTGGCATGCTGACCGAGCAGCACGAACTGACGGGCCTTCGCCACGCCGTTGACCGCGAGCGCGTCGGCGACCGCCTTCGCGCCGGCCTCGCCGTAGGGCAGGTGGGGGAAAGCGGGGTCGAGCGGCTTTTCGACGGCGACGACGAGCGCCCAGGTGTCCGGCACGGGTCCGACTCCGAACGGCAACGGATGCGACGGAGTAGGTTTACCACGACCGGCCGCGCGGTGCCATGTGCGTAGCGGTCGGCTCGCCGCGCTGCTACTTCTGGGCCGCGCGGAACATCCAGTACAGGATCGTCTTGATCTCGAACGGCTTCAGGTCCGGCTTCAGCGACAGAATCCGCGCCGCGATGCCGGCCAGGTGCGGCGTCGCCCAACTGGTGGCCGGCTCGCGGGCGAACGGCCCCAGGTAGCCCCGGCCGTGTGCCTGGAACTCGATGTGTTCGCGGAGCTGGTAGGCGAACCGTAGCGGGTCGTCGAACAGCGCCTTGTCCACGGAAATCAGCGGCGGGGCGAACGCGGCCGGGTAGCTCTTCGTGTACGGGTGTTCGTTGTGGGCGGCGGCGAACACCAGCACGTCGCGGAAGTAGGCGTCTTCGATGGCCTTCAGCAGCAGGTTCCGGCGGGGCAGTTGTTGCAGTTTCTGTTCCGGCACGCCGAGCGACAGGTTGATGACCTTCACCTGCCAGACTTCGACCGCGTGCCGGAGGGCGGCGACGACCGTCTCCACCTCGCACGTCCCCTGCGGGCCGAACACGTCGGCCGAGTACAGCTTCGCCCCCGGCGCGACGGTCAGGATGATGTCGGCGACGGTGGTGCCGTGCGGCGACGACTGGTGCCCGTCGTAGGGCAGCGGGGCGGCGATGTTCGCCCGGAAGACGCCGCCTTCGATGGGCAGGATGGGGGTGTTCCGCTCGGCGAATCGCCGCTCCAGCACGTCCCGTTCGATGCCGGAATCGATGACGGCGATGGCGACTCCGGCTCCGGTCGCCCGCGGGTCGCCGAGGATGCGATCCGGGGACAGCAGGGCGAACATCTCGTCGAACACGGTCGGCGGGTTCATGGGAGGGTGACTGGCCGGGGCGGAGGGGGGCCACCGGCGGGCGACATCCGTGCCGGGGAGCAAAGCCACTCCCCACAGTATACCCATGTGCGGAACAACCTTTCGAGGCGAACCGCAACGGGCGTGCGGGTGCGCACCCCACCCGTCCCTGCGTTGACGATCGCGGCGGATCGGACTACGATTCGTCTTTCCCGTTTCGCCGTCGCCGAGACGCCGCCCGCAATGCCCGACCCCGGTACGCCGTTCGCCGTCCTCCGTTCCGCCGCTGCCCGGTTGCGGGCACTCCGCGGCCGCGCGGTCGTGGTGAAGCTGGGCGGCAGCGCGATGGAGGAGCCGACCGCCACGCGCGGCACGCTCGAATCCGTCGTCACGCTCCACAGCCTCGGAATGAAGGTCGCGCTGGTCCACGGCGGCGGCAAGCCCATCGACCGCGCGATGGCCGCCGCCGGCATCGAACCGGTCAAGGTGCAGGGCCGGCGGTACACCGACGACGCGACGCTCGACATCGTCGTCCGCGTGCTGTCCGAACTGAATGTCGGCATCGTCGAGCAGCTCGAAGCCCTCGGCGGCACCGCCCACGGGTACACCGACTTCGACGCCTTCCCCATCGCCGGCCGGCGGCTGATGCTGATGGGCCTCGACCTGCAACCCATCGACCTCGGCCGCGTCGGGCAGATCGCCCAGATCGCGCTCGACCCGTTCGAACTCGACCTCGACCGCGACCGCCGCATCCCCGTCATCCCGTCGCTGGCGGTGGACATCGACGACGACGGCTGGCTGAACGTGAACGCCGACTCCGTGGCGGCGGGGATGGCCGGGGCGCTGGACGCCGAGGCGGTGCTGTTCCTGACCGACACGCCCGGCGTGCTGAGGGACCGCCACGACCCCAAGTCGCTGCTGCCCAAACTGACCGTCGCGGAATGCAGGGAACTCATCGCCGCCGGCGTCATCGACGGCGGCATGATCCCGAAGGTGGAGGCGTGCTTCGAGGCGCTGACCGCCGGGGCGAGGCGGGCGGTGATCCTGGAGGGCCGCAACCCCGATTCCCTACTCGCCGAGTTCCTGGGCGAACCCGGCGGCACCGAAGTCGTCCCTTGAGCCAAGAAAAGGTACTCCGCACTCTCCGAGTGCGGGCTTGTTCCATTCCCGCACTCGGAGAGTGCGGACCACCCTTCCGACCCATCCCATGACCGCACTCGACACCGCCACCACCGCCGAAGTCATCGCCACCGCGAAGAAGTACCTCATCGGCAACTACACCCGCTACCCGGTCTGCCTGGTGCGCGGCGAAGGGTCGTGGGTGTGGGACGCCGAGGGCAACCGCTACCTCGACTTCTTCCCCGGCTGGGGCTGCGGCATCCTCGGCCACTGCCCGCCGAAGGTGGTGGACGCGGTGCGGGACCAAGTCGGCACGCTCATCCACGTGCCGAACACCTGGTACACCGAGCCGCAGGCGCTGCTGGCGAAGGAGCTGAGCGAGCGCACCGGCTGGGGCGGCGTCTGCTTCTTCTGCAACAGCGGGGCGGAGGCCAACGAAGCGGCCATCAAGCTGGCGCGGCTGAACGGCAAGCCGAAGGGGAAGTACAAGGTCATCACCATGACCAACGGCTTCCACGGCCGCACGTTCGGGGCGCTGTCGGCCACCGCCCAGCCGAAGTACCACGCCGGGATGGAGCCGATGCTGCCCGGCTTCCTGTACGCCCCGCACGGCGACCTCGACGCCCTCGCCAAGCTCATCGACGCCGAGACCGCCGCCATCCTGATCGAACCGATCCAGGGCGAGGGCGGCATTAATCTGCCCCCGGCCGGCTACCTCGAAGGGCTGCGGGAACTGTGCGACAAGCACGGCATGCTCCTCATGTTCGACGAGGTGCAGACCGGCATGGGCCGCACCGGCAAATGGTTCGCCCACCAGCACTGGGACATCGTGCCCGACGTGGTGACGCTGGCCAAGGCGATGGCCGGCGGGGTGGCGCTGGGCGGCGTCATCTGCAAGCCGGAAGTCGGCGAGAAGCTGACGCCCGGCACGCACGCGGCCACCTTCGGCGGCAACCCCATCGCCTGCCGCGCGGCGCTGGCCGTCATCGAGACGTTCGACGAGGACGACCTGCTGACGCGGGCGCTGGAAGTCGGCGAGCGGTTCCGGGCGCACTTCGAGGCGCTGAAGGCCAAGTGCCCGCTCGTCGCCGACATCCGCATCCTCGGCACGATGATCGGCCTGGAACTGGCCGTCGAAGCCGCGCCCGTCGTTCAGAAGGCGCTGGCGCGGGGTTTGCTCATCAACGCCACCCACCAGACGGTCATCCGGCTGCTGCCGGCCGTCACCATCACCGACGAGCAGATCGACGAGGGGTGCGAACTGCTGGCCGAGTTGCTGACGAGCCACCAAGCGTGATCGCTGTCTCGGTCGCTCCGCTCCCGGCGACGACACGCGCCGCTTCGCCGCCGGGAGCGGAGCGACCGGAACCCCTCCTCTCGTATCGCGCCTCGAATCCCCGACCTCGGCTCCCGCTGACTGTTTCGAGCTTCCGCATATGAACCACTTCCTGAACCTGATCGACCAGCCGGCGGAGCGCCTCCGGCAACTGCTCGCGCGGGCGGCCGAGTTGAAGGCCGACCGCACGGCCGGCAAGCCGAGTGCCGCCCTCGCCGGCAAAGTCGTCGGGCTGGTGTTCGAGAAGCCGTCGCTGCGGACCCGCCTCAGCTTCGAGGCCGGCGTCGCGCAGCTCGGCGGCACCAGCCTGTTCCTGCCCGGCAACGAGATCGGCCTCGGCTGGCGGGAGCCGCTGCCCGACTTCGCCCGCGTGACTAGCCGCTACCTCGACTGCCTCGTCATGCGGGTGTTCCGCCAGGAGACCGTGGACGCGATGGCCAAGCACGGCTCCGTGCCGGTCATCAACGGGCTGTCCGACCGCTCCCACCCGTGTCAGGCGATGGCCGACTTGCTGACCATCCAGGAGGCGTTCGGCGGCATCGCCGGGAAGACGGTGGCGTTCATCGGCGACGGCAACAACGTGGCCATGTCGCTGGCCGTGGGGTGCGGCAAGCTGGGGGCGCACTTCGTCCTCGGCTGCCCGAAGGGGTACGCCTTCGACGACGCCTTTCTGAAGGGCTACGCGGCGAAGGTCGGCGAGTTGCTGCCAGTCGTCACGCACGACCCGGCGGCGGCGGTGCGGAACGCCGACGTGGTGTACACCGACGTCTGGACGAGCATGGGCCAGGAGGCCGAGCGGGACGAGCGGCTGAACAAGTTCGCCCCGTTCCAGGTGAACGAGGCGCTGCTGGCGAAGGCCCCGGCCCACGCCAAGGTGCTGCACTGCCTGCCGGCGCACCGGGGCGAGGAGATCACGGCCGGCGTGGCGGACGGCCCGGCCAGCGTCATCTTCGACCAGGCCGAAAACCGCCTGCACGCCCAGAAGGCCGTGCTGGAGTGGCTGCTGGGGTGACGACCGTGCGACCGAAAACTTCAGCCCCGGTCTTCCCGACTGAGTTCATCGAGGAAGTGTCCCATCTCGAACGTGGCGTCGGGGGTGTTCACCGCCCGCGCGACGGCCGCCCGCCTTTCGGGGGTGAGAACGGGTATCACCGCCTGAGTGTGACGATCCGCGATGGCCGGCGGCACATAGTACCCCTGCGGTTGCCCGTCCGGTGCGAACAGCGGCACGAGCGAGCGGCCGCCGGTCTCGTTCGCCGCCTCGGTCAGCAGCGCCGACAGGACGGCGGGCCGCGCCTCCGGCGGCAGGGAGCGGAGGAATTCGGTGGCGGTACTCATCGGCGGTTCCCTCGTTGTACACTCCCATCATACCCGCCCCGACCGCCACTCGCCACCCGCCCGTCGGCCTCACCACCGTAGTTGACTCGGAGGGTACGCTCATGTGCCGTGTATTCGCGCTGTCGATGTGACGGATTTACCCAGGGAAGATCGTCGCCGCTCTCGAACAGGTCCGCAAAGACTTCTGCCCTCCGCGCGCCGTCCGCCGCCGAACGACTCAGCTCAGCCGCCGGGGCCGCCAGAGCGACGATGAACCCCAGAAAGCGAACGTACGGCCCCGGTCTGCTACAGCGCCTGGGGCATCCCGTGGTGGGTTTGCTCCCACCCCACCCGACCAGGAACTTGGGGCTATGATACGAGTGCCTGGGGCGTGAAGCTCGTTATGTC
>JAYUFU010000408.1:0-11718 GCA_043738505.1 Fimbriiglobus sp. | reverse complement strand
CGAAGAAGTCGAACGCCACCGACAGGTCGGTCCCGCGGAACACCTTCACCTGCGGCCCGCCGCCCGGCCCGGCGGCGGTGACGATGTCGGCCTTGCCGTCGCCGTCCACGTCGCCGGCCGCCACCCGCACCCCGCCGGTGAAGTTGCGGTCGAAGGCGAAGAAGCTGCGCACCTCGGCGAACGTGCGGCCGTCGAACACCTTCACGTGCGGGCCGCCGCCGGCCCCGGCCCCGACGATGATGTCGGCCACGCCGTCGCCGGTCACGTCGCCGACGGCCACGCTCACCCCGCCGGCGAACCCGTTGCCGAAGGCGAAGAAGCTGGCGATCATCTTGCCGGTGGCCCCGTCGAAGACGGCCACGCGGGGGCCGCCGCCGGCCCCGGCCCCGACGATGATGTCGGCCACGCCGTCGCCGGTCACGTCCGCCAGGGTCACGTCCACCGCCCCGTTGAACCCGGCGAACGGCACCAGCGCGCGGGTGTTCTGGCCGGTGGCCGGGTCGAACACCTTGATCTGCGTGCCGCCCGCCGTGGCGGCCGGCGCGGACACCGCGAACGTCGTCGGCACCGACGCGACCGGCGAGGTGACCGGCGTCGGCGACACCGCGACCAGCGGGGTGCGGTCGAGAGTGTACGTCTCGCCGGCGGCGAACCCGGCGGCGATGGCGTTGCCGGCCGCATCCACGATGCCGGTGCCGGTCGGGTTCACGTCCAGCCGCAGGGTGCCGCTGCCGGTGCCCGTGTTCACGGTCACGGTGTAGGTGGTGCCGGAGCCGGTCACGCCGGTCACGCTCGCCCCATTCAGGTCGCCGGCGGTGGTGAGGGCGAAGTCGCTCGCGTCCACCCCGGTGACGGCCTCGCCGAACGTCACGGTGAAGGTGGCGCTGCCGGCGGCCGTCGGGTTGGCGTCGCCGCGGACGACGGCGGTGACGGCCGGCGCGACGGCATCGACCAGGACGCCCGTCGTGGTCGGCGGGGTGAAGGTGAGGACGGCATCGTTGCCGAGAATGTCGCGGAGGGTGCCGCCGTTGAGGTCCACCGGGGAGGCGGCGACGACGCCGTCGGTATCCAGATCGCCGGGTTGCACCGTGTACCGGAAGACGAGTGCGGACTGGCCGACGGCGGACTGGTAGTCGGCGTACACCGTTTGACCGCCGACGGTGAGGGCGAGCCGCGGGGTGCCGGTGCGGGTCAGCCCCTCCGAAAAGGAGACGGTGAAGTCGAGGGTCTGGCCGGTGGTGTAGCTGCCGTTCGCCGGCCCGGTGACGCCGAGGATCGTCGGGGGGACGGTATCGACCGAGTAGTGCTGGCCGCCGGTGAACCCGCCGGCGACGCCGTTCCCGGCGGTGTCCTGGATGCCGGTCCCGGTCGGATTCAGGTCGAGCCGCAGGGTGCCGGTTCCGGTACCGGTGGCGACGGTCACGGTCCAGGTGGTGCCGGACCCGCTCACGCCAGTCACGCTCGCCCCGCTGAACGACCCGGTGGTGGTCAGGCCGAAGTCGCCCGCGTCCACGCCGGTGACGGCCTCGTCGAACGCGACGATGAAGTTCACCGACGCCGCGTTCGTCGGGTTGCCGCTCGCGCGGCTGATCGAGGCGACCGTCGGGGCGACGTTCACCTCGAACGCGCCGATGTCCGCCGTGCCGCCGTCGATCCGGCCGCGGCCCCGCTGGTCGGCGGTCAGACCGGTCGCGCCGGCGTTGCTGCCGGTGTCGAGCGCCGAACTGCCGGTGCTGATGGCCATCGATTGCGTCGGGCCGCCGTTGCTCGCCAGCGCGCCCAGGACCGGGTCGGTGGCGACGACCCCGCTCGTGTCGGTGCTGCTGTTGTAGAAGTACGTGGTGCCGATGACGTTCGGGCGGCTGGCCGTCGCGGTCGCCCCGCCGGAGCTGGGGTTCGTCTCGACATCCAGGTCGTACCCGGTGGTCGTGCCGAACAGGATGCTGTTGACGAAGGTGGCGGTCGCCGGGTTGGCGTTGCCCACCCCGCCCGAACTGTCTTGGGCCAGGACGAACACCCCGTCGCCGGTGTTCGCCGCGATGGTGCTGCTGGTGACCGTCAGCGTGCCGTTCAGGTTGAAGATGCCGCCGCCGGAGCCGTTGCCGCTCGGGGCGGCCGGCTGGCCGTTCGCCGACCCGCCCACGCCGCCCGCCGCGGTGTTGCCGGCGAGCGTGCTGTTGGTGACGGTCACGGTGCCGCCGTGGTTGAACACCGCCCCGCCGAACCCGGCCCCGCCGCCGCCGGACATGCCCCAGTCGCTGCCCGCGTTGCCGCCGCCGAACCCGCCCGAGCCGACGCCGCCGTTGCCGCCCTGCTGATCCGCCCGTCCGCCGCCGCCGCCGCCGAACCCGCCGTTCGCCGCGTTCGGGGTGCCGGCGGCACCGCCGTTCGTTCCGCCGCCGCTTCCTCCCGTGGAGATGCCGCTTCCCGTCCCGTTCCCCCCGTTGCCGCCGGTCGCGGTGTTGTTCGTGAGCAGGCTCTGGATGATCGACAGCGTGCCCTGGTTGAAGACCGCCCCGCCCATGCCCGCACCGCCGCCGCCGGCGGCGTTACCAGACCCGCCGTCCCCGCCCTGGGCGATCCCGCCACTGAGCGTCAGTCCTTGCAGCGTCAGGGTGCCGGTGCTGCTCACCGCGAACAGCCGCAGGTTGCTGACGGCCGCGTCGCGGGCGATGGTGACGCCGCTGCCGCTGGTGTACCCGGTCAGGCCGTCGATGGTGATGTCGCTGGTGATTCCCAGCGCCGACGGCCCGAAGGTGGTGTCGCCGGCGGTGCTGAGGCCGATCGTGTTGCCGAAGATCGCCGAGTCGAAGCGGATGGTGTCCGCGCCGGCGTTCACCCCCTCGTTGTTCGCCTGGGCGATGGCGTCGCGGAGGCTGCCCGACCCACTGTCCAACAGACTGGTGACGGTGAAGAGGGCCGGCACGTCGCGGGCTTCGAGGTGTTCCAGGCGGAGGCGGGACGGGGTGCGGCGGGTGGCGGACGGCTGGCCGAGCCAGCGGGTGAGACCGAGCATAGCGGGACTGCTCCGGGCGACGGTGTGGGTGTTGCCTCCGGCCGAATTCCGCCGGAGTCCCACTCTCGTAGGATGCGAGTCCACCGCCCGTGCCGAGATTCCACTTTCAAAAGCGAGCGCCGTTGAGGAGCCGTCCGAATCGTCTCCGAGTCGGTCGCAATCGGTCCCACCCCGGCACGATTTTCCGTCACCCCCACACCACCCGGCGGCCGGCCACCGTCCAGCCGCCGGTAGCCAGCTTCGCCAGCGCGTCGGGGTACGCCTCGCGTTCCGCCGCCTGCACGCGCTCGGCCAACGTGTCCGGCGTGTCGGCGTCCAGCACCGGCACCACCGCCTGGTGGAGGATCGGCCCGGTGTCGTAAGTGTCGTCGGCGAAGTGGACGGTGCAGCCGCTGACCCGCGCGCCGGACGCCAGCACCGCCTCGTGGACGTGCCGGCCGTACATCCCCCGGCCGCCGAACGCCGGCAGCAGCGACGGATGCACGTTCACGACTTTGTGGGTGAAGTCGTCGGGAATCCGCAGCAGGTGCAGCCACCCGGCCAGGACGACGAAATCGGGTCGCCAGGCGCGGAGGGTGTCGAAGACGGTTGTTCGCTCGACGACGACCGGAATGCCGGCCCGCCGCGCGCGTTCCGCCCCGAAGGCGTCGGCGCGGCTGGACGCGACGCCTACGATACTGGCGGACAGCCGCCCGTCGGCGATCCGGTCGATCAGGTTTTGCAGGGTGCTGCCCGATCCGGACAACAGGACCGCCAATCGTGGTATCATGGTTTCGGCCGGCTTCCCTGGATGGCACTGTCCGTTTGTTTTATGATGACGGGTGCGACTTCCGACGCCACGGCGGGGCAACCGACGGATGAACCCACTGCTTCCCGAACTGACGCGCCGGTTCGATGCGTCGAAACCGGTCGGCTACCTGAACTTCTCCGACGGCCGGGCGGACCCCAAGTTCCGCGGCCTGCTGGCGGAGGCGTTCGCCCTGCTCTACGAGCGGGGCGACGCCGCGCCGTGGGCCACCGTCGGCGACTGGCTGCTGGCGGCCTGCGCCGACCTGCGCGCCGCCGGCTCGGCCGCGTTCCGGGACACCGCCCAGGCCGAGGCGGTGATCGACGCGGCGTTCCGCGAAGTCCCGCCGGCGTACCGCGCCCACCACACCGACCTGCTCGCGCACCAGACCGATTTCGCCCTGTTCACACCGTTCTTCCTGGCCCGCGCGTGCGAGGCCGCGCTGGCCGAGCGCGCCGCCGGCACCCCGGCCGGGCAGTTGGTCGGCCGCGCCCTGCTGACGCTCAACGACTTCGTCGGCTACCGCCCCATCGCGCTGCTGGAGACCCGCCCGCAGACGGACTTCTACCCGCACGAAAAGGTCTGCTCCATCCCGCTCTACTTCCGCGGCGTCGGCGTCAGTCCCGGCTTCTACTCGGACATCGTGAAGGCCGGCCTGGAGCTGCTGACCAAGACCGACGGCGACCTGCTGGACGAAGCCTGCCTGGACCCGGATCGGCTGGACGAGATTTCCGTCGATCCCCGCGCCACCGACCACTTCCACCCCGTGAACAAGCGGCCGAACGTGCTGTTCGGCGAGTGGGATCCGCACCGCATCGACGGCCACGGCTACTACCGCCGGTTCGTCGTCCGGCAGGGCACGCTGGACGCGCTGGTCCGCTGGTCGCTGGTCGGCAACACCGGCAAGAAGATCACCCCCGGCATGCCGCCGATCCCGGAGCGGCTGTTCGAGGCGGCGGCGGTGCTGGCCGGCACCATCCTGATGGGCGCGGGCATCTGCGGCACCGGCCCGACGCACTACGACAGCACCGTCACGCTCACGAAGCTGGTGCAGAAGATCGCGCGGTTCCGGGACAAGTTCTACGAGCAGTTGCTGGAAACGCTCGACACCCCGTTCGGCAAGCAGTTGAAGGCCGAAGCGCTGAAGATGAAGCAGCCGTTCGGCGGGGTGCGGCAGTCGCTCAACCAGGCCATCGCCGCCGAGCGGGCGCTGCACCTGCAAGAGCGGCGACTGGCCGTGCTGTTCGCGGCGATGGGCTACCCGGCCGCCGCCCGCGCCCGCGCCGCCGTCATCCCCGCGCCGGCGGCGCGGCTGACCGCCGAAATCCGTCTGCGGCAAACCGCCGCCCAGCACGCCGTCCGCGCCGGCAAGCCGGGCGAGGTGCCGATCCTGCTGTCCGAAGCGGAAAGCCTGCTCCGCCGGGGCATCGAGTGCGGGGCGCTCATCGACCCGTGGAACATCCTCGGCTTCCAGGCGCTGTTCCCGACGTTCGCCGACCGGGGCGACACCGTCCGCGACCCCCGCGCCGAGGAGCTGATCCTCACCGTCGGCCGGCAGTTCGACACCTACGCCATCACGCTCGCCGCCGCGTCCGCCGCCAACGACCGCCGGCTGCTCGCCGAGTTGCGCGTCGAGATGCAAGACCTGTCCGCGTGGTGGGACCAGTTCGCCACCCCGACCGTCGCCGAGATGCCGAAGGTCCACGGCGGGGAGCGGGCCGAGGCCGCCGACCACGTGGCCAACGCCCTGAAGCTGTGGGCCAGCGGCGGCGCGTCCGACCCGTCCTTCTGGCGGAACCACCTGGACGGGTTCAAGACGCCGTCCGCCTTCGCCCAGGTGATCGAGGCGCTGGTCGAACACGGCGACTACAAAGCGGCGATGGCGCTGCTGGTGACGTGGCTCGGCGAGTCCGACAGCGTGCCGCTGCAAGACCCGTCGGCGTCCTTCTTCCGCCTCACGTTCCGCTGGCTGCGCGGGCTGACCAACGCCGACGCGGTGCCGGTCGCCGACCGCGCCGCGCTCGCCCGCCGCTTCTTCGAGATGCTCGAAGCGAACGCGCTCGACCGCTGGCAGGTGCCGGAACTCATCGGCGGCAGGGTGCCACGAGAGGCCGGCGACGACGATGACGGCGACGATGACGACGACGATGACGACAGCGGCGAGTTCTCCTCGGCCTATGAGGGGATGACGTACAAGGACTCGACGGACGACGGGTTCGACGGGTCGGTCGCCGACGCCGAGCCGCCCGGCACCGCCCCCGACGTGAGCGACTTCAGCCTGGACGCCGACGCCGAGCCGACCAACACCCGGCTGCGGTTCCTGGCCGCCGTCGCCCGCCTGTGGCGGCTGGCCGCCCGCCCGGACCTGTTCCCCGCGTCCAACGACCGCACCGCCGCCGAGGTGGTGTCCGGCTGGCTGAAGCAGGCCCGCGAGAACTTCAGCAACCTGCACCGGCTCGCGCACACGCTGCACGCCTTCGCCATCCCGGAGCCGGTGGCCGGCGTCGAGGGGATCAGCGAGTACGACCGCCGCCGGGGGGTGAAGGGGCAGCTCCTGGAGGCGACGGTGCAGACGGCCGTGGAGACCGCCGCCGCCGCCCGCGCGCTGAACGCCGTGCTGTCGCGCACCGTCGAGTTGACCGACCCGAACACCGGGCCGACGGATCACCTGCCGGGGTGGGAAGCCGTCGCCGCCCGACTGGAGCGAGCCGTCCTGCGCGGCGACGCGAACGCCGTCCGGCAAGTGCTGCCCACCTTCATCCGCGTGTTCCGCCACGAACCGCTGCTGGTGTCGCCGCCGGCCGACGGCGGCCCGCCCGGCCCCGCCGTCCGCGCCCAGACGGCGCAGCAGATGGTCGAATCGCTGCTCGCCCGGCTGCCCCGCCTGGGGCTGCTCCGCGAGACGTACCAGATGGCCCAACTGGCGCGGGGGATGGAGCGGAACCAGATGCCCGACGGCCGGCGGGTGAGTTCGTTCGACGTGCTGTTCCGCACCGCCGTCACGGCCACCGTGGACGCCCTGCTGACGGCCGGCAAGGACTGGGGCGACGACGCCGCCGAGGACGGCCCGCTGGCGTCGGCCCTGCGGCAGATCGCCGAGTCGTACCAGCGATTGTGGGTCGATCACAGTCACACCCTCCGGCTGTCGGCGCTCGAGGCCGTCCGCGAGGACTCGGCCTGGGACGACATGCGGACGTTCATCAAGGACTACGGCGGCGACCTGTTCACCGTCCGGTTCCTGACGCTGTCGAACGTCCGCGGCGTGCTGGGCCAGGGGGCCGCCGAGTGGCTCGACCGCGAGGCGTCGCAGGGCGACGACGAAGGGCGGACGAAGCTGGTCGAGGACTGGGCGAACCACGACTTGGATCGGTCCAAGGCCGCGCGGCTGTTCGAGGTCGGCCTGTCCGCGCTGATGGAACACTACGACGAGTACCGCGACTACAACACGACGACGACGCAGTCCGACTACGGCGAGAACCTGTACATCCTGCTCGACTTCCTGCGGCTGAAGGTCGGGTACGACCGCTCGGCGTGGCTGCTCCGCCCGCTCGGGCTGGTGCACGAAGTCCTGTGCCGCCGCGGGTACGACCGGCTGGCGGCGAAATGGCGGGAGTTCGTGATGGCCAAGACGCAGCGGGTGGCGGACGAGCTGCTCGCGGAACTGGGCCACAAGGAGGCCGAACACGGCATCCGCCTCCGCACCGTCCGCGACCGGCTGGAAGAGCGGTTCGTGCAACCGCTGCGGGTGGATCAGGCGGCCGCGCGGGTGGCTCGCGCGGCGCTGGCGGCCCGCGACGGCCAGCCCGAAGACAACCCGTCCTTTGCCGGCTTGCTGTCCGCGCTCCAGCCGCTCGCCGAGGTGCCCATCGGCGTCGGCCTCGACGTGCCCGCGTGGGTCCGCCGGCTGGAGGACGAACTCCGCAAGGTGAAGATGACCGACCCGGACGAGGACGACGACGACGAGTCGCCGACGCACGGGGCCGACGAGTACCCGCTGCCGCCGACCGGCCGGCTCGACTTCGACGAGTTCCGCCGGCAAATCCGCGAGTGGGACTCGCCCATCGGGGATTGATCGTGCGAGCCGCGACCGCGAGGGAGTGGCACCTTTCCGGCTCGTTGGAGCCGGAAAGATGCCACGGTCATCCACCACCCGTCGCTCACGCTTCTCGGATCGGATGCCACTCCCTCGCGGTCGCGGCTCGCACGATTACAGTTGCGGGCGGCCCTGGTCGCAGGCCTTGGTGGTGTCGATGAGGTCGAGCACGGGCTACCTTGGTTCCTTGTCGTTCCAAGTCTTCCACAACAAGAAGCAGGCGAGGTACAAGCGGGCCTCGTCGGTCTGGCGAACGCGCCGCCAGGCCGCGAATGCGTCTTCGGCCATGTCGACCAGTTCCGAAGCCTCCACTCGCGTGAAGGAGGAAGTCGAATCGTAGTCCGCACGGATACGCTCTTCCTGCAACCGCACGGCGGCTTTGGCTACCTGTGCGAGATCGGGCGGAACGACGAAGCCACCCGGAATTGGCTTCAAGACGTTCGGCCAGTTCCCGCCGATCATCTGCTTGGACACTTCCTTGAACGGTTTGTGATCCACCGTCCGGGCCAAGCGTGCGCTCAGTTCCCGCTGTTCGGCAACAAACAGCCGGGCGACATCCTCGGTCAGAAGGTGAAAGAGCGCGTAATACGCGGTCGCGACCGCGCGTCCCAACTCGACTTGGTTCGGTCGTATCGGGTGGAGTGTGAGTAACCGCCGGGCCAATTTGAGGTGGTCATCAGGCCGACTCATGCCGCCACCTCCTCATCTGCGTCCTCGGCGATCTTCTCGCCGACGCCCCGGAACGAGAGGTACGCGAAGTGGTCTTTCGCCACCCGGTACATCGCGTCCTCGATGAGTGGCCGGACCCGTCGGGTCAGGGCGAACAACTTCTCGTCGGTCCTGACCGCTTCTTCCGAGACGAACGCCCAGGCGTAGAAACCGGGATCGCCGGATAAATCCGGCCCGACGAAGAACCGCAACTCTGCTACCTCTTCTGGCAACTGGCCCTCCAGTTCGCGCTCGACGAGTTTGCCGAGCCGCAAGCCGTCCCCTGAAAAGTAGCGATCCTGTTGAAGCAACAGGATAATCCGACAGAGCAGCGGGCGGGCGCGGTTCGCCACCTCCGTCTCCTCCAGCTGCCCTTCGTTAGACAGTGTGCGAGTCACGAGCGTCCGCAGCTTCGACGCGAGTCCATTGAACTCACGCACGAGCTCCGACAACTCTCTCCGCTTGTCCTCCGGTAGGAACTCGAAGTCCGCCTCATCGAACCCGCGAAAGGGGCCAGCGAATTGCCACTCGCGGCTTTGAGACAGCGCAGCATCCAGGTTGTCCGCTGCGATGCGCGGCGCGTCTTGGATCGAAGCCCTCCCCTTCGAGAGTGGGTTGCGCACCGCAACCTCAGCCCAGAACAAGTCAAGTGCCATCGCCCCGCCCTCCCGTTGGTACCATGCGCCGCCGGTCACGTCGTCAGCTTCCGGTGTTCACGGCCGCCCGCCCAGTCAGTTGGTCCAGGGCGGCAAGGATCGCCGTGAGGATGGCAGGGTCCACGACCCCGACTTTCTTTCCGAACCGTCCCCGATCCGTGGCCCGGAGTTGGAAGACGAGCGCGAACGAGTCGGCCGCCAGGCCGTTGGTGTCGGTCACGGGCACCGGCACGACCGCCGGGAATCGCACCGTCGAAGCGGCCGTCGTCAGCGGGACAGTCAGGACGAGCGGGCTTCGGCCGGCGAAGCCGTCGTCCTGAAGGATCAGACCGGGACGGCGGCCGGCTTGCTCCGTCCCACCCGTCGCCGGGTACTCGACCCAGAAGATGTCACCGGGGCGCATCGTCGCCCTCCTGTTCCCACCGGTCGATCATCGCCCAGGCGTCGTCGCCCATGGCCTCCCAACGCGCGAACTCCGCCTGCTCCTCCGGTGCGAACGGGAGCGGAAGCACCTCGAATTCGACTTCCGAGCCTTCAGCCAAGGCGACGCCGTCCGTCGGGACGATGACCCCGTTCCGGACGACCCCGCGCTGCCGCGTCGTGCTTGTCGCCATGTCGCCCGCCCTCCCGTTGGGAACCGGACGCCGGTCACGTCGTCAGCTTCCGGTACTTCATCTTGCTCGGCTTCTCGGCGGCGTCGCCCAGGCGGGCCTTCCGCTGCTCCTCGTACACCTGGAAGTTGCCCTCGCACCACACCACCTGCCCGTCGCCCTCGAACGCCAGGATGTGCGTCGCCAGGCGGTCCAGGAACCACCGGTCGTGGCTGATGACCACCGCGCACCCGCCGAAGTTCTCCAGCGCGTTCTCCAGCGCCCGCAGGGTGTCCACGTCCAGGTCGTTCGTCGGCTCGTCGAGCAGCAGCAGGTTGCCGCCCTCCCGCAGCAGCTTGGCCAACTGGATGCGGTTCCGCTCGCCGCCGGAGCAACTGCCGACGATCTTCTGCTGGTCCGGCCCCTTGAAGTTGAACCGCGCCACGTACGCGCGGCTGGCCACCCGCTGCTTGCCCAGCACGATGTAATCGGTGCCGCCGGTGATCTCCTCGAACACGTTGTTCTCGGCGGTCAGCGAGTCGCGGCTCTGGTCCACGTAGGCGTACTGCACGCTCGGCCCGACCGTCAGGGTGCCGGCGTCGGGCGTCTCCTGACCGACGATCATGCGGAACAGCGTCGTCTTGCCGGCCCCGTTCGGCCCGATCACGCCGACGATGCCGCCCTTCGGCAGGTTGAACGTCAGGTTCGTGAACAGCACGTTGTCGCCGTAGGCCTTGCTCAGCCCCTCGGCCCGGATCACGAGGTCGCCGAGTTGCTGGGCGATGGGGATCTGGATGCTCAGTTCGTCGTCCCGGTCCTCCATCTCCTGCGCCTGCATCTTGTCGATGGACGCCAGGCGGGCCTTGCTCTTGGCCATCCGCGCGCGGGGGGAGCTGCGCGCCCACTCCAGTTCGCGGGCCAGGTGCTTCTGCCGGGCGCTGGCGTGCCGCTCCTCCACCTGCATCCGCTTCTGCTTCTGCTCCATCCACGACGTGTAGTTGCCCTCGAACGGGATGCCGCGGCCGTGGTCCAGCTCCAGGATCCACTGCGCCACGTTGTCCAGGAAGTAGCGGTCGTGGGTGACGGCGACGATGGCCCCCTTGTACTGCTTCAGGTGCTGCTCCAGCCAGTACACGCTCTCGGCGTCCAGGTGGTTGGTCGGCTCGTCCAGCAGCAGCAGGTCGTGGTTCTGGAGCAGCGTCTTGCACAGGAACACCCGCCGCTTCTCGCCCCCGGACAGGCGGTCCACCAGCGCGTCCGGCGGCGGCAGACGCATGGCGTCCATCGCCAGTTCGAGTTGCCGGTCGATGTCGTGCGCGTTGGTGGCGTCGATCTGCGCTTGCAGGCGGTCCATCTCGTTGGACAGCTTCTCGAAGTCGGCGTCCGGGTCGGCGAACTTCTCGCTGACGGCCTCGAACTTGGCGATCAGCCCGCGCACCGGCTCGACCGCCTCCTCGATGTTCTGAAGCACGGTGGTGCCGGGCTTCAGGTACGGCTCCTGCGGGACGTAGCCGATGCTGGCCCCGGCCTCCGGCCGCGCCGTGCCCATGAACTCCTTGTCCACGCCGGCCATGATCCGGAGCAGGGTGGACTTGCCCGCCCCGTTGCTGCCCAGGACGCCGATCTTGGCTCCGGGGAAGAACGACAGGCGGACGTCCTTGAATATCTCCTTCTTGCCGTACAGCTTGGTCAGGCCCTGGATGTCGAAGATGAAGCGCTGCCCCATTGCGGCCCTCGGTGTCGGTCACGGTGGTGTCGTCCCGTGGGAATGATACAGCCGTGGGGCAAGCGCTGGCGAGGTCAGTCGGCGGCGGGAATGCGGCATCCGACGGGTTTGCCGCGACGCGGCGGGGAGCGGGTCACGTGAC
>JAYUFU010000407.1:0-3933 GCA_043738505.1 Fimbriiglobus sp. | reverse complement strand
CTGGGACAGCGACGAGTTCCGCCGCGGCCGTAGCACCCGCCACACCGACCGCCGGCTGCCGACGGCGGCCTTCGGCGTCGGGGCGACGTGGATGTGCTTGGCCAGGCCGAAGAACGACAGCATCCGGATGAACCCGTAGCTGACGTCCACCTCCCACCACCGCAGGCCGTGCCGGGCGGACCGCTGGTGCGCGTGGTGGTTGTTGTGCCAGCCCTCGCCGAACGTCAGGGCGGCCACCCACCACAGGTTGCGGGAGTCGTCGCCGGTCTCGAAGTTCTTGTACCCCCAGACGTGGGCGGCACTATTCACGAACCAGGTGCTGTGCATGACGAAGACGGTGCGGAGGAAGATGCCCCACACCAGCCAGCTGGTGCCGACCCCGCCCCACCACTCGCCGGCGAAGAAGATGCCGATGGCGGCCAGGATCGGGACCATGTAGTGATACCGCTGGAACGCCCGCTGCACCGGGTCGCGGACCAAGTCCTTGACGTTGTGCAAGTTCTCCACCGGGCCGTCGGCCACCGCGTCGTCGTAGGACCACCAGCCCAGGTGCGACCACCAGAAGCCGTGCTTGGGCGAGTGCGGGTCGCCGGGTTCGTCCGAGTGGGTGTGGTGCCGGCGGTGGTTCGACACCCACCGGATCGGCCCGCCCTCGTTGGCCATCAGCCCGCACACGGTGAACAGGTATTCGAGCGGCCGCGAGACGTGGAAGCTGCGGTGCGTCAGCATGCGGTGGAAGCCGACGGTGATGCCCATCCCGGCGACGACGTACAGGATGCCGAAGACGACCAGGCCGGACCAGGTGAAGGTGAACGGGGCGAACAGTGCCCCGATGTGGAGGCCGACGATCCACACGATCCCCGGCCAGTTCCGCTTCTTGGCGGCGGCCGGGGGAGTGGCGACTGCGCTGTCCGAATTCATGTACGACTCCGTTCGCCAGTCGGGTGGGGAGGTTCGGGGAGTCCGCGGCGAGGCCGTGGGCGAGCGAACCGGAATCCCGCGAGGACGACTGGGCGACGTGGACCTGTTGGCGAGTGAAGCCGGCGCGCGGCCGGCGGCGGGCGGAACGGGGTGGCCCGCGAACCCCTAGCTCATTCTGGCATCCGGCGGGCGAAGAGCAACCACCCGCCGGCGGATTCCCCCGAAGTATCGCGGACCCGCGCCTCGGAATGAACCCCAAAGTAATAGACCGACCGGCGGCGGCATCTCGCCGGGAAAAGCGGCGGGCACGACATCCGGAGCGGATCGCGCCGTCGCACGGCCGTTCCCCTGCCCCGCGACATCCGGGGACGGGCGGCAACCGGACAGCGCCGGATGACGGCGGAATCGCTCCGCCGGGCCGGAAACGAATGGCGCACCCGACCGCCGGCCGGGAATTTTTGGCGACGGGCTGTTGACGGGGGGGAATGGAGGGGTTAATCATATGTGGTTAGTGCGAATGATACGGACGCGCCGCGCGCTCGACCGCGAACGCCGAAGGCCCGCCGCTCCCTCCCCACCGACCAAGGAGTCCCCGCATCCCTCCGTTCGATCGTAGCGGCCCGCCCCGCGCCCCGGCCGGCCCCCGCATGAATGAGCAAATCCGCATCAGCCCCATCCGCCTGATCGGCGCGGAAGGCGAACAGCACGGCATCGTCCCCACCGCCCAAGCCCAGGAGATGGCCCGCGAACTCGGCCTCGATCTGGTCGAAGTGGCGGACAAGGAGCGGCCGCCGGTGTGCAAGATCATGGACTTCGGCAAGCACAAGTACGCCCAGTCCAAGAAGCAGGCCACCAAGACGCACCAGCAGAAGCTGAAGGAGCTGCGGGTCCGCCCGAAGACGGGCGAACACGACGTGGACACCCGCGTCGCCCAGGCGCGGAAGTTCCTGGAGCACGGCGACAAGGTGATGATCAAGGTGCAGTTCCGCGGGCGGGAGATGCAGCACATCGAGGAAGGCCGCCGCATCCTCGACGCCATGCTCGTGGACCTGCTGGAGTGCTGCAAGGTGGAGACGCCGCCGCGGATGGAAGGCAAACAGATGATGGCCCTGCTCGCGCCGAAGGGGACCGGGAGCGGCAACCCGGCCAAGCCGGCCAAGCCGAACCCGCCCAGACCGGCCGCGCCGAAGCCGCCCAGACCGGTCGATCCCGCCGCCGCCAAGCCGCCGACCGACGCCCCGCTCGCGCCGGCCCCCGCGCCGCCGGTCGGCCCGGCCCCGACCGCCGCCGGTATCCGCCCGGCCGCCCCGATGCCGGCCGGCAAACCGCCGCTGCTGCCGACCAAGCCGGCCGCGCCGAAACCGCCCGCCCCGCCGCCGGCGAGTTGAGTCCGCCGAGCCGCCCGATCCATTCCGGGTCGGCGCGAGCCTCTCCCAAGAGTGGAACGGATCACCCTTGCGAGACCGCATTCCGCCGAATCGCAGCCGTTCGCTCCTCGAACGGCTGCGATTCGAGGTGATCGAGTCTGAATGGCTTGTTTCTGCAACCGGGAATCACTCCTTCGCGTGGTACATCCGCACGCCGAAGTCGTCACTTTTGAACCCTCCGCCTTCATAGCTCGCGTTGTCGTCCGTCCCGTTCCAGCCGACGGAGTACAGGGAATATCCTTCCGTTCTAATGCGATAGGTCATCTCGCTGCCGGAGAACAGGTCGCCGGGAATCGACGCGGCGTACTTCGGCACGAGGTCGGCCAGCTTCGCCGACTACTTTTTCTGGTCGGCGGAGCGGGCCGCTTGTGCGAGTGCGAGCAATTCGTTCTGGAACCACACCTCCTGGCGGTCGGCCGCCTCGCTCAGCTTTTCCGACATAGGAATAAACAGCACAACCAGCCGCTCGCCCAAGCCCATCGCTGCGGGTTCGCGACTCAGACCTTTCAATTCGGCATCGAGACTCTTCAGGGCCGCCACCCGGTCGGCACGGCCCGGCTTGCGGAGCGCGTCGGCCAGCCGGTCGTACCAGCCGTTCCCGGTCCTCAGCACCTTGTTCCAGTCGAGCCGCGGTATGGATGCCGCGAGGACTTCCGGCGACTCGTCGAGGTCATCGCTGTTGAACAACCCCTTCAGCACTTTGGCCCCGTCCCGGCGGACGAACTGGCACACGTCCAGGAATATGAACCGCTCGCTCACATCCACCTTGTCCGCCAGCGACGGGAACGGCGACAGTGAGGCCAATTCATTCTGCAAGGCGAGTGCTTGTTTGGCGGTCGGCTTCGCGGCTTCGAGCAACCGCAGGGCCGAGTCTTGGGCGAGGGCATCGATGGCGAACCCGACCCGGAGTTCGTTCAACGTCGCGCCTTTCCCGATCAATCGGGCGAGGCGGTGCATCGTCATCACGTCCTGCCACGCCGCGTCGTACTTCTTCTCCCCGCACCGCAGCATCACCCGCATGCCGAGGATGGCGGCGATCTCGCGACTCCGTTGCACCAGAGGCAGCAGTGGCCCCGCCAGCCAGACGTCGGCGTCGCGGGTGATCAGCGGGATGTAGAAGGCCGGTCGCTTGACCGGCAGCACCCCCACCAGCGACACCCGCGCGCCGTTGGCGTTGCGGGCGATCAGCGGATGAAAGTAGTCCGGCCGCTTGACCGCCTCCGCGGCGATTGCCAGGGGCTTCTCGTTAGCCGTCACCCAGTCGAAGTTCTTCGGATCGTCTTCGGCCGTCCACGGGCTGTAGCGGAGTGCGTCCTCGCGGTGGCGGAACTCTGGCGGAATGTCGCCGATGAATGTATGGCCGAAGAAGGCGGCCGACCGGATGAGGTAACTTCCCTCGTCCGGAGGAGGGGTGATGCCGAGCCACTTGTACACGTCCGGTTCGAGATTGCTGCCTTCCGGCTGCGGGCCGATCGCTTGCAGCAGCAGCACGACGGCGTTCGTGTCGGCCGTCGTCAGGCCCTTCAGCCGCGTGTTCAGGGCGGTCTCGTAGTCGATCAGCCCGGCGGCGTCGAGCGGCCCGTCG
>JAYUFU010000406.1:0-3938 GCA_043738505.1 Fimbriiglobus sp. | reverse complement strand
CGCTCCCTGGCGGTCGCGGCTCGCAAGCAGGTCACTTCACCAACTCGTTCAGCGTGTAGTACGCCTCCGGGTGCAGCAGGGCCTCACCGGACAGGGCCTTCACGCCGTTCCACTTGAAGTCGTACACGCGGCCGGGGTGCAGGTCCGCCACGCTCAGGCTCACGGTTTTCTTGTCCGCCGAGAGCGTCACTTTCGTCACCGCTTCCGGCTTGGTGTCGGTCTCCGGATACCCGTACTGGCTGCTGTAGACGTAGGTGAACGACTTGAGCGCGACGGCCTTCGCGGTCACCGTGTCCGGGTCCACCGGCTTCGTGAACGTGAAGTCGAACCCGGCTTTGGTCAGCGTCACATGATGGACCTCCATCGGGTCCGCGCCGGTGAAGCTGATCCGCTGCAACCCGTGCGGCTTGCCGCCGAGCGACCCCCAACCGCGGTTGGTTTGGCCGACGTACAGCGCGCCGTCCGGCCCGAACGTCAGCCGGTTCACCCCGCACTGGAAGCCGGCGCGGAACGGGAAGCACGCCCCCTGGTACACGCCGTTCACCTTCTCCAGCGCCACCCGCATGACCACGGCCGTGTACTGGTCGCCGACGAAGCACTGGCCGCCGAACGGCCCGAACTTGCCCTTGGTGGTGTCCCAGATCGGCTCGCTGATGGACTGCCCCATGCGGCCGTAGGGGAACCAGACACACGGCGGATCGAGGTCCGGCATCCCCTTCGGGGCGGTTTTGCCAGGGGCCGGCTGGCCGTCGTACATCATGCCGCTGGCCACCTTCTCCGGCACCTTGCCCGCGAACGGCGAGTCCTTCACCCACCGCAGCCCCGCCTGGTGGCCGTAGAACTTGCCCTTCTGGAGGTGGTTCATCTTGTTCGTCGCCACCCACTCGCCCTGGTTGTCGGTGTAGAAGAGATCCCCCTCCGGCGAGATGTTGACGCCGTTCGGCGAGCGGATGCCGTAGGCGAACGGCTCCAGTTCGCCCTTCGGCGTCACCTTCACGCACCACCCGCGCCACGCCCCTTTCGCCTGGTGGCCGCCGCCGAAGCCGACGTTCAGCGTGACGTAGAAGTCGCCCGTCTTCGGGTCGCGGGCCGGGCCGAAGGCGAACTCGTGGTAGTCGCCGGACACGCCCCACTTGTCGCAGACGGTGGTGAACTCGGTGGCCGCCTTGCCGGTGCCGGACTTGTCCACCAGCTTCGTCAGCTCCGGCCGCTGCACGACGTACACCGTCTTGTCGTCCTCCACCCACAGGCCGAGCGCCTCGTGCAGGCCGCCGGCGTACTTGCTGAACTTGATGTCCGGCAGGCTCTCGCTAGTCGGGTTGTCGATCAGCCACACCTCGCCGCGGCGGGTGCAGGCGAGCAGCTTGCCGTCCGGCCGGAAGCCGAGGCCGCCCACTTCCAGCACGCAGTCGGCCGGCACCGGCAGCGTGAACATCTTGTAGAACTTGTTCTCCTCGCTGTTGTTCACCACCTTGGCCGGCTTGCCGCCGTTCCCCTTGGGGAACTCGCCGTCCAGCTTCGCCGCGATCTGCTTCGGCAGCAGGTCGGGCACTTCCGGGGCGGCGTACAGTTCCCACCCGCCGCCGTACTGCCCGACCCGAATGAGCAGCTCGTTCTTGCCCGGCTTCACGTCCAGCGTCACCTCGTCCTGGTCCGGCGCGGCCGGCCGCATGTAGTTCTCGTGGATCAGCCGCTTGCCGTTGAAGTACACCGTCAGCGTGTCGTCGGTGCCCAGCGACAGCGGCAGCGAACACCTCTCCTTCGCCTGGAACTCGTGCCGCAGGTAGACCACGGCGTCGCTGCTCGCGCCGGGGAACAGCGTGGCGAGGTCGTACACCGTGCCGAGCTTGAACTTCGGCAGTTCCTTCCAGCCGAACGTCGCCGCGTTCTTGCCGGTGAACGTGGCCTTCGGGTCGAACGGCCCCTTCTCCGGCGGGTACTGGGTGTCGAACCCGCCGTCGGCCGGGTGGTCGAACGGCCCGGCGTAGAGCCACGGGCCGTCCAGGTTCGGCAGGCCGAACGCGGCCAGCGTGGCGACCAGGGTGTCGGTGCGATTCGCCTTCTTCACGAGGTCGGGTTTCGGCTGTGGCTGCTGGGCGACGAGCAACCCGGCGACGGCGACGAGCAGGGCGAAAAGGGCGAGCAAGCGGCGCATGGGATGGGACTCGGAGGGGTGGGAGTTCAATGGAGAGCTAACCACAGAGGCACGGAGACACGGAGAAGACAAAGAGAGATTGATTTCAAGAACTCTCTCTTCCCCTCTTCTTTCTTCTCTGTGCCTCTGTGTCTCTGTGGTTAGTCCGATCTTGCTTCAACTCAGCTTGTCCCAGATGGCGTCGAACTCCCGCTGGAAGGCGGCGAGCAACTTCGGGTCGGCGGTGACGACGACGTTTTCCATGTTCTGATCGCCCCCCCGCGTCCAGTTGAAACTGCCGTTGAGCAGGTGGGTGCCGTCGAGGAGGGCGAACTTGTGGTGCATGTGGAACGGGCTGCGGTCCATGAGCAGCGGGATGCCGGCGGCGAGGAACTTGGGGATGTCCGACCCCAAGTCCTCGGCCTTGTCGTTGTCGGTGACGATGCGGACCCTCACGCCCCGGTGGTGGGCGGCGAGGACGGCGTCCGAGATGCGGTCGTCGGTGATGGTGAAGACGCAGATGTCGGCGGACGTGCGGCAGGCGTTCAGATGGTGGACGATCATCCCCAGGCAGGCGTCGCCGGGGCTGAACGCGACATCCGACGCCGGCTCCGTGGCGGCACCGCCGGGCAGGGCCGGCACGATCACCTTCAGCGCGTCTTCGAGGAACGCCAGGACGAGCGTCGCCTGCGGGTCGGCGACGGCGTTGCGCGCGGCGTCGAACACCCGGCTGCGGGCGACGGCCCGCTGCTGGTCCGAGGTGACGTTCGCCTGCACCCACGCGGTCAGGGCGGTCCGCTCGGCCTTGCTCAGCTTGCCGTCCACGAGGAATTGGCGGAGGAGCGCGTCCAGTTCGGCGGCATTCATGACGGCGGCGTCCGGGGCGGGGAGTCCGAGGCGATAGGGGATTATCGCCAACCGGTCCCGACCGGGCAACCGCGAAAGGGGCGGGGAAATGCGCGGCTGGTTTCCCAGGGTGCGCCGAAACGGCGACCCTGGGCTCTGGAGTCGAACCCCTTCGGGGTTCCCGCAGTCTGTACGCCGAAGGCGTTGTACCCCGAAGCCCAGGGTCGCCGTTTCGGCGCACCCTGGGTCGGTATCCCGGCCGAGTCGCACCCCCTCACCGCTGGAGCATGTCCTCGGCCAGCTCCTGCCAGTTCACCTCGTTGATCGCGCCGATCACCAAGTCTTGGTGCAGCGGGTCTTTCAGCTTCACCACCCCCTGGCTCATCTCGCTCTTCATCTGCTTGGCCAGCGCGCGGGTGGCGATCTCGCCGGCCGTGTTCGTCCCCTCCGCCACCTCGACCGACACGGCCGCCGCGTCCCGCTGCCGCGCCGCCTGCTCCTTCCAGTAGGCCAGCGCCTTCGCGTCGCTGGCGAAGTAGTCGTTCACCTTCTTCGTCGGCTTGCTGGCCTCGCCCGGCCCGGTGTAGTAGTTCCGCCCCTTGCCGCCGTCCACGTTGTCTTGGGACGCCACCGGGCCGTAGGTCAGCGAGTCGAACGTCGAGCCGGTCTTGCTCGGCGTCTTGGCCGTCCCGGACGGGTCCACGAAGTAGTTGGCCACCGCCTGCTTCACCTTCGAGTCCTGCGCGCCGATCCACATGACCAGGAAGAACGCCATCATGGCCGTGACGAAGTCGGCGTACGCCACCTTCCACGACCCGCCGCCGCCCTTGCCCGCCATTGGTGTGTCTCCGTGTGTGGTGGCTTACGTTCTTGCGAGCCGCGACCGCCAGGGAGCGGCATTCTTGGCGAACGGCGCGACGTGAGTCCGCCGGTTCTTCGCAACCCACCGGCGGACTCA
>JAYUFU010000405.1:0-11808 GCA_043738505.1 Fimbriiglobus sp. | reverse complement strand
CCTGCGCATCAACATGACCGCGCAAGCCACCATCGTGCTGGCCGAGGCGAAACAGGTGTTGGCCGTGCCCAGCCTGGCGCTGGGGACCAAGGCAAAGGATGGTCGCTATCCGGTGCGGGTGCTGGAGGGCGACAAGATTGTTGAAAAAACCGTGCGCGTCGGCCTCAACAACCGCGTCAATGCCCAGGTGCTGGACGGGCTGAAGGCGGGCGAGCTGGTGATCACCAGCGAGGCGCCTGCCGGCGGTGTCGGCCTGGTGCCCATCGGCGGCCCGGGTGGCCCGCCACCGGGGCAATAGGCGATGACCTCAGCCTTGCTTGAGCTGCGCGGCCTGACGCGCGAATACCCGGCGGGCGAGGGCGTCGTCGCCGTGCTGCGCGACGTCAATCTGTCGATCGCCGCCGGTGAGATGGTCGCCATCATGGGCCCGTCCGGCTCGGGTAAATCGACCTTGATGAACATCCTCGGCTGCCTCGACCGGCCGACCGGCGGGCACTACTACCTCCGCGACCGCGACGTGGCCACGCTCAGCGACGACGAGCTGTCCGAGGTCCGCAGCAGCTACCTCGGCTTCATCTTCCAGGCGTACAACCTGCTGCCGCAGTACACGGTGGTGGAGAACATCGAGCTGCCGCTGGTGTACCAGGGGGTGCGGCTCGGGGCCGAGAGCAAGCGGCGGTGCGAGGCGCTGGCCGCGATGGTCGGCCTCGGCGACCGCCTCGACCACCGCCCGCTGCAACTGTCCGGCGGCCAGCAGCAGCGGGTGGCCATCGCCCGCAGTCTGGTGAACGACCCGTCGGTGATCCTGGCCGACGAGCCGACGGGCAACCTGGACAGCCGCACGAGCGTGGAGATCATGGCCATGCTGACGGAGTTGAACCGGGCCGGCAAGACGATCATCATGGTGACGCACGAGAACGACATCGCCGTCCACGCCCGCCGGGTGGTCCGCCTCCGCGACGGCGTCGTCGAGAGCGACACGCGGAACGACTGAGGAACAGTTCCGACTCGACGCACCGCTCCAGCACCTCGGGCAGCGACCGGGCGAGCGACACGCGGAACGACTGAGGAACAGTTCCGACACCTTGCCCTTTGTCGGACATCGAATAAACAATCCCCCGGTCCTTGAGCAAACGCGAACACACAAGCACGACCGAATTTTCCCCCACACTCTTTCCGATGACCTCCGATGGCCACGAAGAAGCAATCTGCTGGCAGCAAAATCGTTCCGACGTACCCCCGGCATACCTTGGAACAAGCACTACGTATTCCGAAGGGGATTCTCGAACAGAATGCTGGGCAACCCTGCACCGATCAGGAATCTGCAACATACTCTGGAGTCATATACAACAAGGGAAAATACGTTGTTGAACTTAACTCATGCATTAAGTATGGGTTGCTTGAACGACCTCAAGACGGCACCGTAGCCTTGACACTTCTTGCGCGAAGAATTCTTCGCCCTCAGTCCGAGAGCGATGCGTTACACGGACTCCGTGAAGCTGTTATGAAGGCACCGGAGATTTCCGCTGTCTACAGCCACTACCTACCGAGGAGAACACCTCCCAACCGGGACATTCTTCGATAACGCGATTATTGACAAGTTTGGCATCCCAAGTGAAAAACTCGCTGAATTCAAGACGATTTTCTTGCCCGGCTGGTAGCCGTCGGCCCGCCGGGACGGGCCCGTCGGGGTGGTCCGCACGGCGAAGTTCGTCGGCACTTCGGCCACGAACTTCTGGTTCACCAACCCGAGCACCCACAGGAACGGCGTCTTCGGGCCGTACCCCTCGTCGAACGTCAGCCAGTCGAACGTCACCCCGTTCGCGTCCAGTCGGATCAACTGATCCAGGGCGATTCGCCACTCGGAGCGATACCGCACGTCGTCCGGGATGCCCGCCTCGCGGCACCGCTGTCGGTCCGCCGCCCACGACTGGGGCAGGTACAACTCGGCGTCCAACAACGCCTGGAACCGCCCCGCCGTCACCCCCACGTGGACGGTCACGATCCCGCTGTCGATCTTGCCCACGCACCCCAGGTACTGCCGCCGCACGCCCGGCGTCCGGTCCCCCTTCTTGGCCGCGCTCGTCTCGTCGATGACGCCCACCACGCCGAGCGGGTCGGCCGGCAACTCGGCCACGGCGTCGGCCAGCCGCCGCTGGAGTCGGTCCCGCGCGCCGACGTGGTCCCAGTGGGCGGCGACCAGGAACTCCTGCGGGGTGCGGACCGCCGTCCCCGACGCCAGGGCGATCGGCTCGACGCTCTTGCGGGGCAGGTCGGACAGCAGCCCGCGACAGTAGTTGTCGAAGTGGCGGGCCGTGCGGTCCCGGCCGAAGCAGTCCCAGTTCCGACTGCCCTTCCCCCCTGTTCGGCTTCCACGGCGGCGTGCTGGACGGCCGCGTCCTCCGCCGCGAACCGGTCCTCGGCTTCGACCCGACCGCCGCTCACGACCGCACCGACGCCGGCCCCCGGTTCGCCCAGCAGTGGCACGTCGAGGCCGTTTGACCGCGCGGACATCGCCGGCCGCGATATGATGGGGCGATTCGCTCCACCGGTTCCCGCCATGTCCCGCCGCCCCGACGACCCCGAACTGCCCGCCCTGTACGCCCACGTCCACCCCGGCCTGGAGGCCGTGGCCGCCGACGAGATCACCCGCGACCTGCACGGCGAGGTGAAGCGGACCGAGCGCGGCGTCGTCGTGTTCCGGCTGAAGGACATCACCCCGGCCGTGCTGACCCTGAAGACGACCGAGGACGTGTACCTGCTGGCGTGGGGCACCGACAGCCTGACGTACAAGGCGACCGACTTGGCCAACATCCAGAAGTGGACGGCGAAGAAGCCCGACTGGCCGCTGCTGTTCCGCCTGCACCACGCCATCCGCCCGAAGACCAAGGGCAAGCCGACGTTCCACCTCGTCTGCCAGATGCAGGGCGAACACGGGTTCCGCCGGGTGGACGCGCTGGACGCCATGGCCGACGGGCTGACCGGGTGGGTGCCCGCCGGCTGGCTGCCGGCCGAGGAGAACGCCTGGTTCGAGATCTGGCTGACCATCAAGGGGAAGACGGCCGTGTCGGGCGTGCGGCTGACCGACCGCACCATGCGGCACCGCACCTACAAGACGGACCACGTCGCCGCCAGCCTGCGGCCGAGCGTGGCCGGGGCGATGGTCCGGCTGGCCGGCATCGCGCCGGGCATGACGGTGATGGACCCGATGTGCGGGGCCGGCACCATCCTGGCCGAGGCGGTGGCCTTGTGCGAAGCCCGACGGATGCGGGATGTCAAGTACCTGGGCGGGGACATCGACGCGAACGCCATCTATTGCAGTGGCCAGAACCTGGGCAACCGCGGCGGCGTGGTCCTCACCCGCTGGGACAGCACCGAGCTGCCGCTCGACCGCGAGTCGGTGGACCGCATCGTGTGCAACCCGCCGTTCGGCGAGCAACTGCTGACGCCGGACCTGGTCATCCCGCTGTATCAGGAAGCCGCCGCCGAGTGGGACCGGGTGCTGCGGCCGGGCGGCCGGGCGGTGCTGATGGTGAGCGAGTTCGACACGCTCCGCGAGGCGGTGGAGAAGTACGGCTGGGAATGCACCAAGCGGATGAAGTGCCGCGTCCTCGGCCAGCCGGCGGTCCTGAGCGTGTGGAAGAAGCCGGAGTTCCAGTGACGGCGCGACGGTCATGGCGACACCACCTTGCCATCCCCCGGCGGGACTTCGTCGCGCAGCGAGAACAGGTCGAGGTTGCGGAGCCTGGGGACCGGCGGCGGCGGGGGCAAGCTCCGCAGAATCGCCTCCAGGTCGATCCCCTCCGGTTCCTCGTCGCGCCGGCGGGCGCGGCGCTCCAGTAGGTAGTCGTCGTCGTGGTCGTGGAAGTGACAGATGACGCCTTTGTTGAGGTGCTGCAACCTCACCCGCTCGCGCAGCGGGATCGGCCGCAGGGGTTTCGGTGGGAACGGGTACGACGGGAGTTCGGTTTGCCGCGAGCCATCGGCGAGCGCGGGGGAAGTGGCCCCCCTCCCGGCGGCTTCGCAACCGACCTCCCCCCGACGGGGAGCGGTGGGAAGAACCGGCGCGTCCGGCACGGTTTCCTCCACCACAGTGGGAGCGGCACTCGCCGGCGGGGTCAGGTCTTCCTTCTTCGGTTCCACCTTCTTCAGCGCGAACTCGCGGTCGCTCTCGGCGTTGTACACCGGCAGCGGCTCCAGCCCGTCGGCCCAGCGACCACTGCCGGTTTGCGTGGTTTGCGTACCGGCGACGGGGGCCTTGTGACGGATTCTCGTCTTCTCCAAGTCCACGATCATTTGCAGCGCCTGGAACGACTTCTCGTCGCGGGCGCTGGCCAGTCGGCGGCGCAGCTCCGCCACCGCTTCGGCGACGGTATCCTCCCAGTACTGCTTGCGGCCGGCCGCGTCGCGCGGCGGGTCCGGCACCTCCGATTCGCACCGGAAGCGGTCGGCTTCGACGGTGGCGGGGGCTGTCTGAGTGGCGGTGTTCACGGTGACACTCCGGAACGAGAAAGTGACTCCATGTACATATATACCTCGTCGTCTGGAAAGTCAACCAGAAAAGTGAAAGTCTTACCAGTGACTAGAAGTAGAGCTGCGGCCGACGCGAGAGGGAGGGAGGTGAGGAAGCCGGGGACGTGCCGCGTCCTCGGCCAGCCACCCGCTCGGCGGTCGTCGCGGCCCGTCAGCCCGCCGTCCAGTTCTCGACGGTCAGGCCGGGGACGCGGCGGAAGTCCTGCTCGTTGTTGGTGACGACCGTCGCGCCCAGGTCCAGCGCGATGGCGGCGATCTTCAGGTCGTTCGCCCCGACGTTGAGCTTCTGCATTTTCAGTTCGCGGTACTTCTCGATGGCACCGACGGATTGGTGGGCGATGGCGAACGGCCGGAGCCGCATCAGCGTTTCGGCCAGTTTGGCGGACCCGTGGGCCGCGCGTTCGGGCGTCTTCGCCGAGCGAATGGCCAACTGCCAGCCGTCCCAAATCTCTTCGACGGCGATGATCGGGATGCCGATCTCGTCCGGCTTCCGAGCGGCGAGCGCGACGGCGACCGCCGTGTTCCCCTGGAGCCAAAAGGTAATCGTGTCCGTGTCGAGGATGAACGCGGTCACGGTGCCTCCGGCTCGTCGTCCCACGGGTCCGGTCGGGTCTCGGCCGCGAGCCGCGTCTGGCGGATGCCGTCGAGCCAGGCGGCGGTGAACTCGTCGTCCGGCCACACGGGAGCCGGGAGTGTTTCGCCGATGTGGAGGCGAACGGTCGTCGTGCCGTTCCGCAACCCTTCCTCCAAATCGTCGCGGAGGAGGTTCACGGCCTCGTCCTGCGTCGTGCCCTCCGCGACCGCCGAGAAGGGATTCGTCGCGCTCGCCCGATACCGTCCTCCGGCCGTCTTCCGCACCGAGATGTCCACGACCATCGCGCGCCCTCCTATCAAGATGCCCTCATCATACTCGTCTCGGCAAACCACCCGCTACGCCAGCACGTCCTTGACCACCTTGCCGTGAACGTCGGTCAGGCGGTAGTCGCGGCCCTGGAAGCGGTACGTCAGCTTGGTGTGGTCCATGCCGAGTTGGTGCAGGATGGTCGCTTGCAGGTCGTGGACGTGGACCTTGTTCTCGGCCACGCCGAAGGCCAGCTCGTCCGACTCGCCGTAGCTGAAGCCGCGCTTCACGCCGGCCCCGGCCATCCAGGTGCAGAAGGCGTCCGGGTAGTGGTCGCGGCCGAGGATGCTGCCGCCGCTGGTGCGACCTTCGCGGAACGGCGTGCGGCCGAACTCGCCGCTCCACACCACGAGCGTGTCGTCGAACATGCCCAGCCGCGTCAAGTCCTTGATGAGCGCGGCGATGGGCTTGTCCATCGTCGCGCACTTCTTCGTCAGGCCGTCGCGGATGTCCTCGCCCGGCCCGGTGCCGTGGAAGTCCCACCCCCAGTCGAACAGTTGCACGAACCGCACGCCCCGTTGCAGCAGCCGGCGGCCGAGCAGGACGTTGTTGGCGAAGCTGCTGCCGCCGGGGGTCGCGCCATAGGCTTCGAGCGTCTCCTTCGTCTCCTTCTTGATGTCCATCACGTCCGGCACGCTGGTCTGCATTTTGAATGCGAGTTCGTATTGCGCAATACGGGTCGTCGTCTCCGGGTGGCCCAACTCGGCGGCCTGCATCTCGTTCAGGTCGCGCAGCGCGTCGATGGTCTTGCGGCGGGTGTCGCGGTCGAGGCCGGCGGGGTCGGTCACGTACAGCACCGGGTCGCCGGTGCTGCGGCACTGCACTCCCTGGTACACGCTGGGGATGAACCCGCTGCCCCAGCAGTTCGCGCCGCCGCTCGGCTGCACGCCGGACGAGATCAGCACCACGAAGCCGGGCAGGTTCTCGTTCTCGCTGCCCAGGCCGTAGGTGGCCCAGGTGCCCATGCCGGGGCGGCCCTGGCGGTTGTGCCCGGTGAACAGCAGCAGCTCCGCCGGCGCGTGGTTGAACTCGTCGGTGGTCATCGACTTGACGACGGTGATGTCGTCGGCGATGCCGTGGAAGTGCGGCACCGCGTCCGACATCCAGATGCCGCCCTTGCCGTACTGCTTGAACTTGCGCGGCGTGCCGAGCAGTTTCGGGACGCCCGACGTGAACGCGAACCGCCGGCCCTTCAGGAACGAGTCCGGCACGTTCTCGCCGGTCCGCTTCACCAGTTCCGGCTTGTAGTCGAACAGGTCGAGGTGCGGCGGACTGCCGGACATGTGCAGGTAGATGACCCGCTTGGCCTTGGCCGCGAAGTGCGGCTTCTTGGGTGACAGCGGGTTGTCATCCGGCTTGGCGGCGGCGGTGTTGCCGCCGAGCGCCGCGAGCGCGACGGCCCCGAGGCCGAGCGACCCCGCGCCGAGGAAGTGCCGCCGGGTGGTGTGCAGGAGAGGGTGGTTCATGGTTTTGTTCGGGAAGAAGGTTGAACCGCCAAGACGCCAAGACCGCCAAGAAAAACAGAGATTGAGAGAGTCACAACCCGGCAGCATTCGGAGAGGACAGAACCGCCAACCGTGCCAAGTAGACAGAAAGAATCTCTCATTCTCTCTCTGCTTTCTTGGCGACCTTGGCGTCTTGGCGGTTCAAATCTGTATTGCTTCACCGCCGCATCAGCATCTCGTCGAGGTTCAGCAGCACGTTGGCCACGGTCGTCCAGGCGGCCAGTTCCACGGCGTCCGCGCCCTTCGGCAGCGGGCCGAGGGGCTTGGTGGCGAAGTCCATCGCCTTCGCTTTGTCCCTGTCGAAGTCGGCCTTGGCGTCCTCGTACAACTTCACCACCCGCGTCAGTTCCTTCTCGCTCGGCGGGCGGCCGAGGGCCAGTTTGAACGCCGCCGTCACCTTCTCGCCCGGCGTCTTGCCGGCGTCCACGGCCTTGCGGGCCAGGGCTTGCGACGCCTCGACGTACACCGGGTCGTTCAGCGTGACGAGTGCTTGCAGCGGGGTGTTGGTGCGGATGCGGCGGATGGTGCAGGCCTCGCGGCTGGGCGCGTCGAACGTCGCCATCGACGGGTACGGGCTGGTCCGCCGCCACTCGGTGTACAGGCCCCGCCGGTGGCGGTCCTCGCCGGCGCTGGTCTGCCAGTCGAGGTTGCCGCCGAACGCCGCGTTTAAACCGAGGGCGGGACGGATCGGCCGCACCGACGGCCCGTACATCTTGTCGCTCAGCAGCCCGCTGACGGCGAGCGCCTGATCGCGGATCATCTCCGCCGACAGCCGGTAGCGCGGCCCGCGGGCGTAGTAGCGGTTGTCCGGGTCGCGCTCCGTCAGGTCTGGCGTCACCTTCGACGACTGGCGATACGTCTCGGACAGCACCAGCGTCTTCAAAAACCCCTTCACGTCCCAGCCCTTCTCCATGAACTCCACCGCCAGCCAGTCGAGCAGCTCCGGGTGGCTCGGCGGCTCGCCCTGCGAGCCGAAGTCTTCGCTCGTGCGCACCAGCCCGGTGCCGAAGACGTGTTCCCAGAAGCGGTTGACCGTCACGCGGGCCGTCAGCGGGTTGTCGGTGGACACCAGCCACTTCGCCAGCGCCAGGCGGTCGGCCTTCTCGCCCTTGGGCAAGGCGTGGAACGCGCTCGGCACGCCTTCCGTCACCACCGCGCCGAGATCCTGGAAGCTGCCGCGGAATTGCAGCTTCGTCGTCCGCCGCTGGTTCGCCGGCAGTTCCTTCATGACGGGCACCGTGACGGCCGGCTTCACGTCGGCGAGCATCTTGGTGACACTGGACTGTCGCTCTCGCAGGGCCTTCGTTTCCGGCGCGACCGACAGGTAATACTCCGTCACCTTCGCCGTCTGCTCCTTGCTCCGCTTGCCGGTTTCGATGTCGAGCGCCGCCAGCACGTCGGGCGGGATGCGGGCGATGTCGATGGCCCCCGGCTGCGTGCTGTAGCCGAGGCGGAAGTGGCCGAGCGTGTGGTTTTCCATCGTGTACGACTGGTCGAGCGTGACCACCAGCTTGCTGCCGGCGGGGATCGCCACGGGCGCGTCGGGCACCACCGTCAGCGTGTGCGACTGGCCCGGCTTGCCGCCGACGGCCCAGCCTTTCTGCTTCGTGTTCGCGTTGTTGATGGCGGTCGCCGCGTCGAACTGCGGCTGCGAGAAGTCGGCGGCGGCCTGCACGAACTTCACCGTCCGGCTGCCGTTCAGCTTGAGTTCCTTGCTCGGCTTGGGGGCCTCCGCGACCGTCTCCTCCCACACCACTTTCCGCTTGTCGTCCAGCAGTTGCACCTTGAAGTTGGCGAGCAGTTGCGGGGTGCCGGGGTCGGTGCGGTTCCAGATCACCAGCCGGTCGATGGTCTTGTCGGCGGTCAGGTCCACCTCCCACCACGGGCTGTCCTCGGTGTTCGTGTGCGTCACCGAGTTGCCCTCGAAGTAGACGCCGTTGGTGTTGCCGTCGATGGCCCGCTTGGCGTCGCCGGCGAAGGCCGTGCTGCTCTGTTTGGCTTTCCCTTTCAGGGCGACGTTCTCCTTGCCGCTGAACGCCTGCACCTCGGCCAGCACCAGGTGCCGCTGCTTGCCCGGCAGTTCGATCCGCAGATACCGCCCACTGCGGCCGGCCCCGCCGGTCGGCGGCAGGATGCTGGCGGACAGGTTCGACAGCACGAAGTTGCCGCCGGAGTGCCCCGGCCCCTTGCCCGGCAAGGACGGGTGCGGTAGCGCTTCCAGCCGAAGGGCCGTCAGCGCGTCGCCGGTCAGCGGCAGTTCCACGGTGTAGGTGTCGGTCTTGGCGGCCTTGGCCACCAGAATGGAGCCGTCGTCGGCCACCGTCCCGTCGAGGTCGCCCCACGACAGGAACTTCGGCTTCGGCGTCTGCCAGGCGATCTTGCGGGGCAGCGCCTTCTCCCACGCGGCCTGCTTCGCCAGCACGTCCGCCGCCGGCTTGCCCAGCTTGGCTTTCAGCGTTTCCAACTCGGCTTCGTACTCGGCGAGCTGCTTCTTCTGCGCGTCGGTGTAGAGGCGCAGCACCGGGGTTTCGTCGCTGCGGTCGGCGTCGGCGGTGTTGTTCAGCAGCGCGAAGAAGCGGAAGTATTCGGTCTGCGTGATCGGGTCGTACTTGTGCGTGTGGCACTGGGCGCAAGCCATACTTGTGCCCATCCAGACGGCCATCGTCGTGTTCGCGCGGTCCACCACGGCCACGTTGCGGAACTCCTCGTCGCTGGTGCCGCCCTCGCTGTTGGTCATCGTGTTGCGGTGGAACGCCGTGGCAATCACCTGCTCGTCGGTGGCGTTCGGCAGCAGGTCGCCGGCGATCTGTTCGATCGTGAACCGGTCGAACGGCTTGTTCGCGTTGAGCGCTTTGATGACGTAGTCGCGGAACGCCCAGATGGTGCGAGACGGGTCGTCGGCGTACCCGGCGCTGTCGGCGTAGCGGGCCAGGTCGAGCCACAGCCGCGCCCAGTGTTCGCCGAACGCCGGCTTCGCCAGCATCCGGTCCACCATCTTGCCGTAGGCGTCCGCGCCCTTGTCCGCGACGAACTCCTCCACGTCCTTGGCCGTCGGCGGCAGACCGGTCAGGTCGAGCGCCACCCGGCGGACGAGTGTGTACCGGTCGGCTTCGGGTGAGGGCTTGAGGCCGAGCGGGGCCAGCTTCGCGCGGACGAAGGCGTCAATGGGATGCGTCGCGCCGGCGGGGACTTTGGGGCGTTCGGGTTTGACGTAGCTCCAGTGGGTGGCGTACTTCGCCCCCTGCTTGATCCACGCGGCCAGCAGCTCCGTCTCCTTCGCCGTCAGCTTCTTGCCGGTCTTCGGCGGCGGCATCACTTCGCCGGCGTCGGCCGAAGTCACCCGCTCGATCAGGCTGCTCTTGGCCGGGTCGCCGGGCGTGACGGCGGCGGTGCCGTCCTTGCCCGTCGCACCGGCGAACGTGTCCAGGCGGAGGTCGGCCTTGCGGACCTTCTCGTCCGGCCCGTGGCAGGCGTAGCAGTTGTTCGACAGGATGGGTCGAATGTCGCGGTTGAAGTCGATGACCGGGTCGGCGGCCGAGACCGAACCGGCGGCACCGGCGACGGCGACCACCGCGAGGAGGGCGGGGCGGAGCATATCGGATGACCGAAGTGAAGGCGGGGAGGGAACCGACGGAAGTATTGTGGCCGGAACCGCGACGGGAAGCAATGGTGCGAATGGGTTTGCCGCGAGGCACCGCCGAGCGCGTCGGCCGATCAGAGTCCGAGCCGCCGACGAGCGCGGTCGAACCACGTCGGCGGTGACGGGCCTTTCGTTTCCTTGTCAACGACGTGACCCGACCAGTCAAGGTACACGATGATTTCGCACTCGGTGCCGGACCAGACCATCTGCGTATCCGTATCCGTACCCGGTCGTTGCCCAGGGCAGGCCGTGTTCGGCGGAAAAATCATCGGCTGCCCTCCCACAATCGCCACCACCTCCGGTTCCGTCATGCCGACTTCGATTCGGCTCGCGTTCGCCCACGTCACGCCCGGTCCCGGCGGGTCGCGCCGCGCGAGGTGCGCCAGCAGCCCCGTCAACGCGGCCAGCAACACGAGCGCGGGGATGGCGTAGCGCTTCCGCATTATCACTTGTCCTTCAGCCGCTGGAGCGTGAAGACCACCACGCCCGAAGTCACGTCGAACTTGGTCGGCCGCTCGGCCTTCGGCAGGCTCGGCAGGGCGATCGTCATCCGGTCGCCGTCGATCTCGTAGCTGCCGAGCGTGAGGCGGTCGCCGTCGGCGACATCGATCCCCAGGGGCGTGGTTGTGGTGCGGAGCTTGTATGTGTCCGGCAACGATCCCGCCTTGCCGTCCGCGATCACGAACCACTTCCCGTCCGCGAAGCGGAACTGCATCTGCCGGATGTCGCCCGGCGGGGGAACCCCGCCCTCGTAGCCCTTCACCTGCCAGGTGCCCTCGAACGCCTTCTCGTCCTTCGACTTCTCGCGCGGCTTGGGCACCGGGGCGGCCACGGCCATTCCCACGGTAACGACTCCGAGCAATGCGGCGCGCAACACGTTGGGATACCCGAAGGGAACGGAGAAAAGGGAAGCGACGGAATGATTGTGGCCGGAAGTGCGGATCGACGCAATGGCTGTCGCCGACTCAGATGTGGCAATCGTCGGCGGCACTGCTGGTGAACCGGCGGCGTGAGCCGCCTGGGCGACGGCAACCCAGGCGGCTCACGCCGCCGGTTCACCTGGACACCCACGGCCCTGGCGGGCCGGGTTCGCCTACTTCACTTCCCGCTTCCGCACGATCACTTCCCCGTCGCCCCGTCGTCCACCCGGCGGTATTCCGCCAGCGTCACGGACTTGCCGAACGCCTTGAACGTCGTCGGGCGGACGGCGGTCGGCCCCGGCTCCGAAA
>JAYUFU010000404.1:0-11810 GCA_043738505.1 Fimbriiglobus sp. | reverse complement strand
CCAGCAAGGGGCGAGCAACTTTGGCGGTTCGCCCCTTGCTGGCGCGGCGGGCTAACAAGACAGTCACTCAGCAATCGGATTCGGTTTCAGTGCGCCTTGTCTTCCAGGAAGCGGTAGCCGAAGCCGCGGACGGTCTCGATCAACTCCGGCCCGTTGCCCGTCGCGGTCAGCTTCTTCCGCAGCGTCTTGATGTGGACGTCGATGGTGCGTTCCAGCACGATCTGTCCTTCGCCGATGGCCGCGTCCATCAGTTGGTGCCGGGTGAACGCCCGCCCCGGCTGTCGCACGAGGCACTCCAGCAGGCGGAACTCGGTCGGCGTCAGGTCCACCTTCCTGGTGTTCAGCGTCACCCGGTGGCGGACGCGGTCGATCTTCACCCCCAGGTGTTCGACCACGTCGGCCGGGTCGCCGGGGCCGTCCACCCGCCGCAGGAGCGCCTTGATCCGCTGGAGCAGAATCTTGTTGTTGAACGGCTTGGTGACGTAGTCGTCCGCCCCCTTGGCGAACCCCTCGATCTGGTCGGCCTCCTCGGACTTGGCGGTCAGCATGATGATCGGGATTTCGCGCGTCTTCTCGTTGGCCCGCAGCTCGCGACAGACGCTCAGTCCGTCCAATCCCGGCAGCATGACATCCAGCAGCACCACGTCCGGCAGCAGCGACTGCGCCTTCTTCAGCCCCTCGTGCCCGTCCGACACGGCGTGCGTCTCGTACCCCTCCTTGGAGAAGTACCAGTTCAGCGACTGCACCAACCCCTTCTCGTCCTCGATGATCAGGATGCGGGGCGCGGACATTCTTGCCTCAGTGGTCAGTGGTCAGTGGCCGGTAGCCAGAGAGCAGCCGGACAGTTCCGAGCCGGCTAGGGCGTTGGTGGCGCGCAACGGTCACCGGTGTTGTCCTCCGTCTTCACCCTTCTCTTCGTCTGGGTTGTCTTCTTCTGACCACTGACCACTGCTCACCGGCCACTGCTCACCCGAACCGGCCGGTGATGTAGTCCTCGGTCTGCTTCTTCTCCGGCTTCGTGAACAGTTGCTGGGTGACGCTGTACTCGATCACGCGGCCCTCGAAGAAGAAGGCGGTGCCGTCCGACACCCGCGCCGCCTGCTGCATGTTGTGCGTCACGATGATGATCGTGTACTGCTTCTTCAGGTCGTCGATGAGGTCCTCGATGGCCAGCGTGGACTTCGGGTCGAGGGCGCTGGCCGGCTCGTCCATGAGCAGCACCTCCGGGTCGGTGGCCAGGGATCGCGCGATGCACAGCCGCTGCTGCTGGCCGCCCGACAGGGCCAGCGCCGAGGCGTGCAGCCGGTCCTTCACCTCGTTCCACAGGGCGGCCTGCTTCAGGCACCGCTCGACGAGGTAGTCCAGCCGGGCGCGGTCGCGGGTGCCGGCCACGCGGGGGCCGAAGGCGACGTTCTCGTAAATGGTCTTGGGGAACGGGTTCGACTTCTGGAACACCATGCCCACCCGCCGGCGGAGGTCCACCAGGTTGACCGCCGGCGTGTAGATGTCGTTCCCGTCCAGCGTGACCTCGCCGGTGTGCCGCGTGCCGTCGATCAGGTCGTTCATCCGGTTGAGCAGCCGCAGCAGCGTCGATTTGCCGCACCCGCTGGGGCCGATGAACGCGGTGACGGACTTCTCCGGGATGTCCAGCGTCACGTCGAACAGCGCCTGCTTGCCGGGGTACCAGAAGTTCACCCCCTTCAAGGCGAACTTGGGCGTGGCCGAGCCGGGGGGCGTGGCGGCGCGGCTGGTGAAGATGTCCGAATACAGGCGGGACACGGCGAACCTCCGGGTCGGCCCGCGGCCGGGCACTCAAGGATTTCTAACGCCATCGTATGAAGGAACGGAGTGGATCGCGTGAAGACGACGCGGGACTTTTCGGCCCCTTTCGACACCACCAGCTACCATAGCCGAATGAAACACGTCCTCGATCTGTACCCGCTGGTGGCGTCCAAGGTGGTGCCGCCCGTGCTGGTGGTGGCCGGCCCGGTGTGGCCCTCGACCGAACTCGTCGCCGCGCTGCACGGCCGCGCCGCCGCCGTCGGCTACGTCGCGGACTCGGCCGAACCACCCGCCCCCGCGCCGGACCCGGACGCCCCGCCGATGGAAGCCGTCTGCTTCCAGTACGACGTGTACCAGGGCGAGCGACTACGGGAGAAGCTGGCGCAGGAGTCTCTGACCGCCGAGGTGCTGGTGTCGGCCGACGTGTGGGACGTGCCGGCGAAGTTCAACACGGTGATCTTCCTGTCGTCGGTGCAGGCCGACCGCGAACTGAAGCTCGACATCATCGAGCAGTCGTACCACGTCCTGCGGCCCGGCGGGCGGTTCGTCGTGCTGTCCGAGTACGAGCGGGACAGCCTGTTCTCGAAGGCCATCAAGAAGGTGTTCGGCAAGTGCAGCGAGGCCCCGCGCAGTGAGTTCGGGTCGGCGTTCTGGGCCGTCCGCGAAGACGAGGAAGTCCCCCGCCGCCGGCACAAGATGACGTTCCACGCGAAGATCGGCGAGCGGCCGAGCATGAGCTTCGAGAGCTGGCCGGGCACGTTCGCCTACGGCGAGTTGGACAGCGGCAGCCGGGCCATGCTGGAGGTGGCCGACGTGCGGCCCGGCGACAAAGTGCTGGACATGGGCTGCGGCAACGGCGTCGTCGGCTGCCTAGTGTCGCCGCAGTGCGGGGCGGCGGGCAGGGTCACGTTCGTGGACAGCAGCGCGCGGGCGATCAAGCTGGCCGAGATGAACGCCACCGCCAACGGCGTCCCGGACTTCAAACTGGTGACGAGCAGCACGATGGCGGAGCTGCCCGTCGGCGAGTACGACGTGGTGCTGGCCAACCCGCCGTACTTCTCGAACAGCGAGATCGGCCGGCACTTCATCCAGACGGCCCGCGACGTGCTGCGGCCGGGCGGCCGCTTCTACTTCGTCACCAAGATGCCGGTGCAGACGATCCCGGAGATCGTCGAAACCTTCGGCACCGCCGAGTCGGTCGAAAACCGCAGCTACACCGTCGTCATCGCCACCGCGTGAGGATGGTCACACCGGCCACAGATCGGCCGGCTTCACGCCGAAGGCACTCACGCGGTGGCGGTCGCCTTCCGCCGGCGGTAGCCGAAGGCACCGGCCAGCGCGATGCCGCCGAACACGGCGAGCGTCGCCGGTTCGGGGACGCTGAACACCTCGATTGCCGTACCTTGAACGCCGACCGTGAAACCGTTCCAGTTCTCATTCGTGAGACTCCGCCAGGTGACGGTATTGAAAGCGCCTTTGAAGCGGATGGTGCCGTGCGGTTCCCCGGTTCCCAGCAACTGGTACTCGAACCCGCCACCTGCCAGGGCGACGACGCTCTTGGACGACGTGCCGACGCCCCACCAGCCGACGTCCCGCACCGTGCCGTCGCCGAAGCTCAGGATGTCGAAATCCTGGTCGAATGCGTAGCCGTTTCCGTTGAGACTGACGTACGAGAAGACGGGGTTGGCGATGGCTTGCGAGAAGGTCAGCTTTTGACTGCCGGCATATCGCAAGGCGATCATGTCCGTGCCGGTGGGGATGTTGTCCACCAGCGCGCTGGTGTAGGGCGAGCGGGCGGGGTTACGGCCGAGGGAGCCGCCCGACCCGTTCGCCCACCAGTCGGTTTGACCAGCGCTGCCGTTCTGGAAGAAGGAGATTCCCTGCGAGTTCGTGTAGGTGACCTGCACCGTCGAGGTCGACGTGGTGATCGTGCCTTGACCCACGAACCCGTTCGTGAAGTTGCCGGTGGTCCAGTCCGTCCAAAACACCGGGGCGGCACGGGCGGAGTCGCCGCCGACCAACAGGGCGAGAGCCGCCAGCACTTGTGTTGTTCGCGTCATGGGTCGATCTCCTCGTGTGGCGTGTCGTCCGCGTGGCGGTTCGGCCTACCCCTAGCCCGAGGTCCGCAGCGTTGGTGTGACGACAAGCCGGTGATGGCCGTCAGCAAGTGGTCGCTTGGGCCGGTTGTGCCACCCGCGAAAGTGGGAGGCGTTAATGCACGATATCAAACCGCGCCTGACAGTTCGCGTCAAGGAAAAAACCGACACCAATGCTGATTTTCCGACACCGCCCGAAACCCGTCGGCTCCCGATTCGCGTGCCGCTCGCCGCGGCTGCGGATTTCCGCGCCGGGTTCGCTTGCCAGTCGGCCGGCGGCGGTTATACTTTCCTTTCTTTCCGCCGTCCGCGCGACCGCCCGACTACCGGGGCCGTGAGGGTTGTTCGATGGGTATGCACTGCCGGATCTGCCAGAAGAAGCCCATGCGGGGCAACCAGAAGACCTACCGGGGTAAGGCCAAGTACCTCGGCGGCGTCGGCAAGAAGATCACCGGCATCTCCAAGCGGGTGTACAAGCCGAACCTGCAACGCATCCGCATCGACCAGAGCGGCGAGACGGTTCGCCTGTGGGTGTGCGTGCAGTGCATCCGCTCCGGCCGCATCGCCAAGCCGGTCAAGCGGAAGCCGTTCTCGACCGTCGTGGTGTGACGGCCCGCCGCCCACCCCACTTCACCCCCTCCCCTTCGCCCGGCTCGGCTTCCCGACCCGCGCGACGGGGTTTGTCGGTATCTACCCGGCACTCGTTCGCGCCCATTCGCGGTGGTCCACCCATGTCGCTCTCGCTCGCCGAAGTGAAGAAGGTCGCCAACCTGGCCCGGCTGGAGCTGTCGGACGCCGACCTCGCGGCGATGGCCGACCAGTTGAACGCCATCCTCAAGTACGTCGATCAACTGTCGGAAGTGAACACCGACGGCCTGGAACCGCTCGCCCACCCGCTGCCGGTGGCGAACGTGTTCCGCGACGACGTGCCGGTGCCGTCGCTGCCGGTGGACGCCGCGCTCCAGAACGCCCCGACGCGGCTGGCCGACTTCTTCGGCGTCCCGGCCGTCTTCGACACCGACGAGCCGGTCAGCCACTGAAATCCAGTGCCCGCACTGTCCACAGTGGCCCCAAAGAAGAGAGAAAGACGAGTATGGACAGGATCACAGGATGAAAGGCAGGGATTCAGACTTTCTGTCTTCGATCATGCATTTCATCCTGTGATCCCGTCCAACTCTCTTTCTCTTCTCTCGTGCCCTCTGTGGTGAATCCTCTTTCTTCGAGTCCCGCCATGTCCCTCATCGAGAAGACCGCCACCGAACTACTCGCCCTGCAAGCGTCCGGGCAGGCGACGGCGACCGACATCGCCGCCGCGTTCCTGGCGTCGGTGACGGCCCGCGACGGCGTGGTGAAGGCGTTCCTCCGCGTGGACGAGGCCGGCATCCTCGCGCAGGCCGCCACGGTGGACGCCAAGCGGAAGGCCGGGCAACCGCTCGGCAAGCTCGCCGGCGTGCCGGTCGCCGTCAAGGACGTGCTGTGCACCAAGGGCGTCACCACCACTTGCGGCAGCAAGATGCTGGAACACTTCGTCCCGCCCTACGACGCGCACGTCGTCGAGCGCATCAAAGCGGAAGACGCCGTCGTGTTCGGCAAGACGAACATGGACGAGTTCGCGATGGGGTCCAGCACCGAGAACAGCGCGTACCAGAAGACGACGAACCCGTGGGACAGCACCCGCATCCCCGGCGGCAGCAGCGGCGGCAGCGCGGCGGCCGTGGCCGCGTGCGAAGCGCCGGTGTCCCTGGGTACCGACACCGGCGGCAGCATCCGCCAGCCGGCCGCGCTGTGCGGCATCGTCGGGGTGAAGCCGACCTACGGCCGCGTGTCCCGGTACGGGCTGATCGCCTTCGCCAGCAGCCTCGATCAAGTCGGCCCGTTCACCCACGACGTGACCGACGCCGCGCTGATGATGGAAGTGATCGCCGGGTGGGACAAGCGGGACAGCACCTGCGTCGATGCGCCCGTCCCGGCGTACACGAAGTCGCTCAACGACCCGGTGAAGAGCCTCCGCATCGGCATCCCGAAGGAGTTCTTCGACTCCGGCCTGGATGCCGAAGTGGAGAAGCTGATCCGCGCCGCCCTCGCCGAGTACGTGAAGCAAGGGGCGACGCTGGTGGACGTGAGCCTGCCGCACGGCGCGCAATACGCCGTCGCGGTGTACTACATCGTCGCCACGGCCGAGTGCAGCAGCAACCTGGCGCGGTTCGACGGCATGCACTACGGGCACCGCACCAAGCAGAAGGCGGACCTGATCGCCACCTACAGCAAGAGCCGGGGCGAGGGCTTCGGCCGCGAGGTGCAGCGCCGCATCATGCTCGGCACTTACGCGCTCAGCAGTGGGTATAAGGATGCGTACTACCTGAAGGCGTTGAAAGTGCGGCGGAAGATCAAGGACGAGTTCGACGAGGCGTTCAAGGCGTGCGATGTCATCATGGGGCCGACCTCGCCGACGCCGGCGTTCAAATTCGGCGAGAAGTCGGACAACCCGCTGGCGATGTACCTGAGCGACATCTACACGATCAGTTGTAACCTGGCCGGCATCGCCGGCATGAGCATCCCGTGCGGGTTCAGTGCCGGCGGCCTGCCGGTCGGCCTGCAACTGCTGTCGGCGGCGTTCGACGAGGACCGCATGTTCCGCATCGCCCGCATGTACGAGGCGGCCACTGCCTGGCACACCCGGCGGCCGGTGGTGTGATTTCTCCCGTAGAGGGTCGGGCATGTCACGTCGCATTCTCGGGGTGCTCGGCGTCCTCGCCTCGCTCTCGGTGCCCACCGCAATGGTCGTTGTGTACGGGCCGGAGCTGATGCGGACGTGGAAAACGCCGCGCGAACAGATTCAACCGGACACCCGCACGCCGGCGGAAAAGTTGGCCGAGCGGCACCGGTGGCAACTCAAAATGCTCGCTGAACACCGCGGCTTGTTCGAAGCCGCGGCCCGTGACGAGCCGGGCAAGCGTGACGAGTTACGGAATACTGTCAATGTCGATTGTTATCAGGACGGGATGTCGTTCTGCATCCGGTGGAACGATGGTCAAGGCGCGCACTTCAGCACATGGTTCGGGCTGTATTACAGTCCGAACGGCGAGCGGGACTTGCCCGAGCGATTCTGGAACGACCCGATTCGCTACTACGACCCGATGAAGATCGACGACCACTGGTTCGCGGCCAAAGAGCCAGGTGGCTGATACCTTCGGAGGCTGAACATGGTTCCCATCGCACCCGACGATCAGTTCCGCGCGGCGGCGGAAGCGGAGAACGGGCAGCCCGTTTCCGCCGGCGGCCGTGTCGCCCACGAGTCCGCCTGGGTGACCTCCGGGCGCGGAGTGTACCTCGACCTGACGGCGGTGCCCGAGCAACTTCGCGGCCGGATACTGTCGGACATCCAGGACCTGATTCGCACGGCGGTGGGGCCGTCTCCGGCTCGCGCCGAAACCCCGTCGGGTCAGCCGGCTTCGAGTTGAGCCTTTCACCGACTGGCACACCAAGCGGCCGAAGGTGTAGAATACCCCCATGATGGTTGCCACGCTGCCAACTCGCGTTCCCGCCTCCCGCCGGCTGCTCACGGCGGCCGACCTCGCCGCGCTGCCGACTTCGCTGCCGTCCGGGGACGTGCGGTACGAACTCGACGACGGAATTCTCGTCACCATGCCTCCACCTTCGCACACGCACGCCCGCCGGCAGGCGCGGGTCATCCGCCACCTCACCGACGCGGAGGACGCCGGCCTCGGCGAGGTGTGCGGCGACGTGGGCGTCATCCTGCGGCGGAACCCGGATCGCGTCGTCGGCCCGGATGCCGCGTTCGTGCTGGCGAAATCGCTGCCGGTGACGCGGTCCTCGGAAGGGTACTTGGAGACGATCCCGGAAATCGTCGTCGAAGTGCGCAGCAAGAACGACACGAACCCGGAGATCGCGGCCAAGAACGACGAGTACTTCCGGGCCGGCGTCGTCGAAGTGTGGGTGATCGACCCCAACCCCCGAACCGTCGCCGTCTGCCGGGTGAATCAGTCCGTCACGGTCTTCGACGACACCGACACCCTCACTTCGGTCCTGTTGCCAGGTTGGCGCGTGCCCGTGGCGAACCTGTTCGTCGGTTCGTGACGCGCCGACCCGCCGACTTTCCCTCTCACATCCGCTACTGGCCTACCCATTTCGCCCAGGCGTCGGTTACAACTCACTTTTCCGCCTCCCTCTCGGCCCGTTCCCATGACCGCTCGGTTCACGGTCCTCGCCAGCGGCAGCTCTGGCAACGCCAACCTGCTGGAGTCGGCCGGCTTCGGCCTGCTCGTCGATTGCGGGCTGCCGCCGCAGGAGTTGACCGCGCGCATGCAGCAGGTCGGCAGTTCGTGGAATGCGGTGAAGGCGGTCGTCGTCACGCACACGCACACCGACCACTGGAACCGCTACACCCTCGAACACCTCCGCCGGCTGAACGTCCGGCTCATCGCCCACCCGGACCACCACGCCGCGCTCGCCGCCGTGCCCGCCTACGCGCCGCTCAAGCGGGCCGGGCTGGTCGCGGATTTCGCCGACGACGTGCCGTTCGAGGTGGGCGGCGGGCTGACGATTCGGCCGGTGCGGGTGCCGCACGACTCGGAGCCGACGTTCGCGTTCCGCATCGACGGCCCCGGCTGGGCGGTCGGGCTGGCGTCGGATTTGGGCTGCGTGCGGGAGGAGTTGCTGGCCGCCTTCCACGGGGTGGACATCCTGGCCGTCGAGTTCAACCACGACGTGACGATGCAGCGGAAGAGCTGCCGGCCGCGGTTCCTGATCGACCGCGTGCTGGGCGACCTGGGCCACCTGTCGAACGCGCAGGCGGCGGCGGCGGTGGCCGCGTGGTGCCGGGCCGGGGACGTGGCGGCGGTGGTGCAGCTGCACATCAGTCGGGAGTGCAACACGCCCGCCCTGGCGCTCGCGGCCGGGGTGACGGCCGTGTCGATCCACTCCCCGAAGACGCTCGTCGTGACGGCGAGCCAGCACCAGCCGATCCCGCCCATCCCGCTGGTGCCGCGGACGGAACGAAAAACCCCCGGCGAAAGGCCGAGGGTCGTGCGGTCGTTTCAGCCCGCCCTGCCGGGCCTGGACGGGTGAGGGTCAGCGCTTGGTCTTGGTCACGGGGATGTCGTAGGTCGTTTCGGGGTTGGACACGTTCACCTTCAAGCCGGAAGACTCGTAACTGTTGAACTTGCTATCGACGAGGGTGTACTGGGCTTGGAAGTCGCCGCCCGGCGGGGCGGCACCGCCGACCTGGAGCTTGCCGCGGCCGGTCGTTTTCCCGTCGGGCTCGCTGCGGCCGGCCAGTTCGCTCATCTTCGCCTCGAACTTGGGGTCCATCGCGGAGACGAGGACTTGCGCCTCCCCCACGGGGACGTTGGGGGCGGAGTAAGTGCCGTCGGACTGAATCGGCGCATCGACGATCAGCCCGGTCGCGGTGCGGAAGGAGACGTTGCCGTTGGGGATCGGCTTGCCGTCCACTTTGACGACGCCTTTCACTGTGGCGGTCTTCGCGCCGCAGCCGGTGGCGACGGCGAGGACCAGGGCGACGAACAGCGCGGCGGCACCGCGGCATTTGAGTGTCATGGTGAGGGCACCGAAGGAAGGGCATGTGGGAATGGAAGAACCCACCGGCGCGGTCGCCGGTGGGCAGCGGGGTACGGCGGGGATCAGGGCGCGTTGAACACTTCGCCGCCGCTGATCGACCCCATCGGGATGGTGACCGGTTGGGCGGAGTACGACAGGTAGCGAACCGACCCGTCGGCCATGGCGAAGTTGGCCCCGTTCGTGTGGAAGCTCCACACGTGGTTGGAATCGCCGCCGCACGGCCCGGTGATCTTGCCGGGCTTGAACGTGCCGGGGTAGATGCACCCGCCGTAATAGGCGAACTGCTGGTTCAGCGACAGCAGGGAGTCGTAATCGCTCACCGACCACCAACCCCAATACTTCTCGTTGGACGGCGGCCGCTCGCCGATGGCGATGCTGTTGCTGGTGCCGTCCGTGATGTCGGTCAGACGGGGGCCTTTGTCGGAACCGTTCTGAACTCGGAAGAAGCCGTTCGACGGGCCGTAGTACTGGGCGTTGAACCCGGCGTCGCTGCCGGTGATGCCGACGTAGCTGGTTAGCGCGCCGTAGCCGGCCGGCGGCGGGCTGCCGTTGTTGATCGTGTCCGACGGGCAGTTGAAGTGGGTGACGGGTTTGTTGTTGTTGGCGAAGAAGCCGACGTACCACGTGGAGGTGCGGGCGTTGGCGAGCAGCGCCCGGCCGAGGTTGTCCCCTTCCATGTACGGCAGGATCGAGCACATCCACCCGCCGTAGGTGGTGGCGGTGTATCCGGCGTAGTTCGGCGCGGCGTTGGGCGTGCCCAGCAGGTCGCCGCCGCGGGCACCCGGCATCCGCTCCAGCGCGCCGTGGTAGTTGTGCAGGGCGAGGCCCATCTGCTTCAGGTTGTTGCTGCACTTCATGCGGGCCGCGGCTTCGCGGACCTTTTGCACGGCCGGCAGCAGCAGGCCGATCAGGATGGCGATGATGGCGATGACCACCAACAGTTCGATCAGCGTGAACGCGGATCGGCGAGTCGAACGGGGGCGCATGACGGACTCCTTGTTAGGGAACCGACGGGATGAGTCCACACCCGTTTGTGGGTGTGGTCGTCGTGGCGACGACGGGAGAACGGAAAACTGAGAGAGGACAGCAAAAGCGCTGCGAGTTGTGAGTGAATGTAATCATTGAACAATCACCTGTCAATCACCAATTCCTCATTTTTCCCGATTTTTCCGTCCGCCCTCTTTCCCACTTGAAATCCGCAACACCCCCGCCCCGTCTCGACCGACCCACACCTCGGGCGGAGAAACTCGCCGGAAAAAATCCCGTCCGCCGCGCGACGAACCCTCTGTTGACTGGTCGCTATCGGAGTGATATCATTTCGATACCACAGCGGCCAAACGAGGTGTCCCATGCAAGAGCGTGAAGTGCGTCTGCGGTCGGGGTTCGGGATGTTGTTCGTCGTCCTGACGTGGCTCGCGGCCACCGTCGCCGCGTTCGTGTACGGCGGGGTCATGCAGGAGTTCGGCTTCGTGTACGCCGGCATCGGGCTGGCCGTGGTGTGGGTGTTCCTGCCGTTCGGATTCATCGTGAACGGGCCGAACCAGTCGCGGGTGGTGCAACTGTTCGGCAAGTACGTCGGCACGCTGACCCGGGTCGGCTTCTTCTGGGGCAATCCGTTCTACTGGCGGACCCGCATCTCCCTGCGGGTGCAGACGTTCGAGACCGGCGTGCAGAAGACGCCGCAGCGGAAGGACGCGGCCGGCACGGTGACGCAGGACGCCCACAGCCGGCGGATGCCGACGAAGGTGAACGACAAGGACGGCACGCCCATCGAAGTGGCCGCCGTGGTGACGTTCAAGGTGAGCAACCCGGCCGAGGCGGTGTTCATGGTGGACGACTACGAGGACTTCATCCACGTGCAGAGCGAGGCGGCGCTGCGGACGCTCGTCGGCCACTACCGGTACGACGCCAACGAGAACGACGAGTCGTCGCTGCGGGGCCACATCGACGAAGTGGCGAAGAAGCTGAAGCACGAGTTGCAGGTGCGGATGACGCAGGCCGGCATCGACATCGTGGACGCGCAAATCAGCTACCTGGCGTATGCCCCGGAGATCGCGTCGATGATGCTCCAGCGGCAGCAGGCCGGGGCCACCATCGCCGCCCGCCAGCTCATCATCGAGGCGGCCGTCGGCATGGTCGAACACGCCCTGGACGAGCTGAGCAAGCGGAACGTGGTGGAGTTGGACGCCGAGCGGAAGGCGGCGATGGTGAGCAACCTGCTGGTGGTGCTGTGCAGCCACTCCCAGGCGCAACCGGTGCTGAACACCGGCACTCTGTACAACTGACCGACGTTTTGCCGCGGGGCATCGCCGAGCGCGCCGGCCGGCGCGCTCG
>JAYUFU010000403.1:0-11846 GCA_043738505.1 Fimbriiglobus sp. | reverse complement strand
CGGCCATGATGATGAGCGAGATGCCGTTGCCGATGCCGTACTCGTCGATCTGCTCGCCCAGCCACATGAGGAACAGGCACCCGGTGGTCATGATGGCGACCGCGCCGATGCCGAAGTAGAGCAGGCTCATGCCGGAGGCGTTCACCCCGTCGACGGCCGACCCGTACCCGCCGCCGCCGTCGTCGCTCCCCTGCCGCAGTAACACCTGCACGAACATGGTGGCCTGGATGAGGCAGATGGGCACCGTCAGGTAGCGGGTGTACTCGTTGATCTTCTTCTGCCCGGACGCCCCCTCCTTCTTCAGCCGCTCCAGCGACGGCACCACGCCGGACGACAGCAGCTGCATGATGATCGACGCCGAGATGTACGGCATGATGCCGAGGGCGAAGATGCACGACTGGCTCAGGTTGCCGCCGGAGAACAGCGACACGAAGCCGAGCACGCGGCCGAGGGTGCCGCCGGCGTTCTGCTGCATCTTCTCGGCCATCGCGGCCTGGTCCACCATCGGCAGCGGCACGTAGTAGCCGATGCGATAGACGGCCAGGAACATGAGCGTGATGAAGATCTTCCGCCGCAGTTCGGGGATGCGGAAGATGGTGACGAGCATCGAGAACATGCGAACCCCTGGCGGGAGAAGTCACGGCGCGGGCGGACACGGGACAAGGGACGGGCGGGGAACGTCCGGCCGCGCGGCCGGCGGTTTCCCGCCCGTCCCTTCTTACTCGTTCCGGCGGGCGGATTCCACGGTCACTTGGCCGGTTCCGGCTTCTTCACGGCCCGCTTGCCCTGGCCCATCTTGGACCGCAGCGGCGGTTTCGGCGGCGGGATCAGTTCGCAGGTGCCGCCGTGCCCCTCGACCTGGGCGCGGGCGGACTTGCTGAAGTGGTCCGCCTGGACGGTCAGCTTCTTGGTCAGGGTGCCGTTGCCCAGCACCCGCAGGCCGTCGTAGGTGCCGGTGACGATCCGCTTGGCCTTCAGAATGGCCATGTCCACTACCGTGCCGGCGTCGAACCCGTCGAGGTCGCCGACGTTGACGATGGCGTACACGTTCGCCCAGGTGGCGTTCGAGAACCCCCGCTTGGGGAACCGGCGGTGCATCGGCGTCTGACCGCCGATGAACAGCTGGCCGGGCATGTTCGCGCCGGCGCTGGCGTACTGGCCCTTCACCCCGCGGGTGGAGGTCTTGCCGGTGCCGGAACCGATGCCGCGGCCGACGCGCTTCTTGCCGCGCCGCTTCTCGACGCCGTGGGACAGATGAGTCAGGTCCATGTTACAGTTCCACCCCCCGCAGGCGGGCGACTTCTTCGCGGGTGCGAAGTTGCTGCAACCCGTTGATGGTGGCCTTCACGAGGTTGATGGGGTTGGTGCTGCCGTGCGTCTTGGTCAGAATGTTCTCGATGCCGGCCGCTTGCAGGACTTCGCGGACGCCGGGGCCGGCCTTCACGCCAGTGCCGGGGCCGGCGGGAACCAGGATGACCCGGCTCGCGCCGAACTTGCCGACCACCCGGTGCGGGATGGTCTTGCCTTTCAGCTGCATCTTCTTGGCGCGGCGGGCCATCGCCTCGCCTTCCTTGATCGCCTTCTCGACGGCCGGCGGCACCTCGTTCGCCTTGGCGTAGCCGAACGACACCTTGCCCTGCTTGTCGCCGACGACGACCAGCGCGTTGAAGCTGAACCGGCGACCGCCCTTCACCACGCAGGCGCTGCGGCGGATCTTCACCAGGTAGTCGGTCATCGACTGGTCGCGCTCGTCGCCGTCGCCGCCGCGCCCGCCGCGGCCACCCCGCCCGCCGCCGCCGCGATCCCCTTGTTCTTTCGCCATGTTGGTCGTCCTCGGTCTCGGTCGGGTGTGTGGGTACGGACAGCGTGGCTCGCGGTTCTCGCTCGGTCTTGGCCTCAGCGCACCGGTAAGGGTCAATAAGAACCGGCGGACTCACGTCGCGCCGTTCGCCCGGCCCGTTACGCGGGCGCTTTCTCTTTCTTCGCCTTCTTCTCGCCGCCTTCCTTCTTGGCCGGCTTCGCGTCGCCGGCCGGCGCGGCCTTGGTCTTCTTGGTGGTGTCTTCCAGGCCGGTGCATTTCAGCCCGGCCTCGGTGGCGGCGCGGGCGATGGCCTTGACGCGACCGTGGAAGCGGTACGGGCCGCGGTCGAAGGCGGCCTCGGTGATGCCGACGGCCTTGGCCTTCTCGGCCAACCGCTTGCCGACGACGACGGCGGCCGGAATGTTCCCGCCCTTCTCCACCTTGGCACCCTTGTCCGACGTGCTGGCGGCGGCGAGGGTGATGGCCCGCTCGTCGTCGATCAGCTGCGCGTAGGTGTGGTGGTGGCTGCGGAACACGCTGAGGCGAGGCTTCGCGGCCGTGCCGCGGATGGTCTTCCGCACCCGGTGCTTGCGGCGGACGGCCCGCTTCGCCTTCAGTTTCTGAACGTCCATCGGAGTCACCTTGCAACGGTCGGTGTGCGGGAGGGTCAGGCCGCGAGGGCCGCCGGGTTACTTCGAGGTGAACGCCTTGCCTTCCTTGCGGCGGACCACTTCGGTGTCGTACCGGACGCCTTTGCCCTTGTACGGTTCGGGCTTCTTGCTGGACCGGACGTTGGCGGCGAACTGGCCGACCATCTGCTTGTTCGCGCCGCTGACGATGATGGTCGTCGGGTCCGGCACGGCGACGGTGATGCCGGCCGGGGGCGTGTGCAGGATGCGGTTGGCGAAGCCGACGGTCAGCTCCACGCCGGTGCCCTTCATCGTCGCCTGGTAGCCGACGCCCTCGATCTTCAGCTTCTTCTCGTACCCCTTCGTGACGCCCACCACCATGTTGTTGATGAGGGCGCGGGTGAGGCCGTGCAACGCGCGATTTTGGCGTTCGTCGTTGGGCCGCTGAACCGTGAGTTGCGGCCCTTCGACCGTGACGATCATGTTCGGGTGGTACGCGGTTTCGAGTTTGCCCTTCGGCCCCTCGACCTTCACCACGCCGCCGGCGACGACCACCTTCACGCCGGCGGGGATGACCACCGGTTGTTTGCCGATACGAGACATTTCGCGTTCTCCTGGGGCTTCGCCGGGTCGTGAAACCCGAATCGCGGCCCGTTGGGGCAGTGGCCGGTGGCCACTGCCCGGTGTCCAGAGAAGAAAGGCAGCCGCCCCTCTTCTCTTCTGCTCTCTTCCGATCACTGGCTACCGGCCACTGACCACTGTTTCGTCACCACACCGTCGCCAGAATCTCGCCGCCGACCTTCGCCTTGCGGGCTTGGCGGTCGCTCATCACGCCCCGGCTGGTGCTGAGGATGGCGATGCCCAGCCCGTCCAGCACGCGGCGGACTTCGGTGTACCCTTTGTACACCCGCTTGCCCGGCTTCGAGTACCGCTCGACGTGGCGGATGACCCGTTCGCCGTCCGGCCCGTACTTGAGAAACACCTGGAGGACGACGTGGGCCTGACCCATGTCGGCCGTCTCCTGGAACTCCTTGCCGGCCTCGGTCTCGACGTACTTGCCGATGCGGTAGCCGGCGATGAACCCTTCGTCCACCAGCACCTTGGCGATGGCCACCTTCACCTTCGTGGCCGGCATGTCCACGAACGGCCGTTCGATGTTGTTCGCGTTGCGGATGCGGGTGAGCATGTCCGCAATCGGGTCGGTCATCATGGGCGTGCTTCCGAGTGTCCAGTTTCAGGTTGGGAAGTTTCAAGTCGCCGGAACGGGCGAGACAAGAGTCGGAGCGACCAGCATCGACGCCGAGGCGTCGGAGGTCTTGAAACTCTGAAACTTGAAACTTGAAACGCCGAAGGTTGGTTACCAAGAGGCCTTGCGGACGCCGGGGATCAGCCCGCTGCTCGCCATGTCGCGGAAGATGATCCGGCAGACGCCGAACTTGCTCAGCACGGCGCGGGGGCGGCCGGTGATCTTGCAGCGGCGGCGGATGCGGATCAGGTCGCGCGGGCGGAGCAGCTTCTTGGCGTCCCGCTGCGCTTCCGGCTTCTTCAACTCGGCCTTGTGCAGGTCGAGCGCGGCCATGTCGCGGCGGAATTTGGCCATCTTGGAGACCTTCGACATTCCCTACCCTCTGACGGGCGGCGTTCCGGCTCGGGCGGCGGGTGTCCCGCCGTGAGCCGACCGTTCCGCTGACGAGTCAAGTGGAACACATTACAAGCGCGACGGGTATCCTGGCAAGGGCACCCGACGGAAAATCCCGACCATCTTCTTGCGAGCCGCGACCGCGAGGGAGCGACATCGGAATGGAAGATGCCACTCCCTCGCGGTCGCGGCTCGCAAGAGCGTTCGGTCACTCGCGGAACGGCATGCCGAGCATCTTCAGGAGGTCGCGGGCCTCGTCGTCGCTGGCGGCGGAGGTGCAGAGGGTGATGTCCATCCCCTGGGTGAAGTGGACGTTGTCCGGGTTCACTTCGGGGAACACCATCTGCTCGGACAGGCCCATGCTGTAGTTGCCGTTGCCGTCGAAGCTCTTCGGGTTGATGCCGCGGAAGTCGCGGATCCGCGGCAGGGCGATGTTGATCAGGCGGTCGAGGAACTCGTACATCCGCTTGCCGCGAAGTGTGACGCGGCAGCCGATGTCGTACCCCTCGCGGAGTCGGAACGCGCTGACGGCGATACGGGCCTGGGTGATCTGGGCCTTCTGGCCGGCGATCATGCCGAGCTGCTCGGCCGCCTCGGTCATCCGGTTCTTGTCCTGGAGCGCCTTGCCGACGCCCATGTTCAGGCAGATTTTCGTGAGCCGGGGCAGGCTGAGGACGTTGGCCCGGCCGTACTTGGCGGCGAGCGCCGGGGCGATCTCGGCGGTGTACTTCTGGAGCAATCGGGTGGTCGGCAGGATGACGGCGGCCATGTCGAATGTCCTCGGCGCGACCTCTGGCGGCCCCAGTGCTGACGGGACCGAAACGGCCGGCGATGTATGTTAGCCCGACGCGCGAGCGAGGGGTGTTGGTGTTGGCGTTGGCGTTGGCGTTGGCCCCTCGCTCGCGCGCCGGGCTAACACGACGGCGGCGAAATCACTTCGCCGTCGCGTACTTCGGGTTCGCCTTGGCCAGCACGCGGAGGGTGGAGCCGGACTTCTTGGCGTACAGTTCCTTGGTGCCGTCGGCGGTGTAGCGGACGCCGACGCGGGTCGCCCGGCCGGTGGACGGGTCGAGCAGGGCGACGTTCGACACGGCGACCGGCATCTCCTTCGACAGCCGTCCGCCCTGCTGGTTCCGCTTGCTCGGCTTCATGTGCTTGTAGACGAGGTTGACGCCCTCGACGACCACCTTGTCCGCCTCGCGGAGGACGCGGACGACCTTGCCGCGCTTGCCCTTGTCGTCGCCGGCGAGGATGACGACCACGTCGTCGGTGCGGATGAACATGTCTTTCTCGCAGTGGCCAGTGGCCGGTGTTCAGTGGGCAGAGAAGAAAGCCGCGTACTGCGAACTCACTTTCTCAACTCTCCGCCTCTCTACTCTTCTTCTCTCTTCATCCGGCCACTGACCACTGGTCACTGACCACTGCTTCGGGCCACTGACCACCCGGTCACTGGCCACTCCGCGTCAGACGACCTCGGCGGCGAGGCTGATGATCTTGTTGAACTTGGCCCGCAGCTCGCGGGGGACCGCGCCGAAGATGCGGGTGCCGCGCGGGTTGTTGTCGTTGTCCAGCAGCACCAGGGCGTTGCTGTCGAAGCGGACGTAGCTGCCGTCCTCGCGGCGGGTGGCCACCTTGGTGCGGACGATGACGCCCTTCACCACGTCGCCCTGCTTCACGTCGCCGCCGGGCAGCGACTTGCGGACGCTGGCGCGGATCACGTCGCCCAGGTAGGCGACGCGGCGCTTGGTGCCGCCCAGCACCTGGATGCACATGCACTGCTTCGCGCCGGTGTTGTCGGCGACTTCGAGGTAGGAGTACATCTGAATCATGACAAGCGACTCGGTCGGGGGGCCGGGGTGCGGGCGGTGTTACTTGGCGGCGACCGGGGCGAGCGGCGACTCGCTGCCGGCGACGGCCCCTTCCAGGTTGGCGACGGTGCGGCTGGGGGCCTTGGTGACGATCCGGAGCAGGGTCCACCGCTTCAGCTTCGACAGCGGGCGGGACTCCTGAATCTCGACGGTGTCGCCGAGCTTCGACTCGTTCCCCTCGTCGTGCGTGTAGCAGACGGTTCGCCGCTTGACGAACTTGCCGTACTTGGCGTGGCGGACGACCCGCTGGATCTCGACCCGGCGGGTCTTGTCCATCTTGTCGCGGGTGACGATGCCGGCGACGATGCGGCCGTGCGAGGCGTCGGTCGCGGCCGGGTCCGTTTTGGTGGTGGCGTCGGCCATTACTTACCGCTCCCGGTGGTCGTCGTCGCGGCGGCGGTGGGCCGGCCGGCTTGGATCGTTTGCAGACGGAACACGGCCCGCTTCGCCCGCCGCTTGCCCGGCCCCTCGACCTTGTCTTCGAGGAAGGTCAGTTGGCCGGCGATGTCGGCGTCCGGCAGGGCGACCAACTTCTTCAACTCGCGGGCCCGCTGGAGGGTCTTGATGCGGGCGATCTGCCGCTTCGCCTTGCTGATCTCAGTGGGCGTCTCCAGCCGGTCGGTGGCCGACTGGAAGCGCAGCTGGAACAGGTGTTTCTCGGTGTCGCGAAGGGCGAGCAGCAGCTCGTCGTCGCTCATGCCGGTGAGTTCGTGGGTCTTCATGGCTCTCGCTCTCGCGGAGGGCACCCGCAAGGGGTGCCCCTACGAAGGTCTTGGTAGGGGCACCCCTTGTAGGTGCCCGACTGCCGTCACACGCTCGGCCGGCGGCCGACGAACCGGCACTTGAACGGCATCTTGTACGCCACGCGGGCGAGGGCGTCCTTGGCCTGGGCCTCGGGGATGCCGCCGATCTCGAACATGATGAGGCCGGCCTTCACGACGGCGGCCCAGTATTCCGGCTCGCCCTTGCCCTTGCCCATCCGGGTCTCGGCCGGAATGGACGTGATGCTCTTGTGCGGGAAGACGCGGATGTAATACCGCCCCTCGCCGGACACGAACCGGGTCATCGTCACCCGCGCGGCCTCGATGGCCTCGGCGGACAGCCACCCGCCTTCCAGCGACTGGAGGCCGAACTCGCCGTAGGCGACGTAGTTGCCCCGCTGGGCGTTGCCCCGGATGCGGCCGTGGTACTTGGCTCGCGCCTCGAGTCCGCGGGTCACGCCCCGCTGGGCCTTGCGGTACTTCACCCGTTTGGGCATTAACGGCATCGCAAGTCTCCTGGCGTCGTCTCGGCGTCAGCCCGCCGGTGGTGTGGGAAGGACCGGCGGACTCGCGTCACGCCGTTCGCCTTGCTTGTTAGCCGCGGCGGCGGCGGCCCTGTTTCTTCTGGCCGGCGGCACTGGCGTCGGTCGTGTCGTTGATCTCGCCGGTCACGTAATCACCGTTGTTCACCCACACCTTGATGCCGATGTTCCCCTGCGGGGTGGACGCCTCGGTGAACCCGTAGTCCACCTTCGCCCGCAGGGTGCTGAGCGGGATGCTGCCTTCCATCCCCTTCTCGCACCGGGCCATCTCGGCCCCGCCGAGGCGACCGGACAGTTGCAGCTTCACGCCCTTGGCCCCGTTCTCCATCGCCCGCTGCATGGCCATCTTCATGGTGCGGCGGAAGCTGCTCCGCTTCTCCAGCTGCTCGGCGATGTCCTCGGCGATGATCTGGGCGTCGATCTCCGGCCGGGTCACCTCGATCGTCTTCACGTCGATGTGCCGGCGGGTCAACTTCTCCAGCGCCTTGGTCAGCTTGTCGATCTTCTCGCCCTTCTTGCCGATGATGGCCCCGACCCGGCTGCTGTAGATCATCACCGTCACCCGCTCGCGGGTCCGCTCGATCCGGATCTTGGCGATGGCCGGCCGCTGCTCCTTGCGGTCCTTCGACCGCGTCAGGAAGGCGGCGATGAACTGCCGGATGCGGAAGTCCTCGACCAGCAGTTCGGAGAAGTCCTGCTTGCTGGCGAACCACGCCGACTGCCAGTCGGTCATGATGCCGACTCGGAAGCCGGTGGGGCGGACTTTCTGGCCCATGGTCGAATACCCTTCGGTGCGGTCCAATGGTTCGGGGCGATCAGGCGGTGGCGGGCGGTGCGGCCGGGGTCGGGGCGGCGGCCAGTTGCGGGGCGTCCGGCATCCCGGCGGCGGGGGTCGGCGGCGTCACCAGCCCCGGCGCGGCCGAGTCGGTCGTCCCGGTCTCCGGCAGTTCGATGTCGTCGGCCACCTCGGCCAGCGTCACGATGATGTGGGCCAGCCGCCGCTTGATGCCGAAGGCGGTGCCGCGGGCGCGGGGCTGAATCCGCTTGAACATCGGGGCACCGTCGATGCGGCACTCGGTCACCACCAGGTCTTCCAGGCTGCGGCAGCCCTGGTCCTCGGCGTTGCCCAGCGCGCTCTTGACGACGGCCTCGATCAGCCGCGCGCCCCGGTTCGGCAGGAACTTCAGGGACTCGACGGCCTCGTCCACGTTCATGCCGCGAATCATCGACGCGATCGGCCGCATCTTCCGCGGGGCGACGTCGGCGAACCGGTGTTTGGCAACGAAGGCAGGCATGGGTCAGTCCGCGTGCGGGTGGTCGGTGCGGTGCGGGGTTACTTGCCGGCCGGGGCCGGGCCTTTGGACTTACCGGCGGTGTGGCCGCGGAAGGTGCGGGTGGGGGCGAACTCGCCCAGCTTGAACCCGACCATCTCCTCGGTGATGTACACCTTGGCGAACGCCTTCCCGTTGTGGACCAGGAAGGTGCTGCCGATGAATTCGGGGACGACGGTGCAGTCCCGCGACCACGTCTTGATGGCGTCCTTCACCTTCCCCTGCTTCTCCACTTTGGAGAGCAGGCGGAGGTCGACGTACGGTCCTTTCTTGAGCGAGCGGCCCATGCCCATATCCCCGTGAGCGGTGTGGCGTTACCCGTTGTGCTGCTGGAACCGGCCCGGCGGCCGGCGGCGGACGATGGCGGCGTTCGACGGCTTCTTCTTCTTCCGCGTCTTGCCGCCCTTGGCGAGGACGCCGCTCGGCCCCTTCGGGTGCCCGCCGCTCTTGCTCCGCCCCTCGCCCCCGCCCATCGGGTGGTCGGTCGGGTTCATCGCCACGCCGCGGTTGTGCGGCTTGCGACCCATCCACCGCTTGCGGCCGGCCTTGCCCAGGCTGATGTTCATGTGGTCCGGGTTGGACACGCTGCCGATGGTCGCCCGGCACTTGTCCGACACCCGTCGCACTTCGCCGCTGGGCAGGGTGATGAGGGCCTGGCCCTTGTCGCGGGCACCCAGCACCGCACTGCACCCGGCGCTGCGGCAAATCTGCCCGCCGCGGCCCGGCTTCAGTTCGATGTTGTGGATGGTCAGGCCGAGCGGGATCTTCGACAGCGGCAGGCAGTTGCCCGGCTTCGGCTCGGCCGTCTCGCCGCTCATCACCTTGTCGCCGGCCTTCAGGCCGAGCGGGGCAAGAATGTACGACTTCGTCTGCACGGCGTCGGCGTACTGGACGAGGGCCACCCGCGCGGTGCGGCAGGGGGCGTACTCGATGCTCAGGACGGTCGCCTCGATGCCGTCGGCCTTCCGCTTGAAGTCCAGCACCCGCATCATCTGCTTGTGGCCGCCGCCGCGGAACCGGCTGGTGACGATGCCCTGGTTGTTCCGCCCGCCCGTCTTCTTCTTCCGCTTCAACAGCGGCTTGTACGGCGCGTTCACCTGCGGCGACGTGCACTCGGCGAAGTCGGACACCGACCCGTCGCGGCGGCCGGCGGAGGTCGGGTTGTAGATGCGGATGCCCATGTCTATTTGCTCTGAGCAGTGAACTGCGGGCCGTGAGCCGCACAGCAAGTTCCGGGGTCCGATCCGTCCGCCTGGCCGTCACACTCGCTTAGATGAAGTCGATCTTGTCGTCCGCGTGCAGGGTGACGATGGCCCGCTTCCAGTTCGGCATGCGGCCGACCGACTGCTTGTACCGGGCCGACTTCCCCTTCCGCGTCTGGGTCCGCACCCGCTCGACGCGGACGCTGAACAACTCCTGCACGGCGGCCGCGATCTGCGTCTTCGTCGCGATCGGGTGGACCATGAACGTGAAGGCGTTGTACCGGCTGCTCTGGTGCGTGCCCTTCTCGGTGACGAGCGGGCGGATCAGCACCTGGTGCGGGCGGAGGTCGATGCCCGGCTCGCCGTGGACGCACGGCTGGCGGGCGGCGAGCTTCCGCTCGTAGCGCTTCGGGTGCGGTCGGGTTCTGGGCATGATCGTCGGTCCCGGTTACGGTTCGCCGGCTCGGAGGCCGGTGCCACAAGAGAGTCACCCACACTCACGCGGCGGCGGCGGCTTCGGCGGCCTTCTTCTTGGCCTTGCGGTTGGCGGCGGTGGTCGGCGCGGTGCGCGTCACCGGCTTGGCCACCCGCAGGATCTCGAACGCGGCGCGGGTGAGCAGCAGCCGCTTGTGCTTCAACAGCATGTAGGCGTTGAACTCGGCACAGGGCATCACTTTCACGCCTTCGATGTTCCGCCCCGACTTGTACGCCACGAGGTCCAACCCGGCGGTGCCGATGAGGACGGTGGTGTCGTGCAGGGTGACATCGACCTCGACGCTGGTCTCGGTGCCGTCCGGGCTTTTCTTCTTGACGACCTTCTTGGCCACCTTGAACGCCTTCAAGAGGGCGACCATGTCCTTGGTCTTCGGGCCGGTCAGCGGCAGGGCCTCGACGATGATCGCCTCGCCGTCGGCCAGCTTGCTGAGCAGGGCCATGCGGGTGGCGGCCCGCACGGCCTTCTTCGGCAGGTGGTATTCGTAGTCGCGGGGCTTCGGCCCTTTCGCCGTACCGCCGCCGCGCCGCTTGTTGGTCCGCTTGCCGCCGGCGCGGGCGTTGCCCGTGCCTTTCTGGCGGAAGATCTTCTTCGTACTGCCGGCCACCTGCCCGCGGCGGAGCGTGTGGTGCGTGCCGGCCCGCTGGTTGGCGAGGTACATCAGCACCACGTCGTGCAGCAGTTGGCGGTTGATCTTCCCGCCGAACTCCGCCGCATCGACTTCGACGGTGCCCGTTCGGGCCCCTTTCGTGTCGAACACGGGGACGGAGATTTTGCCCGTCAACTCCCGGAGGAGCGGCGGGACGACGTTCGTATCGGCCATCGCGGTTCCCTTTCTGGGCCGGTCGCCGGTGAGGCGAGCGGGTTGGTGTTGTCGGCGGCTGCCCCGGCTTTGTTGGAGCGGCGGAGCGGCTTGGTGCCGACGAACCCGAGGCCCAGGACTGCGGGGGTGGTCTAGTGAGTCCGGTCTTCAAAAATCGACTCGCCGTGGCAGCGGTGCCACGGCGAGTGGGCTATCTTTGTATCTCGTCGCGGCCGGCTGTCAACCTTTTCCGCCGCTGATGACCCGAATCTTGATGTCCACGCCGGGCGGCAAGCTGAGGCCCTTGTTGAGCGCCTCGATGGTCTTGCCGGTCGGCTGGAGGATGTCGATCAGCCGCTTGTGCGTCCGGATCTCGAACTGCTCCCGGCTCTTGCGGTCGATGTGCGGCGACCGCAGCACCGTGTACCGCTCGATCCGCGTCGGCAGGGGGATCGGCCCGTGGACCTCGGCCCCCGTCCGCTGCGCGGTGTCGATGATCTCGGCCGCGGTGCGGTCTAGCACCTCGTGGTCGTACCCTTCCATCCGGATGCGGATGCGATCATTTGCCGGTCCCGCCACGTGCCGACCTCCTAAACTGCGTCCGGTTCCCGAATTGCGGGAAAGAGTGATGCTACGGGCGTATGAGCGGGTGTCAAGCCGATTTCACCTCTTCAGCAGGGCTGGGTGTAACCAGATTCTCTTGTGGTCATGCGGCGAGGGACGCCCAGTACGCCTCCCACTGAACCGAGTGGCGGACGCACACCCGCGCCGCCATCGG
>JAYUFU010000402.1:0-31236 GCA_043738505.1 Fimbriiglobus sp. | reverse complement strand
CAATCTTTTGTCGACAAGTTGGAAACTTGTCGCCACGTATGAAGGCAATCCTTCGGAGGAAATCGACCGGGATTTGGCGGCAAGTTGGAAACTCGCCGCCACGGGCTCATTGCGGCTTCAAACCCAAGTCCTTCAACTGCCGGGCTTCGACGACGGCGGGGGCCCCCGTCATCAGATCGCGAGCTTGCTTGTTCTTCGGGAAGGCGATGACATCCCGAATGTTGGTGGTGCCGGCCAGGATCATGCACCAGCGGTCGAGGCCCAGCGCGATGCCGCCGTGCGGCGGCGCGCCGCTCTTCAGCGCGTCCAGCAGGAAGCCGAACCGCGCCTTCGCCTCCTCGATCTCCATGCCCAGCATTTTGAACACCCGCGCCTGCACGTCCTGCCGGTGGATACGAATGCTGCCGCCGCCCACTTCGTAGCCGTTCAGCACCAGGTCGTAGGCCTTCGCCCGCACCTTGCCGGGGTCGGATTCCAGGTGCGCCAGGTCGTCGTCCGCCGGCGCGGTGAACGGGTGGTGCATGGCCGCCCACCGCTTCTCCTCCTCGTCGTACCCGAACATCGGGAAGTCGAGCACCCAGAGGAAGTTGAAGTGCTCGGCCCGCAGTTGGAACGGCTTCGCGGCACGCTTCTCCTTCTTCGCGGCAGCGATTTCGACTTTCTCGTACTCGGCCTGCTCGTCCCACCAGTTGCGGTACAGCTTCATCGTCTGCGCGACGTGGACGCGCACCGCGCCGAGCGCGTCGCACACGACGCTCTCCTTCGCCGCCACGAACAGCAGCAGGTCGCCGGGCTGCACGCCGAGCCGCTCCTTGATCTTCGCCTTCAGCGCGTCCGGGAAGAACTTCTCGATGCTGCCGGTCAGCTTGTCGCCCTCGGCCTTCATCCACGCCAGCCCCTTCGCCTTGTACGTCTCGGCGACCTTCGGCAGCTCGCCGCCCGGCTTCAGTTGGCTGTTACTGAACTTCTCGGCCCCGCCGGGCACGCGGATCGCGCGGACGATGCCGCCGGCCTCCACCGCGCTCTTGAAGACGGTGAAGTCGGACTCCATCGCCAAGTCCGTCACGTCCACGATTTCCAGGCCGAAGCGCAGGTCGGGCTTGTCGCTGCCGTACTTGGCCATCGCCTCGGCGTAGCTGATGCGCGGGAACTGCGTCGGAATCGTCAGCCCCAGGCACTGCGCGAAGATGTCCGCCGACAGCGTCTCCATGACGCCCAGCACGTCGTCCGCCTCGACGAAGCTCATCTCCACGTCCAGTTGCGTGAACTCCGGCTGGCGGTCGGAGCGGAGGTCTTCGTCCCGCAGGCAGCGGGCGATCTGGAAGTAGCGGTCGTACCCGGACACCATGAGCAACTGTTTGTACAGTTGCGGACTTTGCGGCAGGGCGAAGAACTCGCCGTTGTAGATGCGGCTGGGAACGAGGTAATCGCGGGCACCTTCCGGCGTGGACTTGCCGAGCAGCGGCGTCTCCACTTCGAGGAAGTTCTTCTTGTCGAGGTGGTCGCGGATGACCTTGCACAGCCGGTGGCGGAGGATCATCACCTTCTGCAAGGTTCTGCGCCGCAGGTCGAGGTAGCGATACTGCAACCGCAGGTCTTCGTTGGCCAGGTCTTCGTCCGGAAACTCGGTGACGCTGAACGGCATGTTCGGGCAGTCGTTCAGAATGGTCACGGACTTCGCGTAGACTTCGACGGTGCCGGTGGCGATGTCCGCGCGCTCTTTCCCGGCGATCCGCCTGCGGACCAGCCCCGTGACGGAGACGCAGTACTCGCGGCCGAGCTTGTTGGCCGCGGCGAACAGTTCCGCGTCGTCGGCCTCGAACACGACTTGCGTCAGGCCGTACCGGTCGCGGAGGTCGATGAACGTCTGGTTGCCGAAGTTGCGGGTCGTCAGCACCCACCCGTTCAGGGTGACGGCCTGGTCGAGGTGGGCGTCGCGGAGGTCGCCGCAAGTGTGGGTGCGTTGCCAGGCGGACATCGAAGAGGCTCCGAAAGCGGAATCGCGGAATCAACAGCCGTTATACGGAGCGCGGGAAACGCCGGGCGGGTTCGCGGGGCTGTGCTGCTTGCGAGCCGCGACTGCCAGGGAGTGGCATCTTCATTACTGATGCCGCTCCCTGGCGGTCGTGGCTCGCAAGAACAGCATCGTCTGTTGAAATCAGTTGAACCGCCAAGACGCCAAGATCGCCGAGAATACAGAGAACAGAATTTCTTGGTCTACTTGGCGGCCTTGGCGTCTTGGCGGTTCAATCGTTCTTTCGGAACCATGCCACTCCCTGGCGGACGCCGCTCCGCGGCGAAGATGCCACTCTCTGGCGGTCGCGGCTCCGCAGCGAAGATGCCACTCCCTGGCGGTCGCGGCTCGCAAGAGGCTTCTACTTCACCAGCCCACTGTGGCCCTTGATGTCGCCGATGGGTTCGGCGCGGCCGCCGAGGTGCTTGGCCAGGAACTGCTCGGTCAAGGCGAAGAAGTGCAGGCGGTTCTCCGGGCGGACGAAGCCGTGGCCCTCGTCGGGGTACACCACATACTCGACCGCCAGCTTCTTGTCCCGCATGGCCTTGACGATCTGGTCGCTCTCGGCCTGCTTCACGCGCGGGTCGTTCGCCCCCTGGCCGATGAGCAGCGGCTTGGTGATCTGGTCGGCCCGGTACAGCGGCGACCGCTTCTCCAGGAAGTCGGCGTCCTTCTCGATGTCGCCGACCCGCTTGGCGAACATCGCCTTCATCGGTGCCCAGTACGGCGGGATCGTCTTCAGCAGCGTGTTGATGTTGCTCGGCCCGACGATGTCCACCCCGTAGGCGAACACCTCCGGCGTGAAGCTGAGGCCGACGAGCGTGGCGTACCCGCCGTAGCTGCCGCCCATGATGGCCACTTTCTTCGGGTCGGAAATACCCTTGTCGGTCAGCCACTTGACGCCGTCGAGCAGGTCGTCGTGCATCTTCCCGGCCCACTCCCGGTTCCCGGCGTTGAGGAACTTCTTGCCGTACCCGGTGCTGCCGCGGAAGCTGAGTTGCAGCACGGCGTAGCCGCGGTTGGCCAGCCACTGGGGCATGGGGCTGTAGCCCCAACTGTCCCGCGCCCACGGCCCGCCGTGGACGAGCAGCACCGTCGGCAAGTTCTTCGCTTCGACGCCGAGGGGCTTGGTCAGATAGCCGTGCAACTTCAGCCCGTCGCGGGAGTCGAACGACACCGGCTCCATCGCCGCCAGCTTCGCGTCGGCCAGCTTCGGGATGTTCACGAACAGTAGCTTCCCCTTCTTCTCCTTGCGGTCGTACAGGTAGTACGCGGCCGGGCCGTTATCGACGTTGTAGCTGACCAGCCAGAGCTGGCCGTCGGCCGTCCGGCTGGCGACGGCGAAGTCCCCGGCGTGCAGTTTGGCCAGCGCGGCGAAGTCGTCCTTCACGCTCTCATCCAGCACCTTCCACTCGGTGCGGGCCTTGGTGAACGACACGGCCAGCGGGATCCGCTTGTCCTCGTCGATGACCGCGCCGCTCACGTCGTAGTCCGGGTCGCCGGCGATCACCTCTTCCTTGCCGGCCTTCAGGTCCATTTTGATCAGTCGGGAGGCGTTGGCCCCGACGTTGTGGATGGCCCAGACGGTGGTGTTGTCCGCGCCGAACGCGGCGATGGCCCCCTGGTCGTCCTCGCCGATCTCCTTCACGGTCGCCCACTTGCCGTCGTCGCCCTTCACCTTCAGTTCGTACCCGCCGGCCGGCTTGGCGACGGTGACGCCCCGCACCTGGAACTTGGCATCCACGGCGAACGCGACGGCGAGGCCGGGGTTCTCGGTGTCGAGCGTGACTTCGCCGGTGTCCAGCTTGATCCGGTGCATGTCGAACATCGCCGGGTTCTTCTTGTTCAGCCCGACGAGGATTTCGTTCGGGTGCTTCTTGTCCGTCTCCACGCCCTGCACCCGCACCCCCTTGTACGGCGTCAGCTCCCGCGCCTTCTTGGTCTCGATGTCCACGGCGAACAGGTGAAAGTTCTCGTCCCCGCCGGTGTCCTGGAGGTAGAGCAGGTGCTTGCCGTCCTGCGCCCAGAAGAACTGGCGGATGCCGCGCTTCGGGTCGCCCGTCACCGGCTTGTCGTTCTCCTCGCCGGGGGGCGGGACGGTGGTGCGCACCCACACCTGGAGGACGTTCTTTTTGTCCGACCGCAGGTAGGCGATGAACTTGCCGTCCGGGGAGAGCTGCGGGGCGGACTTCTCCGGGTTGCCGAACAGCACGTCGCGGGGGATGAGCGGCGGCGGTTCGGCGGCGGCGACGGCCGCGAACGACAGCGCGAGAACGGCGGCGGAAGGAAGTCGCATCGGGATTCTCCGGAGGGACGTGACGGCAACCGAGTCGTGTATTCGACACGGTCGGCGTGCCGTTCGCAACGTCGGTAGCAGCGATTTCCTATTGCCGTGTGGTCGCCCGGCGAGGACAACGACGGGAACCCCCATCCGCCGAGGTCGCCCGACACGCATGTCCCACCACTTCGAGCGCGGCCAACTGTTGTACACCCAGGGCCGATACGCTTTTGCGGCGGACGAGTTCCGCGCCGCGCTGGCCGACGACCCGAACCGGGCCGAGCCGCACTCGTACCTGGCGCAGTGCCTGCTCGAACTGGGCGACACTGCGGGCGCGCTGCGCGAGGCGGACGAGGGCGTGCGGCTGGCCCCGCTGCACTTCCTCCCGCACGCGGTCAAGGCGATGGTCTTGCACAAGCTGGACCGCTACGCCGAGGCCGAGGCGTCGGCGACGGAGGCGGTGTCGAACGACCCGTTCGCGGCGTGGCCGTTCGCGGTCTTGGCGAACGTGCGCTTCTCGCGGAACGACTGGGCCGGCTGCCTGGAAGCGGCGACGCGCGGTCTCGCACTCGACCCGACCGACGCCGGCTGCCTGTCGCTGCGGACGCTGGCCAACCTGCGACTCGGCCGGCGGGCGGACGCGACGTTCAGCGCCGAGACGGCCCTGCGGAACGACCCGAACGACCCGTTCGCGCACGTCGCCGAGGGGTGGCGGCGGATGCACGTCGGCGACGCCAAGGGGGCGTGCGACCACTTCCGCACCGCCCTCCGCCTGGACCCGACCTCGGCCGCCGCCCGCGCCGGCATGATCGAGGCGCTGAAGGCCCGCTACTGGGTCTACCGGCAGTACGCCCGCTTCCAGTTCTGGCTCGTCCGCCAAGGCAGTCAGTTCCAGTGGGGCTTCATCGTCGCCCTGTTCCTGGCAATGCAGTTCCTGCCGCGACTGGCCCGCGAGCAGCCGCTGCTCAAGCCGGTCGTCCTCCCGCTGATGGTCGCGCTGGTGCTGTTCGGCCTGATGACCTGGATCGGCAGCGGGCTGTTCAACCTGCTGCTGCTCTTTCATCCGCTCGGCCGGCGGGCGCTCAACCGCGCCGAGAAGCGAGAGGGCTGGTGGCTGGGCGGGCTCCTCGTCCTCGGTCTCGCGGGCTTCGCGGCCGGCATCCTGGCCACCGACCTGTTTCCGACGGGGAGCGACGAAGGACTCGTCGTCACGCTCGTCGGGCTGGACACGATGTTGGCCGCGATCGCCGCCTTGGTGGCGGTGTCCGGCTGGTACCGGGTGGCGGTCGGGTGGCCGCGGCTCGTCCTCACCCTCGCGCTGGTCGCCGTGTGGGTGATGTGGGCCGTCATGCTGTGGCTGGTGAACGACCTGTTCGGCGGCGAAACGGACGGAGCGATCCGGGCGGCGGTGGCCGCGCTGAAGCAGGGCCAGGAGGTGCAGATGGGGATCGGCCTCGGCACGGCGGTCGGGTCGAACATTCTGATGCTGCGATACCCGAACCGGGACTGATTCCCGTTCGCCGTCCGCCCGCCTATCGTGACCGCATGACCTACGACGACGCCATCGCCTTCTGGTTCGCGCGGATCAACTACGAGGTCCGCGCGGCCGGCGCGGCCGACCTGAAACTGGAACGGATGCGGGCGCTCTTGCGGCTGGTCGGCGACCCGCACGACCGCCTGCGGGTCGTCCACGTCACCGGCACGAAGGGGAAGGGCAGCACCTGCGCGATGATCGCCGCCGTCCTCCGGGCCGCCGGCTACCGGGTCGGGCTGTTCACGTCGCCGCACCTGGTCCACGTCGAGGAGCGGATTCGGATCGACGACGCGCCGATCAGCCGCGAGGAACTGACCGTTCACATGGAACGCCTCGCGCCGGCAGTGATGGCGCTGGAGGGCGGGCCGTGGCCGTCGCCGACGTTCTTCGAAATCAGCACGGCGCTCGGGTTCCTGCACTTCGTCCACCGGCGCGCGGGTGTCGCCGTCGTCGAGGTCGGCCTCGGCGGGCGGTTCGACAGCACCAACGTCTGCCGGCCGCTGGTGTCGGTCATCACCAGCGTCGGCCTGGATCACATGGCCCAACTGGGAAATACGCTGGAGGAGATCGCGTACCAGAAGGCCGGCATCATCAAGCCCGGCGTGCCGGTGGTCAGCGGCGTGACGCAAGAAGGCGCGCGGAAAGTGATCGCGGACGTGGCGGCCGAAGTGGGCGCGCCGCTCTGGGAGCAAGGGGAAGACTTCGGATGGGACTACCACGACGCGCGGACGACCGTCTCGACCCCGCGGGGGACTTACGAGGGGAACCTCCTCGGTCTCCTCGGCGCGCACCAGGCGGCGAACGCGGCCGTGGCCCTCGCGGCTGTCGAACGCCTGCGCGACACCGGGATGCCGATCTCCAATTCCGCCGTTCAGGTCGGCCTCCACGACGTTCGGTGGCCGGCACGAGTCGAACTCTTATCTCGGTGTCCCGTCGTCATCCTCGACACCGCCCACAACGTACCCAGCGCCGGAGCGCTCGTGGACACCCTGCGAGACTCTGCCCCTGTACCGGGGGCGAAGCGGGTGGTGTTCGCGGTGTCGTCGGACAAGCAGTACGAGGACATGCTCGGCATCCTGGCCGGCTACTTCGATCACTTCCACCTGACCAAGTACGGCAACAACCCGCGGTGCGTGCCGCCGGAGAAGCTGGCCGAGCTGCTGGCCGCCGTCGCGCCCGGCAAGCCGTTCACCCTGCACCCGACCGCGACCGAAGCGTGGGCCGCCGCCCGCGCCGCGACCACCCCGGACGGCTTGGTGTGCGTCACGGGGTCGGTGTTCCTCGCGGGGGAACTGCACGCGGCCGTGCGCGGCGGGATCAGCGGATGATCTTGGCAATGCCCCACCGCTCCGGGTCGGAGCGCGGCTTCATGCCCAACTCGGCCGACTGCTCGTCCGTCATCTCGTCGAAGAACACGCGCGTCCAGGTGCAACTCCAGGCGGCCGCGCAGACCATTTTGCCGTCGTGGGCGGTCGCCGAAATGCCCGTGAAGTGGATCGCCCCCGGCTCGTCCGCGTCCCGGTAGCTCAGGAACGTGTACCGCCCTTTGCGGACGACTTTGGACGGCGTCGTTCGGGCGATCACCGCTTCGACATCCTCCCCGGCCGCCACCCGCCCGAAGTGGTAGTCCCGCCACACCGGGTGGCACTCCCGCCCCATCGCCACATAGACGCGGACGGCGTCCACGCCCCAGGTGTCGTGCCACCAGCACGCCGCGACGGCGACCAGGAGGGGAATCCCGATCACCGCGACGAGGCATTTGATAAGGGCGCGGCGCGTCACGGCGAGTTCCCGTTTCGTTACCCCACCGTCAGCACCACGCGGAAGCCAACGCTGTTGCCGGGGCTGGCGGGGTCTTGACCCCGGCGGGCGGCGCTGCGGCAGTCGTTGCCGAACATCGTCCAGCAGCCGCCCCGCACCACTTTCAGCGTGCCCGTCGGCGGCCCCTGCGGGTCTTTGGCCGGGCTGTCGAAGTAGTAGTACTCGTCGTACCAGTCGGCGCACCACTCCTGCACGTTGCCGTGCAGGTCGTGCAGGCCGAGGGCGTTCGGCGGGTGGTGGCCGACGGCGGCGGTGCGGCCCTCCCCGCCGGACTTGCCCAAGACCCCGGCGGCGGCGTAGTGGCCGTCGGTCGGCGCGAACTTGTCCCCGCACGAGAACGCCGTGGTCGTCCCGGCGCGGCAGGCGAACTCCCACTCGGCCTCGGTCGGCAGGCGGTACGCGCGGGCGTGCATCTGCTCGTCCGGCGACCGCGACAGCCGCTCGCAGAACGCCACCGCGCCGTCCCACGGCACGCCTTCCACCGGGTGGTCCGGCCCGCCGCCGTGCGCCTTCGTGAAGGCCGACGGGTTCTTGGCCTTCACCTTCTCGTACTGCTCCTGCGTCACCGGGAAGACGCTCAGGTAGAACGGCTTCGTGACGGCGACCGTGTGCCGCGGCCCCTCGTGCTCGCGGCGGCCGGCCTCGCCCACCTCGGACCCCATCTCGAACGTGCCCGGCGGGATCAGGGCGAACGTCATGCCGACCGAGTTGTTCACCAGCTTCGGCAGCCCGCCGTGGCCGAGGCCGGACGACATCGCGGCCACCGCGACCGCCGCCTGCTTGCCGATTTTTCCGGACGCCGGCCCGGTCAGCCGGTGCTTGCCGCTGAGCGGGGCCTGGCTCTTCGACCCGCCCGCCGCCGGCGCGGTGTCCCACCCCGTCGGGTACTCGCTCGACTTGCCCTTGATCGGGATCAGCTTCGACCCGTCCGACGCCCCGGCCGGCGCGGTGGCGACGCTGGCCAGGAATTCCCCCAAGCGGGCGGCGTTCTCCGGCCGCTTCTCCGGACGGGTGCTGAGGCACGCGGACAGCAGCCGGGCCTGCGAGTCGGTGACGCCGGCGGCGGCGAACGCCTCCGCCCACTCGGTCCCGAACGGGGCGGCGGCGTGCGGGTCGCGCTTCAGCAACTGATACCAGATGACGCCGAGGGCGTGAACGTCGTCGCGCGGGTCGGGGGCTTCCTTCTTCGTCTGCTGCGGGGAGGCGTACAGGGCCGTGTGCGCGCCGCGGAGCGCCAGCCGGAGTTGCTCCCCGCGCGGGGTGGTGCCCTTGGACAGTTGCAGCGACCGCGCGGAGGCGATCTGCCCCCAGCCGAAGTTCGCCACCCACACGGTGAACTTGCCGCCGTCGGTCGGGTGCAGGCGGACGTTGGCCGGCTTGAGATCCCGGTGGACGATCCCCTTGGCGTGCGCCGCCGCCACGATGTCGCACAGCCGCTTCATCACCTTCAGTGCCGCCTCCGGCTTGGCCGAGTCGTACCGCCACTTCCAGTCCCACATGAGCGACGCCAAGTCGTACCCGGACAGGTACGGCGCGTCGAACGCCGGCGGGGTCGTCTCCAGGTAGACCGACCGCAGCGGCACGATGCCCGACTCATCGGTCAACTTGAACACGTCGCGGAACAGTTGCTGTTGCTCGGCGACGGCCTTCCGCGCCTCGGCGTCCACGACGAAGGTGAGCGCCGCCGCCGCGCCGGGCTGCTTCGGGTCGGTCGCCCGCCACGTCTCGTCGGCCTCGCCGAACCCGACGGGTTCGGTCAGATGCCAGCCGTCGAGACCGGCGGGCGTGGCGTGCAGGTGCGGGCGGTGCGGCGGCAGGAAGGGGAGCAGGTCTTCCGGCTTTTGAAAGGTGGCGTTGTCGGGGATCGACTTGCCAGTCGGGTCGGACGGCCGCGCCAGAAAGCGGCGGACGCACCCCGGCAACAAGGCGAGGTACTCCCGCAGCTCGACGCGGAAGGGCAAGGCATGAACGCGGGCCAGGCCGTCCATGAGCGGGTCGAGCCGCGCGGTCAGGCCGTCGCGGTTGAGGGCCGCCATCTCGGCGAGGGCCTGCCGCAGGTCGTCGGCGGCGAGTTCCTTGTTCGCGTAGTCGAGGGTCGCTTTCGCCACGTCCATCAGCACGTCGCCGAACTTGCCGTCGCCGGTCAGTTGGCGGCGGGCTTTCTCGCACACGGCCAGACCGACGCATTCGAAGAGCGCATTGACCCGAGGCATGGGAGGGGCCTCCGGCGGTAAGGGGGTAGTGGTGAGATTGTGACGGATGGGAGCCGGAGACGCAATGGGCGGGATCGCGGTTCGTCCGAAATGAAGAACCCCCAATCATTCGATCGGGGTTCGCGCGGCTCCGCCGACACGCCGGCTTTCACCCCAGCTTGTACGCGATCAGCTTGTTGTGCCCGGCGAGCAGCAGCGCGTCGGCCGTGGCGCTCAGGATCACGTCGTGGACGTGCATCGGCACCTTGTCTTGCTTCAGCACCTTCTTGGCAGCCACGTCGAAGAACAGCACGAACCCCTCGCCCGCGCCGCCGGCCCCCAGCAGCCAGGAGCCGTCCGGTGCCCAGCGGAGCTGGTTGACGAGGCCGCTGAACTTGTCGCCGGCGAACTCGGCCACCTGCTTGCCGGCCTGCCAGTCGAACACCTCGACCCGCGACTTGCCTTCCAGGTGGTCGATGTTGCCGACCTTCCCCATGCCGCCGACGGCGAGTTGCTTGCCGTCCGGACTGAACGCCACCGAGCGGATGCCGCCGATGCTGTGCAGCCGCTGCGCCTTGTCCCAGGTGTACATGACCGGCGCTTCGACGCCGCCCACTTGCTTGCCGGTCTCGGTCTCCCAGACGATGACCTTGCCGGTCTTGTCGGCGGTGGCGATGTGCTTGCCGTCCGGGCTGAACGTGCAGGCGTACAGCATGCTGGCGAAGTGCTGCGGGGTCTTCTCGGCGTGCCCCTTCAGGTCGCGGACGAGCTTGCCGGTCTCGGAGTCCCACAGCTTGGCGAGCATGTCGTCGGCGACGCTGAGAACGAGCTTGCCGTCCGGCGACACGCGGACTTGCCGAATCCACTTGGCGTGCGCGTCGGTCGTGCGGACGGTGGTTTTCTTCGCCGTGTCCCACCACGTCAGCTTGCCGTCGTACCCGCCGGACACCAGCACGGTGCCCGCCAGTGCCACGGTGGTGACGTAGCTCTCGTGGGCGTACAAGTCCTTCGGCTCGAACTTGGCGGCGGACAGGTCGGCCTCGCACACCTTGAAGTCGGACGAGCCGAGGAACACGCGGTCGGTGCCCGGCAGCCGGGCGACGCCGAAGGTGATGACCTGACGGCCGTAGTCCTTGACCTGCTTGAGGGTGTCCGGGTTGGGAGCTTTCATGGGGCGATGGGGGTTGGGGGTGGGTATCGGAACCAGAAGTCGGTCGCGTTGCCACCGTACTCGCCGAGGCGGAGGACCGGCAACCCGACGAGGCCGGCGAAATCGGGATTCTCTTCGGCGAGCGACTCGCCGATGCGCCGGTTGGCGTACCCCCTCATCAGTTCGACCATACTCATTTCCGGCATGTACACGTGCAGCCAGCCGCAAGTCATCCGGCCGAAATTCGTCTCCAAACGATGCAGGCGGGTTTGCACGAGGCGGTCGAACCAAGTCGGATGCAGGATGAACGAGTACGAACTGCCCGTGTCCGCCAAGAGCAGCAAGTCGTGCGTCGCCCCGGCGAGGTCACTGAACGCGAATCGCAAGTACGGTCGGGCGTGGTATCCGATGTAAGGGGTTCGTTGTTCACTCACGACGCATCCGGAAACGGAGAGAAGACGTTTGCCCCGGTCAACTCCTCGTCCCCGATTCTGACGACCATGACCTCGCGCGGGTCGCGTCCCTGCCCGCGAATGACCCCGATCAACTCGAAGAAGTCTGCGGAATCGCCGATCACTTGACCGTGCCCGAATGCGACGAAGTGCTTGAGCGGGTACGCCCGCTCCAGTTCGTCCTTCATCCGGTCGTGGGCGGCTTCGTTCGCGTCCTGTTCCTGTTCGGTCCACATCTGTGATCCCCTCCGGGTGAAGTCGTTCTCCTCCATCTTACCCGAGCAACTGCTCGATCGGGTGGAAGCCGGGGTCCACCAGCGGGATCGGCCGCGCGCCGACGTAGTAGTTCTTGTCGTGCTTGATGCCGAGCGCCTCGTACAGGGTGGCGAACAGCGTGCCGGCGCTCACCTCCTGGTCGATCACCTTGTTCCCCTTGTCGTCCGTCTTGCCCCACACCGCCCCGCCCTTGATGCCGCCGCCGGACATGGTCATGCTCCACGCCGACGCGAAGTGGTCGCGGCCGAGGCTGCTGTTGATGCCCGGCGTGCGGCCGAACTCGGCCAGCGTCACCACCATCACGTCGTCGAGCAGCCCGCGCTCCTTCAGGTCGTCGATCAGCGTGGCCATGACGTGGTCGAGTTCCGGCACCATCTCCTGGTGCGTCTCGAAGTTCTGCCCGTGGCTGTCCCACCACGCGCGGGCGACGCGGACGAACGGCACGCCCGCCTCCACCAGCCGGCGGGCGATGAGCGCCTGCTCGGCGAACTGCGTCGGCCCGTACTTGTCGCGGACCTTTTGCGGCTCTTGGGTGATGTCGAATAGCTTCTCGGAGGCCATGATGCCGCGGACCCGCTCGTAGGCCTGGTTGTGGCTGCCGAGAGTGTCCGACTGCCGACCTTGCGTGAACTGCTTGCTGAGCAGGTCGCGGAGGTCGTTCCGCTGGGCGTGGTCGAGTTCGGTGATGCCGTCCAGCTTGCGGATGAACTCCGGCACGTTGTTGGTGGTCAACTCCATCGGGGCGAAGCGGGCACCGAGGAAGCCGCTGTCGCCGGGGGCCGACCCGCGGCCTTCGGTCTGGGTGTAGAAGGTGACGTAGTCCGGCACCTTGCTGTCGGCGCGGCCCATCTCGCGGGCCAGCACCGCGCCCAGGTCGGGGTACCGGATCGGGCCGACATCCATCCGCCCGCGCATCATCATCTTGGCCCCGCCGCCGTGGTCGCCGTTGCGGGTGTTCAGCCCGCGGACCACGCACGTCGTCTTCATCCGCTTGGCCATCTCCGGCATCAGTTCCGAGATTTGCAGGCCCGGCACGTCGGTCTTGATGGCGCGGAACGGCCCGCCGGTGCTGGCCCCCGGCTTCGGATCCCAGGTTTCCAGCTGCGACGCGCCGCCGGCCAGCCACAGCAGGATGACCCGCTTCTGCTTCTTCTTCATCTCGCCGGCGAGGGCGGGGGTGCCGAGGACGCTGAGGCCGGTCATGTCGGCGACGGCCGACGCGCCCACGGCCGCCGCGCCGCCGAGGAACGCCCGGCGGGAGACGCCGTGATCGGCCGACCGGCAGAAGAACGAACGCATGGGGAATATCCGGGGCGGGGTTAATGATTGAACCGGAACTCGGCGCTCGTCACGAGTGCCCAGAGCATGTGGCGGTAGGAGTCGGATTGCCGGTCGGTGCGGCGGGCGGCGAAGTCGGCGAACGCCTTCGCCTCGCCGTCGGCGGCGGGCCGTCCGAGGACGGTTTGGATCATCAGCTTCGCGGCGGTGGTGGCGTCCTTCTCGGTCTTCAGTCGGCCCAGCAGAGTCCCGGCCCCGTCGGTCAGGAACTCTTTCTGGACGCGGTCGCCGTTGCTGAACAGCAAGGCTTCGTTGACGCCAATCTGGAAGTTGTCGGTGGGCATGGCGATGGCCGACGCGAAGCCCCGCGCCTGCGATTCCAGCGAGTCCATCCGCTGCTCGACTTCGTTCGGCTTCATCGTCTCGAACGCCTTCGGGTCGGTGTTGGCGATCTTCAGCGCGGTGGCCAGTTGCGACGGCGTCAGCGGTTTCAGCCGGCCGACGGCGAACGTGGTCGGGAGCGGGAACGCCTCGCTGTCGTACCGGCTGCCGCGCGAGTACGCTTCGCTCAGCACGATGCCGCGGATCAGCCGCTTGAGGTCGTACTTGTTCGCGGCGGTGTCCTTCGCCAGGGCGTCGAGCAACTCCGGGTGGCTCGGCGGATTCTCGGAATGCATCTGGTCGAGCGGACTCACCAGACCGTAGCCGAGGAACCGGTGCCACATCCGGTTGACGATGTTCTTGGCGAAGAAGTCGGCGTTCTTCGGGTCGAGGGCCACGTCCACCAGCTTCGCCCGCGCACTGAAACTCGGAGCCGGGAGCGGCTTCTTGTCGGCCTTGGCTTTGTCGGTCGCGGCTTTCTCCTTCGCCTGTTCGTCCTTCGTCAGTTCGCGGACGGTGGTCGTGTCCACCACGGCCCCCGTCAGGAACATGAGCTTGGCCTGCCGTTCCGGGCCTTTGGTCGGCTTGAACTTGACCAACCCGGCCTCGCGCTCGGCCACGGTGCCGCCGGCGTCGAAGGTGCGGGCGAGGAACGACTTCATCCCGTAGAAGTGGTCCTGCGTCCAGTACTTCACGTTCGGGTGATCGTGGCACTGGGCGCACGACACGTTCACGCCGAAGAAGGCGACCGACACCTCGGCCGCGAGCCGGTCGGCGTCGGTCAGCTTTGGGCGAAGGAAATCGGAAGAGCCTTTCGCCTTCGACTCGTCGGCCAACAGCAACTCGCGGAACATCTGGTCCCACGGCCGGCTCTCCAGCATCGCGGCCGTGAGGTAACCTTGCAGCCCGCCGCCGCCTTTTCCGCCGGAGCGGTCGTTCAACATGGCATCGAACAGGTACGCCTGATACCGGGCGAACGCGGCCGTGCCGAGGAGCCGGTCCACCAGCTTCGCCCGCTTGTCGACGTCCTTGGACGCGACGAACGCCTCGATCTCCTGCGGCGTCGGCAGGCGGCCGACGAGGTCGAGCGTGAGCCGGCGGATGAGGGTGTGGTCGTCGGCTTGGAGCGCGGGGACAATGTCGTCCGCCTGGATTTTCGCGGCGACGGCGGCGTCGATGAGCTTCGGCAGTGGCGCGTCGGCGGCGACGGCGACACCAGACGCGAGGCAGAACGCAAGACAGAGCGACCGCATGACGGCAGGCTCCGAGTGGGGTGGGAGTGAGTCCGGACGACCGACCGAGAGAGCGCACGGCGTGCGCGGCAGGCGGGACCAACACCCCAATAATACCGTACCCCATCCCGGATGCCAGAGAAATGTCGGTAGCACCGGAATAGAATCCCGGAACCGATTCCGGAGAGTGGCCATGCCCCGCGTGCTGATCGCCGACGACAACGAGACCAACGTGGAACTGCTCGACGCCCACCTGGACGGGACAGGGTACGAGGTGCGGTTCGCGGCCAACGGCGAGGAGACGCTGGCGGTGGCGGCCGAGTGGAAGCCGGACCTCATCCTACTCGACGTGATGATGCCGAAGTTGAGCGGGTTCGAGGTGTGCAAGCGGCTGCGGGCGAACCCGGAGCTGAAAACCGTCGGCGTCCTGATGGTCACGGCGCTGGACCAGCCGACCGACGTGGAGCGGGCCATCGACGCCGGTACCGACGACTTCCTCACCAAACCCATCAACAAGACGGAACTGCTCCTCCGGGCGCGGGCGCTGCTCGAATCGCGGAAGGAGGGCACGCCGGTGGACCGCGGGCTGGCCTACTTCCGCCGCGTGCTGGGGGGCGTGTGACCCTCATCCGTCCATGCGTGCCTGCCAGACGGCCGGATCGCGGGCACTACGTCATCGGAAACCCGAGATGTGATGGGTGCGTACCGGGTCGAACCCAGTCAGCATTGTCCCTGTGCCCCACAGGCGGGATCGGCGAATGGTACGGCCCGTCATAGCCGATGGTCTTGAAGATGACCCTCAATAGCAGGTCGTGGAAGTGATCCATCACCCGTTGGATTTCCCACAAGTCGTGTTTTCCCCCGATGTCGAAGTAGGCGTCGTGCGTCACGGCATTTCGGTAGTGGGTCAACACGGCGGCCCATGCACTTCCGATTGGGGAGGGGTTTGCAACGAAGTACGCATCGACGACTTGTGCGTCAGCCAACTGGTGGACATTGAGCAACTCTGACACAGCGAGGCCGAACGATTTATCCTGTTGCCCCGCTGTTCGCACCCGCTCCGCGATCTGGCTTAATGCCGTCCTTCTCGTTCCTTCCGGTTCGGCGGATGCCTTCAGCCGGAGTTGCTTTACGGTTTCATTCAGCAGGGCTGCTACGTCCGCCTGATGTTCATCCGACAGAAGCTTGGAGAGGTTCGTGTGCCGAAACCCACGCTCGCGGCAAAGGGTTTCAAACGCTCGGCAAAGGCTCAAAAATCGAGATTCCTGAGTCCCCGTGTCAGAGGCAGCTATCGCGTGGTGGAGGACTACCCGAAAGTACTTTTTGCCAAGTTCAGGTGACTTGAAAGCGCAGGTGAGCAAGTAGCCAATCGCGTCGCGGATCGCCGGATGTCGGGCCTTGTAGCTGGCCGCGCCGAAGGGGATGTGGCACCGCCGAACGAGTTGCCCTTCGGCATCTCTGAATTCCACCCACGGCGCACAAACTTGGCCACCCGTTGCCAAAGTGAGTAGTGCCAACACGTCGATAGGGAACAGTCCTTCAAAATCATCCCAAGAGACCCGCTGGACGTGAGCCGGGCCGACTACAACAGCCGTGAGTTGGTTCCGTGCCAACTTGCGACGCAACCGCCTGATCCGTCGCTTCGCTCCCGGAAGTTGTTCAATGAATCCCGTTCCGTCACCTTGGGAGAAGGTGAGGAGTCGGTCCCGAAGAGTCGCACGCTGGTGTGCGATCACCGCGTCGTTACCAGCCAACACGAGCGGGACGTGTGGCGTCGGCCAAATGCGTAACGGGTGGCGGGCGAGATCCTGCGGTAGTTGCAGAGGCCACGGCCAGTATTCCGCCACGAAGTTCGATAGTGGCAGCACCCAGAATGCAGCTTTCCGGTCACCGGTTGCTTCAAATGCTGCCCGAAGTGTGCTGAGTTGGACCGGAAGGTCGGGACGGCTTGTATCAAGCCGACCGGAAACGCGGACACGATGAATCGAGGTGAATGTGCCCTGATCCGTGACGACTTCTAGGGATCGACATGGATTCGAGAAACCGTGCAGCCGGTATTCCCCCGTCGTACTGCCATGAAATAGATCGAATGGCCATCGCCCTTCGCCCACCCCTTGTTCTGGAGTGATGCTGACTCGTCCCTGTCCGCTTCGTTCAAAGGTAACCGTCGCCGGTCCTTCGAGTACGCCGACGGGGTTGGTGAACTCAGCTCGTCCTCGACCTACATATTGAACGGGCAGTTCGAGCCATCGCGAAGGGCTTGCGGCGATGGTATTGGGGTCGAAGATCATATTGTCACCGCCTCAAGTACTTGACGAACTGTGTCCGTGAAGGCAGCCCCACGCGCTTCTCGTACCAATCCGCTGCCGCGTCGAATTCGGCCCGAGCGGATCTCCGAAGAATGACGGGGAGTTTCATTGGCCGAACCGTGCCAGCGCGGCCGCCTCCACTTGCTCCCAGGGAACACTGTCGGCGGGGTTGGCTTCGAGGTCGGCCAGTCGTCGGTCGAGTTCCCGGCGCTTGGCTTCGGAAAGAGGCGGGCGGGCTTGGTCGGCCTCAACACTGTCGATAATGTCCTGGACGAGAGCCAGTTTCTCGCCGGCCGTCATCCGGTCGATTCCGAGGCGCTGAATAGTACTCATCTGGTTTCTCCTCGCGTTGGATCGATCACTTTCCGCCTACCGGTCACTCCTTCCCGACGATGACCGCTCGCAGCGCGGTCACGGGGACGGTCAACTTCACCACCATTTGCAGCGCGGAGCCTTTCGGGACGGCCTTATCGTCCTTCGCCTTCGCCTCTGGCGGCTTGTCGTCTTTCGGCTTCTGGGCCGGGAGGCGGACCATCCTTTTGCGGCCGACGTTCTTCGCCGCCGCCGGTTCGTCGTCGGGGTAGTCGATGTTCTCGGTCAGCGCCGCCATGCCCACCACGGCCCCGGTCTTGTCCAGCACCGGCGACCCGCTCGACCCGTAGGCGTACTCGGCCGTGATCGCCATCCACTTGCTGCTCGTCTTCGTCTCCGGGTCGTTGTACGTGTTGAACCGGCTGACGTTCCCCTGGGTGAAGGTGAAGTGGCGGTCGCCGGGGTGCCCGAGGACGGCGACCCACGACGCGACGGGCGGCGGTTCGGCCGCGACCGGCAGCGGCGACAGCCCCTTGGCGTCCACCTTCACCACGGCCACGTCGGCGTTCTTGTTCATCGCCAGGATGTCGGTCAGCGGGTAGGTCTTCCCGGTGCGGTCCATCACGCCGTAGAATTCGCCGTCCTGAATCCGGTCGAAGACGTGCCAGTTGGTGACGAAGACGCCGTCGGCGGCCAGCACCCACGCCGTCGCCAAGCGGCCGGTGTCGTACCCGCCCTTCGCCTCTTTGTCCGCGATGACCGACCCGATCAGGAACACGCTCGGCAGCGCTTTTTTGTAGATGTCTTCGGCCGGCAGCGGCTTGCCGTCGGACTTGCTCGGCTTGAGGTCGCCGACTTTGTCCTTCTCGGCCAGCGTTCGCAGTTTCTCGACCGGCAGGCACTTCCCGGCCTTCGCCAGGGCGGACAGTTTCTCGGTGAACTTGGCCGTGATGTCGTCGTCGTCCACGAAGGACGGGCCAGGCTCGGCGGCCGGCGCGAATGCCGCCGACACGAACAGCACGAGGACCGGGAGGGCGAGACGGCAACCAGACATGGCGTTCGTTCCGGATGGGCGGGGGAAGGGAATTGTAGCCCGGTCGCGGAAAAAGCCCCGGCGGGTTTGGCCGGGGCTTTCGGCGGGTCACTTGGCGTCCGGCCGGCGGTTGCCCTTCTGGTCGGAGACGGCGACGGTGAACCCGCCGTGCATCTGGTCGCCGCGGGTGTACAGCCAGTCGTTCAGCGTCTTCCGGGGCACCTTCACCGGCTGGCCCCGCTTGACGCTCTTGACGCAGGACGGGTCGTTGCCGAGCTGCCCGTAGATGGTGTCGTCGTCCACCCGCGACACCGTCAGCCACATGTACTCCTTGCCGAAGTCGTCGCGGAACGGGGCCTTCACCGCGAACGTCTCGTCCGGCTTGCGGTCGGCCAGGGCCTCCAGGAACTCGCCGAACCGCTGGTTCGCCTGCGCCACCGCCGCCACCAGCGTCGGGTCGTCGTCGTTCGCGTACCGGATCGGCACGGCGACGGCGGGCAGGCGGTACGGCTTGGCCGGGATCGGCGGCGGCTGCTTGTCCGGCATGGCGGCCGCCTTCACCTTCCGCCGCTCGAACGCGGCACTCGGCCGGCGGTTGCCCGACGCGCGGGTGTTCAGTTCCGGTTTGTCCATGACCGACCCCCTAGGTGCCCTTGGTCTGGTGCAGGCATCTATAGTTTCTTACCATGCGGACGCGGCGTCCACAAAGTCCGTTTCCCACGAATCGAGTGCCCCATGCCCCCGGACGTTCACACGGTCGCGGATTTGCCGCGATTGTCGCCCCGCCAAGCCGACGCCCACAAGGGGACATTTGGGCGGGCGGTCGTCGTCGCCGGCCGGCGCGGCATGTCCGGGGCCGCCGTCCTGTGCGGGTCCGCCGCGCTGCGGGGCGGGGCCGGTCTCGTCACCGTCGCCTGCCCCCACGAAATCCAAGCGTGGGTGGCGGTCGGCAACCCGTGCTACACCACTACCAGTATTTCGCACCACGCGGACGGTTCTTTCTCCCCGACCGCCTCGGACGAATTATACACCCTGGCGGGGGTGGCGGATGTCGTCGCCATCGGTCCCGGCCTCGGAACCCACCCGACGACCCGCGACCTCGTGCGTCAGTTCCTTCTCGCCACCCCGAATACGGCGACGGTGGTGGACGCGGACGGGCTAAATTCCCTGTTTCCCGTCCCCGAACCGCTCGCCCAGCGAACCGCGCCGCTCGTGCTGACGCCGCACCCAGGCGAGTTCGCGCGGCTGCTCGGCCTGACGGTGGAGCAGGTGCAGGCGAACAGGCAGGGGCTGGCGGTCGGATTCGCGATGAAGTGGTCGGCGGTCGTCGTGCTGAAGGGGCACCAGACGATCGTCACCGACGGCGACCGGGTGTACGTGAACGGCACCGGCAACCCCGGCCTGGCGACCGGCGGCACCGGCGACGTGCTGACCGGGCTGATCGCGGCGCTCATCGCCCAGAAGCTGCCGGCCTTCGACGCGGCCGTGCTGGGGACGTGGGTCCACGGCCGGGCCGGGGATCACGCGGCGGCGGACCTCGGCCAGACCGCCCTCACCGCCGCCGATTTGCTGACCTATTTGCCGCGAGCGTTGCGGGAAGTCGGCGGGTGAGAGGCGGTGTTGGACGGGTTTTCTCGGCAATTCGCTTGCATTCGCAAAACCGATGTCACAATAATCGTCGAGGAGTCAAACTCAAGTGTCAGCGGCACCCATCACGCGGTTGCTGGGGCATATCAGTCAAGGTGGCCCGTGATCGACAATCTCCTGGCCGAACTGATCGCAGCGATCGGGGCCGAGATCGCCGCGAGTGGACGCGACACGTCAGCGGTGACACTCCACTTGGATGGCATCGAGAGTGTCGCCGTTTCCGCCGGCCGGTACCAGTATCGACTGATCCTATCCGGGACGATGAACTTCAACGCGGACCAGCCCCTGACCTTCCGGTCCCGAAAGGGTGACGCCTCGATTCAAGCCACCGTCGTCAAGTCGGACGATTCCGGCGTGGTCGTCGAGACTCAGGAAGCCTTGCCGGCGGATGCGGCACTCCTTCTCGTCCAATTCGACCCGGCGTTCATCCTCACCGCCCTCCGCGACTTCTTCACCGAGGCAACGGCAACGGGTGCCGTCACCCGGCAGTTCTTGACCCGGGCGATTCCCCCGACGCCTGCCGTGACTGCGACATCACTGGCCAAGCTCACGGACGAGCAGGCGCTTGCAGTGGCGGAGATGACAGCGGTACCGATCCATTTGTTGTGGGGGCCTCCTGGGACAGGGAAAACGACGACCGTCGGGGCCGCCGTTGCGGGTTGGGCGCGTGACGGCAAAAAAGTGCTGGTCGTTTCGACTTCCAACGCCGCCGTCGATGTCGCGCTCCGGGCGTGTCGAAAGCGGCTCGCGGAGCAAGAACGGCCGTGGATTTTGCGGCTGGGCACCTCGCTCGACCCGATCATCCAGCGCCACACGGCCAACGGGAAACTGGCCGCCCGCGACGATGACCGGTCGGACGAGATCGTAGCGGCCCAGGAACGACTCCAGGAAATCCAAGAGCAGTTGCGGAATCGCAACTCGTCCAACGACAGAAGGCGGGAACTCTTCGACGAGGAGAGAGGGCTGGAAGCCGAGGTGGAACATTTCAACGAGGACGCAGCCCGCCTTGCACCGGAATTGACCCGTGGCATCCGGGTGTGGGGCTGCACGCTCGCGCGGATGGTACTGGACAAGTCGTTGCGGGAGTCGGCGTTCGATTTCGTGGTTCTGGACGAGGCGTCGATGGCGTCATTGGCATACGCGCTCGCGGCCACCTTCTTCGCCGAGAGTACCGTCGTATTCGCGGGCGACCCCAAGCAGCTGCCCCCCATCGTCCGCGCCGCGTCCCCGGCCGCCCAAAAGTGGTTCGGGAGCAACGTCTACGACTGGTATGACATCCGCGAACCGGATGAGGCGGCCGCGGGCGTGAGGATGCTCCGGACTCAATTCCGCATGACGGACGAAATCGGGGGGCTGGTCAGCCGGCTCAGCTACCGCGACTTGTTGCATCACGGGAGGCAGACGTCCGGCCCCGCCGTCGAATTCATCGACCTCGATCCGGAATGGCGAACGACCCACTACTCGGTCTCCGAAAAATCCTACTACCACCTCGCGTCGGTCGCTCTCTTGCACGCGATCTTGCCGACCCTGGAATCGGACGACGTACTCCTCCTCACTCCCTTTCGGCCTCAGCGGTCGTTACTCGCCGCCGTCGCGTTCGACCTTCGGTCCGCCCGACCGAAACGCCGGATCGCGGCCAGTACGATCCACAAGGCACAAGGCTCGGAGTCGGACACTGTCGTGGTCGATTTGACGACGCACTCGGCCGAATCGCTCGTCGCGTTCTTCAGGGATCGCCACAGTGAGCAGTTGCTGAACGTCGCGATGAGTCGAGCCAAGAACCGGCTGATCGTCATCGGGAATCGGGCGGTCGTGGAACTGCTGGCCCAAACGGGTTCGTATTGGCAACGACTCCTCCGGGAACTCGGGCGCGGGATTACCGTGACCTCGGCGGCTAGCACGCTCGGCGCGTTGCCCACCTACGCCGACATCGGTTCCCTGCCACTGGTCGGAGCCAGTGATCAGCCGGCGCTGTTCTCAGCCCGAGAGCGGCGAGCCGAACGAAATGCCGGGTCACGCCGGTTGCGCGAGTTGCCCGCAAGCGTCCGGTTAATGGTCCGGAGCAATGTGACCAGTGTCGGTGACGGGAATTACATCGTGCGCAAATCAACCGACTCGCCAACCGTCTTTCTGGCCGGCGGGCGCATCTGTCTTCCCCTGGGCGACCGCTGGTGTTCGTTGCCTTCGCCCAATGCCTGTCGCGTGGTCTGGCGAATCGGTTTCTCCCACCTCGCGGACGAAGAGATCGACCCCGCGCGACTACGGAGATTCTTCTGTCCGATGTGTCCGAATGGCGACCTCCTGATTCGGAGACTCGCCACCGGATACCACTTGGAATGCACGAATGCCAGTCTGTTCACATGCCACCACCGCCCACGGCTCGGCGAGGCCGATGCGAAACTGAAGGTCCGCAGCCTAGGGCGGACCTGCCCGAGTGGGCATCCCATGACTGTCCGGCGCGGCGGCAGCGACTTCTTCCTCGGTTGCGAGAACTACCCGCATTGCGAGCACACCGAGCCGATGTCGGTGATGATTGGGTTGTGACAAACCGGCTCGTCTCACACTCGCGTGACGAAAGCGTGGGGGGACTGCATTGGGAGACTGAATACGGATCACCTGCAGTCGGATCTGATCGGAATCCGAAGTCAGCCACCGACTTTTGACGTTCCCGGCAATCACTCCGGATTCGCGTGACTACCGGCTGCTCGCCGGCCAGGCGGTGGAACTCGGTTTCGTCGATGCGGGTGAAGCGGACGCGGTCGCCGACGCGGAGCGGGAAGAAGCCGTCGGCCACGGCCACCACGATCAGTGGCGTGCGGCCGATCCGGTTCCACCCGCCGGAGTGTGTGCCATTGGGGTCCAGGCCCGTCTGCCGGCCGGTCAACCCGACGCGGCCGGGTTCGACCCGAACCGCGGGTCGCACGGAACGCGGCCCATTGGCGCGGCAGTTGCACAAGAACTACCGCGCCTGGCCCGCACACCCCGACCCACTCAGGACCGCTCCCATGCCACTGGATTCCCTCCACGACCTGTTCGTGGATGAACTGAAGGACCTTTACAACGCCGAACACCAACTCCTGAAGGCCCTGCCGAAGATGGCCAAGAAGGCGACCGCCCCGGAGTTGAAAGCCGCGTTCACCGACCACCTGGAAGTGACCCGCAGCCAAATCGAACGGCTGGATCGCGTCTTCGCCGAGATCGACGAGACGCCGAAGGGGAAGAAGTGCAAGGCGATGGAGGGGCTGGTGGCCGAGGCGGCGGAGGTGATCGCGGAGGACGGCGATCCGGCCGTCCTCGATGCCGCCCTGATCGCCTGCGCCCAGCGGGTCGAGCACTACGAGATGGCCGGGTACGGCTGCCTGCGGACGTTCGCCACGCTGCTGGGCTTCGACGAGGCCGCCAAGCTGCTCCAGCAGACGTTGATCGAAGAGGGGGAGGCCGACAAGGCGCTGACCCGGCTGGCCGAGACGGTCATCAACGTGAAGGCCGAGGAAGGTGGCGGGTACGACGACCCCGAGGAGGACGACGAGAAATCTCCGGCACGGAAGGGCAAGGCGGCGGGTGCTAAGTCCGCCGGCGGCAAGGGTGCCAAGTCCGGCGGGGTGGCCGCGATGCCCGCCACAATGAAAGGCCCGCGCGGCAAGTGATCCGTGACCCGACCGGGCGAGAACCGAAAAAAGCCCCGCGGAACCGATCGGTTCCGCGGGGCTTCGGCAGTACACCCGACAGGGGTCGAACCTGTAACCTTCGGCTTCGGAGGCCGACGCTCTATCCAGTTGAGCTACGGGTGCGTGACCGTCGGAAGAATCATACCCGGTCCCGGCCGGGTTGCAACACCGAGATCGCCGGCCGGCCGCCGGTTGGCCGTTCACACGATGACCCGCCGGATTTCGGTTTGCAGGTCGCCGCCGGTGACGTGGACCCCGCCCTTCGCGTCGATGAACACGTCGATCTCGCTGCGGACGCCGAACTCCGGCAGGTAAATGCCCGGCTCGATGCTGAAGCACGTCCGCCGCATCACCAGCCGCTCCTCGCGGGTCTCCAGGCCGTCCATGTGGCAGCCGTTGCCGTGGACTTCCTGGCCGATGTTGTGGCCGGTGCGGTGCGTGAAATACTTCCCGTACCCGGCCTTCTCGATCACCGCGCGGGTGGCCCCGTCCACCTCCCACCCTTGCAGCGGCTCGCCGGCCGCGAACGCTCGCCGCACCCGCGCGATGCCGGCGTCGCGCGCGGCAGCGACGATGTGGAACACCTCGTTGATCTTGGCCGGCACGTCTTCGCCGACGTACCCCACGCGCGTGAGGTCCGAGTACACCGCGCGGGGCCGATCCATCTTCGCCCACAGGTCAATGAGCACGAAGCTGCCCGGCGCGATGCGGCGGTCCTTCTCGGCCGTCGGCTCGAAGTGCGGGTCGCCGCTGTGCGGCCCTTCGCCGACGATGGGCGGGCTGTAGGTGGTCATCGCGTTGTCGGCGAAGTGCTTCATGATGCGGGCCTGCACGGCCATTTCGGTCGTGAACCCGTTCTTGCGAATCTCCTCGGCGATGAACTGCCACGCCACCCCGTAGGCCGCGTCGGTGTGGACTGCGGCCTCGAAGTGCATCGACTCCTGTTCGTCGTCCCAAGTGGCTTCGAACTGCTGGATCAGGTCGCCGCTGCTGACCGGCTCGACCCCGCACCCGCGCACCAGTTCGATGGTGCCGGCGTCCACGCGGCTGATGTACATGTTGCCATTGCGGGGGCTGTACTCCATCGCCACCCGCTTCACTCCGTTCAACAGGTGGGCGATGCCGGCCTCGAACTCCTGCCACTTCAGGTAGACCGTCTTGTCGTCCCCCGGCAGCTTGTCGAGGGACGCCGGCTCGATGGCGTGGGCGAGTTTCTTCGGCACGCCGTTCGCCGGGATAAAGTACGCCCAGCGGCGGGACAGCTTGGGCGACGTGCCGGCGACGCGGGCGGCGAGGATGTTCAGGCCGCGGAAGTCGTACAGCAGCCAGCCGTCGAGCTGCTGGTCGCGGAGGGCGGCTTGCACGGCGGTCAGGTCGAACATGGGGAATTCCTCGTCGGGGATGGCTTGGGGGTCGAATCGGGTGACACGGCGACGAAGGCCTTCCGGACTGGAACGCGATGCACGGTATTCGGAGTCCTTCCTAGCCGTCGCGGCGTTCGGCTTCGGAATGGCGCATCGACAAGTATTGGCGTCGTTAGGGTACGGCGCGGCCGTTCCACTTGGGCAGGAGGTCGTCGAATCGGATCGCATGTCCGCTTCGAACTCCTCGGCCACCTGCCGGCCGGTCTCGGACACGCGGCGGCGGACGTTCATCGCGGTTCGCAGGCCGGTGCGGGTGGCGGCGTTCCGCATCGGGCGGACGGCCGTGTCCGGCGTGTCGAATAGCACCCCTGGTACGCCCGCCCGACGTGCGGGAAGGACGGCCGCTCGGTCGGAGTGTGTGTCGAGCAGCAGTTGGGACAGTGCGCCAGCCGGAACTCGACGCCCAAGTCGTTCGACAACGCCTACAAGTCGCCTTTGAACAAGGTACTGGTTGGCCGCGTTGCCGCCGCCGTCGCACGGCGGCAGCACGGACGTGGCGTCCGGGTAGCACTGTCGGCCGATGCGGTTCCATTACCACGCGGAGGCTGTCGCACGGGAACTGGCTTGTGTCGTGGCTCATACGCGATCCGGCTGATGGTGTCTATTCTGTCGCCGGGAGGATTCCTGCCCTGCCGAGAACCGGTCCCGTGATCCGCATCTCCTTGCCCGACACCGAGGTTGTCGGCCTGGACGCGGTGTTCCGCACCACGCCGGACGCCACATTGCGGCACCGCGTGCGGATCGTGCGGACGGCCCACCGCGGCCGACACCGGCACCTCCGCCCGGTCCGTCCAGCGGTGGCTCAACGCCGGCCCGGACCGCCTGTCGAGCCAGGACGAGGCGCGGTTCCCGATGGTGCCGACGCTCGCCGCCACCCTCGGGGTGACGGGGCACCGGCCGGTGGTCGGCACCTGGGACGGCAAGCACCTGCCGTCCGTGTTCGCGGTGGTCGATGCGGTCACCGCCGTCCACGCCAACCTGGTGGACAGCCCGAAGGACGCCGAGAAGAAGACGGGGAAGAGCAAGACGCGACGGAGGCCGGAGGGGTTCGCCGCCCACCGGCGACGGCGAACCGGCGGGTGGTGCCGCTGATCGACAGCGCCCCGTGGCGCGCCGGCGAGGTGGTGCGGACGGCGCTGGCGGACCACCCGCACCTGGAGTGGAAGCGGTTGCCCAGTGACTGCCCGCAGTGGAACCCGATCGAGCGGTTCTGGAAGTTGCTCCGGCGGCGGGCCACGCACGACCGCCTGTTCGACACCCCGGCCGACCTGCGGCGGTCGATCCGAAGTCGCCTGAGCTAGTACCAGACCGTCCGCGACCGCATCCGGACCTTGCCGGATCGGACGGCCAAGAAACCGACACCATCCGCCGGATCGTGAATGAGAGCGACGGACGCACGGGCGAGTTTGCCGTGGTCGGGGGCACGTCGGCTTCAGACACCAGAGCCGGCTCAGGTCGTCCATCGCAGTCTTCAGCCGAGAGAAATCTCCCGTCGCAACCAACAACACTTCCCGCACCAGCACCGCTGCGTGCAACTCTCGCGGAACACCACCGGGAACCGGATTGGTTCCAACGACGGTGGATCGGGATGCCCTCGTCTCTGGGCGTTCAACGGATGATGGCGCTGGAGGCGGTTCGGCCATGTTTCGATGACGAAGTGGGAGCAGCCATTGGCGTCGGGCAGAACGCCCCGCCGTCTATTGTGCGCGTCCGTTCCAACGTCGCCGGGCAGCGAGACACCGCGGCCCACTCCCAAGGAGGCGTCCATGGCCGCCGCTACGAGCGCTCCACGACTGGCCGAGCCGCGCGCCCTGTGCGACGCGGGCGAGTCCCGGCAGGCACAGCGCCGGGTCGATGCCGAACTGGTGCCGGCGCTCGCGAACCGGCCCGACGATCCGGACGCGGCCGACGCCGCGCGCTGGTGGCCAACTTGTACCGCGGCACGGCGCGGTACGCCGACGCCGAGCCGTACTACCTCCAGGCACCCGCCGGCCTCGCGGCGATCGGCAAGGATCGCGCCGCGCACGCGGGGGGCTGACGGACCTCGCCGAAGGGTACGAGAAACTGGACCGCCGCCAGCAGGGGTGAGCGTCGCGGAAGTCGATGGCATTTCGGCGTCGGCGAGGCAGTCATGGGCGCTCGACCGAAATCCCTCTTAGCAGGAGCCCCGTCATGGCCCGTCGCCCCCGCGCCCCGAACTGACCGCCGATCAGCAGGCCGAGGCGGAGCGCCTCCACGCCGCGCTCGTGGAGGCCGCCGCCGGCGACCTCCGCGCGTTGGCCGAACGGCTGGCCGCCACCACCGACGGAACGATCTTCGGGGCCACCGAATTCGTCGTCCGCGACTTGGTGCCGGGCATCGGCGCGAAGGCCGTCCCGGCGGCACTCGCCGACCGCGGAAAAAAGTTACGCCGGCCGTAGCCGCGGCCGTCACCCTCTTCGGCCCGATCCGCGTGACGCGGGCGTACTACCACGGCCGCCCGTGCCGCGGCGGCCACAGCCCCCGCGACGCCGCCCTACCGGCTGTCCGCCGACCGACTCGCCGCCGGGGCCGCGCGGGTGGTCGCCCTGGCCGGGGCGATGGGGTCGTTCGCCGAGGCCGCGACCAAGGCCCTGCCCGAGTTGTGCGGCCTGCGGGTGAGCGAGTCCACCGTCGAGCGGACGACCGAGCGGGCGGGGGCGGATGTCGGGGCGCGACTGGCCGCCGGGCCGACGTTCGGCGCGGCGAAGGCGTGGGAATGGTCCGAGGATTCCGAGGGGAAACGGTCGGCTACGCATCGGCCGACGTGACCGGGGTGGGCATGCGAGGCGCGAACGGGGCCAAGTCCGAGGGGCCGACGGCGGAGAGGCGGCGGATGGCGAGTCATACCAAGTTCGATTGATCCGTAACCGTGGCGGGTCGGTCGGAACACCTCTCCCCGCCGGGTGCTCTGTCGAAATCCTTCGGGCTGCGAATTGGAGGTTGTTGGAGGAGCAAGGGATTCGTCGAATCTCCTTCCCTCAAACCGCCTTCCAGCCCGAGGATTTCGACCGAGCAGTGGGAAGACACTCCCTCGTCACGGTTACGGATCAATCGGATTCGGCATGACTCGCGACCCGCGTCCTCGCCCTGGCGGCGGAATGCGGAAACGAGCCGTCCCTCCGCGTCCCAGCCCTACTCCAACTGTACCGGCCGGCGGCGGCCTTCCGCCGGGGCACCCGCTTCGCCAGGAGGTGGCGTCGTCGCGTGCCGGGCTGGAGCGGGTGCCAGCCCATTCCGCGGCGGTGGTGTCGCAGGCCGGAAACACGGTCTTGCTGGATGTCGGACCGGCGGCAGTCGTTGAAGGCAAGTCCGGCGCGGCCGTCGTGCGGACGACCCTTTGCGAACGGCTGTCGGGACTGGAACGGTCGGTCATCGACACGGCGGATTACCGCGGCCGGTCTGGGACGAATTGTGCCGCGAGGTGGTCGGCGCTATACGGCCGAGCGGTTCGCCACGGCGCGGTTGCTGGCGAAACCGATGAGAAGTTCAACACCCTCCGCCGCGTCCTCGCCCGACAGTTCCGCGACCAGTTCCTCAGCGAGAAGCGTCCGCCGATGGAGTGGATGACGGACGAACTGGCGACGGCAATGGCCGGCGGCTCATCCCGCTCCCGCGCCCCGCAAGCGGAACCGGGCTTCGACCGCAACGGCGACCCGTGGCCGCTGATGAATGCCACTACCGCCAGTTCCTATGGAGCCGACTTCATCGAAGTGTCCATCGTGCTGTTAGCTGCCCGCGGGGTCGCCGTCTTGCCGGCGCTGCAAGCCGGCCTCACAAGCCCGCTCGCGTGGCACCGCAACTGCCGCGTGCTGGAGCGGATGGAGGCCGGTCGCCGAACCGCTGGCCGAGCTGCCGGCGTTCGGCACAGTCCGCGACCCAGTCAACCCGGACACCGTCCTCCGCGCGCTGGAGAAGGTCGGCGGAGACCGTATCCCGGCACTGCTCGCCGTGCTAAACCGGCCGGCCGGGGGCAAACCGGAAGAGCACGCGGCGCTGCCGGCGGTGCGGAAGTGGGCGGTCGAGCAACTCGGGGAATTCGGCCCGGAGGCGAACGCCGCCCTCCCCGCGCAGTCGGCGCGGATCAAGGCCGACTTCGCGACCGACGTGGCCCCGTTCGTGACCGCGATGGCCGCCGTCGGGTTGGATGTGGTCCCGGAACTCGCCGAACTGCTGACGCGCGCCGAGCCGAAGGTGCGGATCGCGGCGGCGTACTCGTTCGCGCCGATCGTCCCCGCGTGCCGGTCGAAGGCGACGCCGCTGCTCCGCCGCGCCATTGAGGCGGAGGAGGACGACGAGGTGAAGCGGGCGCTGCTGGACGCGCTCGGCGCGGTGAACCCGGCGGAGGCGGTGAAACTCGGCTGGCAGCGGCGGGCGGACGCCGACGACGAACACGCCGTCCCGATCCGCGTGGTGTCGTCCGGCGGGCGGTTGGAACGAGTCCGTCCGATACCGCCTCAATCGACGTACCACTACACCCCGGTCCCGACGCCAATCTTCCTGCCTCGCCCGCACACGCTGCCGGTGCGGTCACCCGTCCGCCCGACCCCGATCTGTCGCCCACCGATCCGCATCCGGTAGGGTCGGCAGGCTGCTCGATACGGTCGCCGACGCCCCGGATGCCCCACCGCATGCGGTGGGACATCCGGGGCGTCTCTGTCATCAGCCTTTCATTGGCCGGTATGGAACTGCGTCCGATCAGGCCGCGGTCGCCGGCCCGTACAACTTCCGACGTGCGAGGAGGGCCAGACCGCCCATGCCGACCAGCAGCAGCGAAGCCGGTTCCGGCACCGGCTGGCCGCCGGCCGCGCGGATGAGTTGGTTCCCGGCGGCCACATACCCGGCGTCGTTCAGGTGGACGTAATTCACTAGCACTACAGCGCGGGTTGCCTGACGGTCGATAGTACGGGCATCGGGAGGGAACCCCATGACGGATGAGCAAATTGCCGCCCTCGGGCCGGCGTTCGCGGCGGAATTGCGGCGGTATCGGGACTGCTTCGGCCGGGACCGCACGGCCCGCCACTTCGACAACTATTGTCGCGGGCTGCTGTCCGACCTGCCCGCAAGAGCGTCGAGCCGATCGCCCTGGCGTCGGGCACGGCCGTCCGCACCCTCCAGGAGTTCCTGGTCGCCGCCCACTGGGACCACGTCGGCGCGCGGGACCGGTTGCAGCGGCGGTTGGCCGACGCCGTGGCCGAACTCCCGTCCGACCCGCTCGGCACCGTCGGCGTGATCGACGAGACGAGTGCGGTCAAGAAGGGGACCGGACGCCGGGCGTGCGGCGGCAGGACCTGGGGTGCGTGGGCAAGATCGACAGCGGGATCGTCACCGTCCACATCGGCGTCGCGAAGGCCCACTTCCAAGCCCTGCCGGACGCCGAGTCGTACCTGCCCCAGTCGTGGGCAACCGATCGCAACCGATGCCGCGAGGCGGGCCTGCCGGACGACGTGCGGTATCGCTCCGAGTGGCGGATCGCCCTCGATCAGTTGATCCGCCTGCGAACCAACGGGGTGACGTTCGACTGGCTGACGTTCGACGAGGGGTACGGGTCGAAGGGGCCGTTCCCGTGGGTACTCGGCCTGGTGAGCCAGAAGTTCGTGGCCGAAGTGCCGACGAACTTCGCCGTGCGGACCACCCCCGACGGCCCGTCGCGGCGGGCCGACGCGCACCAGCCGGGGGCGCGGACGGGGCGGTGGCGGCGGTACCGGATCGGGCGGAAGACGCTGGCCGACCGGGTGTGGCGGGCGCGGCGCTCGCGGGTGTGGGTGGCGCGGCGGTGGCACGCCCTGGTGACGGCGGTGAACGAGGCGACGGGCGAGGTGACGTACTTCGTCACCAACGCGGTGGGCGAACCGCTCGGGCGGGTGCTGGCGGTGGCGTTCCGGCGGGCGACGGTCGAGCACGCCTTCCGCATCGCCAAGACGGAAGCCGGGCGGACGCACTTCGAGGGGCGGCAGTACGTGGGGCTGGTGCGGCACCAGCTCCTGACGCTGGTGGCCCTCGGATTCGTCGCCGTGCACACGGAGCGGCTGCGGGGGGAAAAATCCGGCGGTGACCCAGGAGCAGGTGTGCCGGGCGTTGAACGCGGTGTGCCAGCGGCGGTTCCGGAGACGGCGCGGGACGGCCGACCGGCCCCACGTCGGCGAGGTCATCCGGTACCACCAGCGGCGGAACGAGCAGGCGACGCGGTCCCACGAGAAACGGCCGCATAGGTGCG
>JAYUFU010000401.1:0-3966 GCA_043738505.1 Fimbriiglobus sp. | reverse complement strand
CCGTCGCTCACGCTTCCGGCTCGGAATCACATCGGGCGGTACTTCGCCAGTTCCTTCCGCGCCGGACCTTGGATGCGCTCCAGCGCGTCGCCGATGTCGCGGACGTTCGGCTTGTTCCGCCGTTCAAACGCGGACCCCGCGCCGAAGCTCTGGGCGGCGGCGTCCGTCTGCCCCTGGGCGAGCAGCGCGAGGCCGAGGAAGTAGCTGTATCGGGCGTCGTCGGCACCGGCGGCCGCACGGAGTTCCTTCTCGGCGTCGGCGTACCGGCCGGCGAAGTAGTGCGACACGCCGGCCGAGTAGGCGGCAGCCGCCTTCTCCTGGACCACCGCATCGACGGCGAGGACCGGCCCGCCGGCGGTGGCGCTGGCCTTCGCCGCCGCCAGTTGCCGGACGAACTCGGCTTCCTTCGTCGCCAGCGTGTCCGCCGCCGTCTTCACCTTCGCTTCCGCAGCGACCTTCGCCTGGGCCTCGACGAGTGCCTTGGCCTCAGCGGCTTTGACAGCGGCGTCGGCCACCGCCAGAGCCTTCTTCGCGTCGTCCGCCGATTGCTTCATCGCGGCAAGTGGCTTCTCGGCGTCGAGGACGGCCGCCTTCACCTTGTCGTCGGTCTCCTTCTTCGCGGCGGCGACCAGCTTGTCGGCGTCGGTCTGGGCGGCCTTCACCGCCTTCGTCGCGTCCGCCTTGGCGTCGTCGATCGACTTGGCGGCCTCGGCTTTGGCGGTCTCGGTCGCCTTATCCGCGAGGGCCGTCGCGTCCTTGGCGTCCTTCTTGGCGGCGGTCAGGTCCGTCTCGGCTTTCTTGAGTGCGGTCTGGGCCGCGCCCAAATCCTTCTTGGCGGCCAGCAGCGCCTCGGCGGCCTTGGCCGCGTCCCCGCTCATGGCGGCGGCGGTCGCCTTCTTCGCCGCGTCGGGCAACTTGGCCAGCGCGGTGGCGGCGTCGGCATCGGCGTCGATCAGCTTCGCGGCCTTGAATTCCTTCACCAGCCCGGCCAGCGCGTCGTCGTTCGCCTTCGCCTTCTTCTGCGCGTCGGCGAGTTCCTTGGCGCGGTCGTCGGCGAGGGTCATCGCTTTTTCGGCGTCGGTCTTCGCCTTGGCGAGGTCGTCGGTGGCGGCTTTCAGCGAGGCCTGACTTGCGTCGAGTTCCTTCTTCGCGGCGGCGAGGGCCTCGGCCACTTTCTTGGCGTCCCCGCTGGCGGCGGCGGTCGCCGCACTCTTGGCCGCGTCGGGCAGTTTGGCCAGCGCGGTCGCGGCATCGGCGTCGGCGTCGATCAGCTTCGCGGCCTTGAATTCCTTGACCAGCCCGGCCAGCACGTCGTCGTTCGCCTTCGCCTTCTTCTGCGCGTCGGTCACGTCTTTCATCGCCGCCGTCAGGCCGTCCTTGGCTGCGGCCACGTCCTTCATGGCCGTCTTCAGGTCGTCCTTCGCGGCGTTCAGTTCGATGCTCGCCTTCTCGCCGTCCTTGATGACCGCGATCAGCTTCGTCTCGCTGTCGGCCAACTTCTTCGTCACGTCGATGAGGTCGGTGCTGGCCTTGTCGGCGGCCTTCTTCGCGGCGGCGAGGTCGGTCACCGCTTGCTCGCCGTCCTTCGCCCGCGCCTCGGCGGCTACCATCTTCGTCACCGCGTCCGCGCGGGCCGTTTCGGCGTCGGCGGCAGCCTTCTGCAACTCGGCCAGCTTCTCGGCGTCCACCGGACTGCCCTTCGGCAGGTTGGAGACGATGGGCTTCCCGGTGGTGTCCTGACCGGGCAGCATGTCCATCTGGGACAGGGCGAAGACGCCGCCGCCGCCGATGAGCAGACCCGCGATGCCGCCGCCGATCCACGCCATCGCGCCGGACTTCTTCTTCTCGCCGGCCGGCTTCGCGGTCGCCCGCTTCGGCGACGCCGTCACCGGCTCGTCGTCCTCGTCGAGGTCGTAATCCGGCCCGACGGGCGCGACCGCCCGACGGAGCGGGGTCGGGGGGGCCGGCGTCGGCGTCGCGCCGATCGGCAGGCCCACCCCGGTGCCGTCGAGGATGGTCCGCAGGGCGGGCTGCTTGACGGTCCCGCTCTCCTCCTTCAGCCAAGCGTCGAAGTCGTCGTCCACCTCGGCGACGGATTCGGCGACCGGAGCGTGGTGCGTTCGGTCGGGGTCGTCCGCCACCGAGTCGTCGTGCCGCAAGTGCCGGACCCGCGCGCCGAGTCCCTTGAGGGCGTCCCAGTCGGCGTCGCCCGTCGGCTCGTCGGGCAGCTCGGGCCGGGGCGCGCGGAGGGTGTGCTGGGCGTCGTCATCGGCCGCGTCGTCGGCGTGCCGCAGGTGGCGGACCTTCGCGCCCAGCCCCTTGAGGGCGTCCCAGTCGATGGCGTCCGTCGCCGGCTCGTCGCGGAGGGCGGCCAAGTGGTCGGCATCGACCGCGTCGGTCTCGTCCCAGATGCTCGCCGGACCGACCGCTTCCAGGGCATCGGTGGCCTGGTCGGACGGCGGCGGCAGGGGAATCTCGATCCGCGAACTCTGGTCGGTGGCCCCGCGACCGAAGATGCTCGACTCCGACTCGGCATCGCCCGACCCCTCCGGGTCGTGCAGGTTCACCCCGGAGGACGACGACACCGACTCGGCCGCGATGGGGAAGGCGTGCGTCTCGTCCACCCCCATCCCGCGCGGGGGCGGGTTCGTTTTCACGCCCGAATCGAACCAGCCGGACCCCGGTACGCTGGCGGTCGCGCCGCGGCCGGGCAAGATCGACGACCCGGAGTCGCCCTGGCGCTTGCCGACGAACGAGGTGGACGAGGCGTCCTCCAGCACGTCCCAGGCGAGGATGTCGTCCTCGTCCGACGACGGGGCGGCGGCGGCCTGAATCGCCCGGATCGGCTCGGTGACGGGGTCGTCGAAGTCGAACAGGTCGGCTTCGCTGATCTCCTGGGCGTCGCGCGCCAGGGGGTCGGGGTCGGTGTCCGTCCCGAACAGGTCGGCCGGCTCCAGCGGGATGTCCGCGCGGAGGGGCAGATCGTCGGGGGCCGGGCCGGTCGGTTTCTTTGCCATCGACCACTTCTCCGAATCCGGTCGGGATGGGGTGCCAGGGGCGAGAATACGGGTCGCGGGAGATGGGGGGTATTGTCGCCGTCCGCCGGCGCATTTGTAGCGGAAAACGAGAAAATCCCGCCGGCCCACTCGCCACACGGGCATTCGCTACGGCTCAGCGGGCCAGAAGGCCGGGCAGCAGCGGCGGCAACTGGGTCACGACCGGGCCGACGGGGCGCGGTCGCGGTTCGGCGGCGGGCGCGTCCGGCGGGAGGGCGGCACGGTCGTCGCCCGGCACTTCCGGGGCGCGGGTGAGTTTGGGTGTCGGCTGATCGCGGGGCGGCAGCGGGACCAACTTCTGCACCGCCGGCAGTCCCTTCGGTTCCGACACGAAGTCGTAGTCGGAGGTGAGTTCGAGGTAGTGCAGCGCGGCCCCGCCGGCCATCGCCAGGACCGCGAACAGCAGCATCCACGTGTAACCGGGGCTGTACCCCGACGACGGGGCGACGGATCGGGGCGTGGGCGTCACTTTGGCCATGTCCGGCGCGCTCCTGCGGGGCTGAGGCGAGTGGGTCCGGCGGTCGAGAACTACTTGGCGGCCGGGCGGAAGCCGAGCGGCCCGGCCGTCACGGTCGGCGGGTTGAACCCGGCGTTGGCCGCGGACTTCAAGTCTTCCTGATCGTAGTACAGCAGCGCGGCCGCCCCGATCAGGATTAGGGTGGTGATCAGGGTCAGGCCGAAGTACACGTCGTATCGCGCCCGCGGCTTCATCGGGTCTTCGTCGTCGGCCACCGACGCTTTCCCCTTCTTCGCCTTGGGGACCGGCACGACATCGTCCTCGTCGGCGTCCACCGCCACGACCGGCTTCACCTTCGGCTTCTTCTTCTTGGCCATGACCGGGTGTCCTGATGAAGGTCGGGGCTGCCGCGTTCTGGGTTTGTTAGCCCGCCGCGCGAGCAAGGGGCGAACC
>JAYUFU010000400.1:0-3972 GCA_043738505.1 Fimbriiglobus sp. | reverse complement strand
CCCGTCGCGGGTGAGGACGGTGGCGTAGGACGCCTGGAGGACCATCGCCCGGCCCAGCCGCACCTCGTGCCCGTCGGCGGTGCTGCGGCCGACCGGGTCGCCGTCGCCGGCCGCCTGGTCGAAGAGCATGCTGTTGTTCGGCGCGTTCTTGCCGAGTACGTTCACCTTCCACAGTTCCTTGCCCAGTAGCCCCGCCGCGCCGGGCTTCTGGGCCGACAGGTCGTAGCAGTAGACGAACTGACCCTGCCCGCAGTGCAGCAGGGCGAGGTGGCCGTGGACGGCGAGCAGCTTCATGCCCGGCGTGGTGAAGAGCGGGTTCATGCCGGTCTGCGGGTTGTAGAAGCCGGGCAGGCCGGTGAACTTGGCCCGATCGTCGTTGCTCACCCGGTCGATCATCTTCAGGATGACCGTCTGGCCGCTGTCGGTCGAGTCCAGGCTGAACCGGTGGCGGCGGACGAACGGCAGTTGGTCGCCCTCCGGGACCAGGGTGTACCCGGTTTGTCGGTGGCCGCCGCCGGCGATCTCGGTCTTGTACTTGCCGGTCAGCGACACCGGTTGCGGCAGTTCCAGCGCCGGCCACAGCTGCTTGTCGGTGATGAGGTCGCTGTAGATGTCGGCCCCGGTCTTGCCGTCGCGGACGACCACGTCGGCGAACTCGGTGCCCAGCTTGGCGTACAGGCCGACGGCGTCCTCCATCAGGGTGCGGGCGGTCATCAGGCGGGCCAGCGCCTCGGTGGCGCGGGCCGTCACCGGCCGCTGGGCCGGGTCGCCGCCGGTCTGCCCGAGCAGCCCCAGCAGGAACAGTTCGGCCTGGATGCGGTCGTCCTCGTTGTTCGTCAGCATCAGCTTCTCGGCCAGCAGGAACTGGGCCTCGCGGCCGGTGGCGAAGTACGGGCCGAACACCTTCACGAAGTCGGCCAGCCGCTTCAGGTCGTTGCCCGACTTGACCGCCGCCCACTCGGCGTTCACCTGGGCTTCCAGCGGTTTGCGGGCGGCTTCGTCCTTGGCGTTGCGGAGCATGGCGTCGATGCGGCCGCTGGCCCACACGTCCGACCGGGCGAGCGTGTTGGCGTCGCCGGGGACGGGCAGCAGCCGGCCCTTCTCGCCCAGCGCCGCGTAGGCCTGGAAGTTCTGGAACGCCTCGACCAGCCGGCCCTGCCCCTCGCGGCCCTCGGCGACGAGGCTGTAGTACAGCCCGCGGCGGCGGACCTGCTCGTCCAGTTGCCGCTGCCGCTCCGGCCCCTCCTCGGCCGTCGGCGGCAGCTCGCACAGCGTCTTGTACTCGGCCAGGAACTTCTCGCCGTCCTTGAACTCCGCCCGCAGAATCTCCGTGTACGCCATGTACAGCTTCTCGGCGATCTTCTGCTTGGTGGACTCGTTCGGCTTGTTCCCCTCGGCCTTCTTGAAGTCGGCGATGGCGGCGAGCAGCTTGCCGTCGTCGAGCAGCAGTTCGCCGCGGCTGGCCAGTCCGACGGGGTCGTTCGGGTTGCCCTTGAGGATCTCGTCCATCTCCTGCCGCTTGGCCTCGATGAGCGGGAAGGCGGTCAACTGGGTGGCCGACTGGGAGAACATCATCTTGTCGTGGAACACCAGGTTGCCGAGCATCAGGCGGGTGTCCTCGGCGTCCGCCACCTGCCCCGCCTTCAGGCGGAACGGCGTCTTGGCGAGGGCCAGCCCGGTGTCCGGGTTGATGGCCCAGATCTGCGGGATGCGGGCGTCCTTGTTCACGTCGTCGCCGGCCATCGGCAGGTAGAAGGTGCCGCCGTCCTTGCCGACCACGCCGTGCCCGCACGGGATGCCGGTCCGCAGTTCGGACTTCCAGGCCGGCACCGGCACCCGGCGGGCGGCGTCCTCGCCCACCAGCCCGACGGCGCGGGTGGCCTTGCTGCCGACGATCAGCACCTTGTTGTTCACCACCCCGCCGACGTACAGGTCGTCCGGCTGGCGGGTCTCGGACCACAGCAGCTTGCCGGTGCGGAGGTCGAGGCACTGCACCTGGTCGGCGTCGTAGGCGGACACGACCACGCGGCCGCCGCTGATGATCGGGCTGGCCGACCGCCACCGCTCGCCCGCCAGCGGGGAGGCGGTCGGCTGGCCGGGCATGCCGGGGCGGAACCCGCCGCCGGGAAAGCCGGGCTGGCCGGGGCCGCCGACCGGCCGCTCGGTGGTGGCGTAGGTGTGCGCCCACAGCAGGCTGCGGGCGTTCAGGTCCACGGCCACGATCGCCCCGGAGTTGGTCGGGCAGACGATCACCCCGTCGGCGCAGGCCAGGAACGACGCCTGGATGCGGCGGAGCGGGTCCTGCTTCAGCGGCGTCATCGCCTTGCCCAGGTTCTGCACCCACACCACGTCCGGGGCGGGCGCGCCGGCCACGTCCTTGCGGGTGGGCGGCACGATGACCGTCTTAAACGGGTCGAGGCAGACCAGCTTCAGCGCCCCGTCCCGCTCGTACAGCGCGTACAGCTTGCCGTTGTACGGCAGCGGCGCGCCGAGGAAGTAGCTGCCCTCGGTCAGGGCGGCGGCGTTCGGGTACTTGTCGTCGTCGTCGGCCGCGCCGGGCTTCGGGGCGGTGGTGGGCAACCCGCCGAGGCTCCACGCCAGCGACCCGGTGTCCACTTCGACGGCGAACAGCCGGCTGTAGTCCTTCATCCCCCGCGCGCCAGTGTCGCCGGGCTGGGGCGGGAAGCCGCCGAAGTTCGGGTCGAACTGGAGTGGGGCAGGCGGCACGGCCATGTCATCGACGAAGTACACCAGCTTGCCGTCGTGGCTCAGGCTGCCCTGGTTCGGGTTCTCGAACAGGACGCCGGGCATCTTCCCCTGCCAGTAGCCGGACCAGGCGTTGCGGGCGTTGTCCCGCTCGGCCCGGTTGATGTCCACGTCGTTCCCGGCGAACAGCGCCTGCGCCGCCCCGGAGCTGGGCGAGAACCAGGCCAGGTCGCCGGCCCGCACCGCCTTGCCGGTCGGCCCGGTGCCGTCCTTGCTGTGGTAGGCGTACACCCCGTCGTACCCGCGGAGGATGATCAGGTTCGGGGCCGTCACCGGGAACCCGGCCGGGATCGGGATCACCTTCGTCGGATCCTTCCGCGCCGCCTCGTAGGTCCGCTTGATGCCTTCCTTGATGAACACCGTGCCGGCCTTGTCCTCGAGCGTGTCGTCGTTGTACAGGATCGGCTTGCTGAACGTCGGGATGAGGAACGGGGTGCCGGCGTTGCTCACCCCGTTGCGGGTGGCGTTCCCCCCCTTCATGCCGATAAAAGCGTCGCTCAACTGCGTGATGGCGTACTCGATGGGGCGGTCGAACTCGGCCTTCACCTTCTCCGCCGTCAGCAGGTCGTTGCCGATTTGGAGACCGCCGCGGGGCAGCTTCTTCTCGGCCCGCCCCCACAGGTCGGCGAACGCCTCCGGCAGCTTGCCGTCGCCCGCCCGCTTGATGGCGATGCCGGCCTTCACCAGCGACTTCACGTCCATCACGTCGTTCGCGTCGGCCCGCAGCAGCAGGCGGGTGTACCCGTAGGCCGCCTCGGAGTAGTTGCCCAGTTCCAGGTGGATGGCGGCGAGAAGCCGGCCGGCCTCGGCCCCGGCCTTGGTGTGGAAGTACCGCTGGGACGCCTCGGCCAGCAGGACGCGGTCGAAGTTCGTCTTCCGGGCGCGGTCGAGCAGGTCGCGGGCAAGCCCGCCGTTGATGTTCTCGTAGAAGTCCTTCCCTTCCTTGGCGAAGGTGCCGATCAGCCGGTTGATCTCCTCCTTCACGCTCACCCGCCGCTTGTCCGCGCGGGGGTCGTTGCTGTTCGCGTTGAACTGGTAGAAGTAATCGCTCTTGGCGTCGAGCAGCCCCTGGGACAGTTCGCACACCACCTTCCAGTCCGGCTTGGCCCGGTTCAGGTAGTCCAGCACCGCCTCGAACTTGAGCGACGTGTCCCGGTTCTCCGGGAAGGTCAGCTTGTCCACCGTGGTCTTGGGCGGTTCCACCGG
>JAYUFU010000399.1:0-11865 GCA_043738505.1 Fimbriiglobus sp. | reverse complement strand
CTCGGCCGGCGGACGGCGGTGGTGGTCGGGATGGAAGCGCACGTCTGCGCGGCGATGACCGCCCTCGACCTGCTCGCCGCCGACTACACCGTGTTCGTCCCCGTGGATGCCGTGGCCAGCCGGTTCGCCATCGATTCCGACACCGCCCTCCGCCGGCTCGACCGCGCCGGGGCGATCCTGACGACCGCCGAAGCAGTCGCCTTCGAGTGGATGCGCGACGCGAGCCACCCCAACTTCAAAACCGTCAGTAAACTGGTCATCGACCGCGTGAGATGATGTCAGAGGACCGCCGGGAACGGGGCGTCACCAGTCGCCCAACACTTCGCCGCCGTCTCTGGTGACGAGCGCCCAGTAGGTCGGTGCCGCAATGCTGCCCCGGAGCGTGCGAACCGACCCGTCGCAGAGCGCCGTCAGCATGCCGCCCGCGTGGGGCGTCTGCGCGAGGTGCGGCTTGCAAATCTCCCGCGACCGCATGGATGCCAGGAATGCCTCGTAGGCGGCGTTGTCGGGCGGGCCGTAATACGAATGGATGGCGTCCAGGTAGCCGGAGTACGGTCGGACCTGGAACGTCTGCGGCGGCGGGGGCGGCTGATCCGGCCAGATCTGCTGCACCACACTGAACGGCCGTTTCGCGAATTTCGGCGCGCGCTCGCCGTCGAAGTGGTCCTCGTCCATCGTGCAGCCCCACGAGAAGTACGCCCCGAGGCCGCAGTAGCTGTAGTGTTCGGCGAACGCGAGCGTCTGGGAAAGGCCGTCGGTGACGGCGGACAGCGGCCGCTTTTTCCCGCACCCGCCCATCACCTGCGCGTTGTAGGCGTAGCTGACGTACCGGTAGACCGAGAGCGGGTCGGAGGCCTTCGCGTCGGGGTTCAGCGTCGCCGAGTTCAGGACCGGGTCGGCGGGGCTGAGGAAGGTGCGAACGTACGTCTTGGATTGCCGCGACTCCAGGTACGGGAGAAGCCGGGAGAAGACCGTCCGGACGCCCTCCGGCGGAAACGGGAACGTGAGCGGCATCTCCTGCGGGTACAGGCCGTCGTTCGCGTCCGAGTACTGGTGGCAGGCCAGGGCGATCTGCTTCAGGTTGTTGGCGCTCTTCATGCGGGCGGCCGCATCCCGGACCTTCTGTATGGCCGGCAGCAGCAGGCCGATGAGGATCGCAAGGATCCCGATCACCAGGAGCAGTTCGATCAGGGTCAGACCGAACCGGCGGCGAAGAGCGATACGAGTGGTCATCGAGACCTCCTGTCAGAATTCAGCGGGCCGCACTGAGTGCCGTTGCGATCAGTTGCGTTTTCGTCGGAACTCCGGGTTGCGTGTTTGTCGCACTTGAGAAGATGTATATCCTGAAGAGCGGCAGCGGGTTAGCCGCAGCTGTGATCGTGGTGTTCGGCACCGCCGGCTACCGAACCGTTTCGTGCGGGTCGAACGCTGGGAATGAGGCGTCACCAGTCGCCCGGCACCTCGCCCCCCGCCGGCGTGACCAGCGCCCAGTAGGTGCTATGCTCGATGCTGCCTTTCAGGGTGCGAACGGAGCCGTCGCCCAGGGCCACGAGCATTCCACCGGCGTGCGGCGTCTGAGCCTGGAGTGGGTCGCACGGCGGACGCGAACCGCACGCCGCCGCGAACCGCTGGTGCGCTGCCTCCGAATCCGGACTGCTGCCAAATTTGATGAACTCCGAACACGGCTGAACTTGGAAGGTGTAGGCCTTGAACGGTCCACCAACAACGTACCGCCAACCGTGTGCGGTCGTCGCGAACGCGGCGGTGCTGCCGCCCCACAGGTCGCCCCCGGAACTGAGGGTGTCCTGCCAGTCGAACCGCGCGCCGTTCGGCCCGCAGTGGCTGTAGTGTTCGGCGAAGAAGAGCGTCTGCGAAAGCCCGTCCGAAACCGTCGCGGACATCCCACGCGGGGTCGGGCCGCCGAGTACTTGGGCGTTGTACCCGTAGCTGCTGAAGGTATCGTACCGAGCGGGGTTCGGGGCGATGCTCGGCACGCCCGCGAGGTTGGCGTACCGTAACGTCGGGTCGGCGGGGCTAAGATAGGTTTTCAGGTAGAATCGAGTGTTGCCGGCCTCAAGGAACGGGGCGATAGCCATCATCATCGGTACGGCGTTATGACTTCCGATGAAATCGTTCCGGTCGTAGGGTAGGAGACCGTCGTTCGCGCCAGACCAGTTGTGGCACGCCAGCAGGATCTGCTTCAGGTTGTTGGCACTCTTGATCCGCGCGGCCGAATCCCTCACCTTCTGAATGGCCGGGAGTAGCAGCCCGATCAACAGCGCGAGGAGTCCGATCACGAGCAGCAGTTCGATCAGGGTTAGACCGAGCCGGCGGCGAAGAGCGATACGAGTGGTCATCAAGACCTCCTGTCTGGGTTCACCGGGCCGTACTGAGTGCCGTTGCAATCAGTTGGTTTTTCGCGGAAGTGGATCTTGTCGCGCTGGAGAAGATGTACATCCTGTAGAGCGGCTGCGGGTTAGCCGCAGCTGTGATCGTGGTGTTCGGCCCCGCCGCTCCCGTCCACTGGCCGTAGACTCTGGAGAACTCACCACCATCGGCTGGTAGGAAGACCATGCAGGGCCGGGTGCTGTAGTCTGTTCCGAACGACTCATTTTGTTGTTGCAAGACGTAGTCACCACGTCCCGTTGTGGCCGTAGCTTGGAATCCGTTCACTAAGCGAACTGGACTGCCAGCTCCGAACGTCAAACTGGCGTAGGTCTTGGCGGCGAGGGTGGGATTGTTCGCCCCGCCGGCGAGTGTGCCGGTGTTCACTTCGATGACTTTCGAGCAGATGAGCGTTCTCGGTGCCGGTGGCGGGGGTGGCGGCGGAGGGCCATCGTCAACGACGACCTGAACGACTGTCGCATCCCAGGTCTTGGCGATCACGAAGGCGTTGAAGACCCCGCTTTCGATGGCTTCGTCGGTCGTGATGCTCCAGGCGTTTTGCGCGGCTGGGTTCAACGTCGCGAAGGATCTCGAGATGCCTCCCGCCTTCGGGATCAGGACCACTTGGAACTCATCGACGGTCCACCCGGCCGCGTTGCCGAACCCGCCGGTGAACGTCAGCTTCCACGACCTTGTGGCGTCCGTGTCGTAGGTCGGCGGGTTGATCGTGACGGACCCGTTCACCTGCGCCTTGGCCACCGTCGTCAGGCCGAACACCGCCACCACCGTCAGGACGAGCTTGCGGATCATGGCGAAGTCTCCCGGTTGTGTCAACTGGAATGGACACCACGAATGATACGGCAGTACGGGGGGGGGTGAGTCAAGCGGATTCTGACGCCTCCGCGCCGCTTTTTCAAAAATCGGCGACTCGGCGACTGTGATCCTCGGGTTGGTCCAAGGATTCAGCTCGTGGGGCCGCGTTTGGCAACTTGGGTTCCGCCGTCCATATCCTGCTGGTGTCTCCTGCTTCCTGTCCCCTGCCCCCTGGTATCCCATGCCTCTCCCCGGCCAGCTCACCCCGTCGCCCCGCCTGCTCCTCGGGCCTGGCCCGTCCGACGCGCACCCCCGCGTCCTCACGGCCATGACGACGCCGCTGCTCGGGCACCTCGACCCGCAGTTCCTGGAGATCATGAACGAGACGCAGGACATGATGCGGCAGGTGTTCTGCACCGCGAACCGCCTCACGTTCCCCATCTCGGCGACCGGCATGGCGGGGATGGAGGCGTGCGTCGTCAACCTGATCGAGCCGGGCGACACGATGGTGGTGTGCGCGGCCGGGTTCTTCGGCGGGCGGATGATCGACGTGGCCGGCCGCGCCGGGGCGAACGTCGTCGCGCTGCACCAGCCGTGGGGCCAGGTGTTCGACCTGAACCACCTCGCGGAGGTGCTGCGGAAGGAGAAGCCGAAGGCGCTCGGCATCGTCCACGCGGAAACGTCCACGGGTGCCCTACAACCGCTGGCCGGCCTCGGCGACGTGTGCCGGGAGACGGGTACGCTGCTCGTCACCGACTGCGTGACGACGCTGGGTTGCACGCCGGTGCTGATCGACGAGTGGGGCATCGACGCGGCGTTCAGTTGCAGCCAGAAGGGCCTCGGCTGCCCGCCGGGGCTGTCGCCGATCACGTTCAGCGACCGCGCCGTCGCCGCGCTGAAGGCCCGCAAGACGAAGGTGCAGAGCTGGTATCTGGACCTGACCAGCATCGAGAGCTACTGGGGCGGCGACCGCTCGTACCACCACACCGCCCCCATCAGCATGATCTACGCGCTCCGCGAGGGGCTACGGATCGTGCTGGAAGAGGGGCTGGAAGTCCGCTGGGCGCGACACTTGAAGAACCACCTGGCGCTCAAGGCCGGGCTGGAGGCGCTCGGCCTCGTGTACACCGCCGACCCGGCGAACCAGCTGCCGCAACTGAACGCCGTCCGCATCCCCGACGGCGTGGACGACGTGGCCGGTCGCAAGCGGATGCTGACCGAGTTCGGCATCGAGATCGGCGGCGGCCTGGGCGAGTTCAAGGGGAAGGCGTGGCGGATCGGCCTGATGGGGTACAACAGCAAGCCGAGCAGCGTGTTCCTGGTGCTGGCCGCGCTGGAGCAGGTGCTGCGCGGCGCGGGGGTGGCGATCACGCCGGGGTCGGGCGTCGCGGCAGCGGAGAAGGCCTATCAGGGGTAAGGCAGGAGCGGGGTCGAGGGCCGACTCACACACCCGCCAGGAACGGCACGGGCACGCCACTCAGGCGGAACTCGCGGCGGATGCGGGCGAGCAGGTCGTCGCGGAGGGCGGCCAGGTCGGTGCCGGGCGGGATCGCCACGCAGCCCCCGGCGCGGCGGTGGTGGCCGCCGGCGGTGCCGAGGTCGCCGACCACCCGCCGCAGCAACTCCCCGGCGTTCGCGTTCGCCATCGCCGCCCGCACGGACAGGATCACGTTCTCCCCGCACACCCCGCCGCAGATGGCCCACTCGATGCCGTCCGTGCGGATGAGGAAGTCCACCACCTCGGCCGCCTGGTCCGGCTGGCGGAGTGGGTTCACCCAGGTGAACAGCAGCTTGTCGCACCGCACCGCCGAGCCGAGGGCGAGCGCCAGCGCTTCCAGGTGTCGGGCCGGGAGCGGGGCGTTGCGGATGCGGGCGAGGGCGTTGTGGTCGGCCAGCGGGTACAGGCGGGACAGGGCGTCGTCGTCGGCCGGACTGGCCTCGCGGGGGTAGCCGCTGACTTCGGTCTCGATGCCGTAGAACAGGGCCGTGGCGAGCGCTTTCGGCAGGGCCAGCCGCTGTTCGATCAGGTACTCCGTCACCAGCGTGCAGCAGGCCCCCAACTCCGGCCGGATGTCGGCGACGAGGACGCCGTCCAGCTTCCCCGGCGTGACGTGGTGATCGACGACCACGGTCGGGTGCGCGGCGAACTGGCAGGTGTGCCGACCGGTGCCCGGCTGGCTGTCCACCATCACCACCGCGTCGCCGGGGCGGCACTGCACCTGCGCGGTCGGAACCAAGTCCAGCCCCAGGGTGTCGATCATCGTCCGGTTCTCGGCGCGGCCGATGACGCCGTCCTGCGTCAGCAGCACCGGCTTGCCCAGGACGACCGTCGTCAGGTGGGCGAGGCCGGCCATGCTGCCGAGGCTGTCCGGGTCCGGGTTCACGTGCGACACGAACACCACCCGCCCGGCCGAGCGGACGGCCGACAGGAAGGCGTCGGAGCGGCGCACGCGCGGGGAACTCGTGTGGCGGCCGGCGAGTAGCGGTTCGGCGCTGAGGCGCGCCATGGCGGTGGTCCTTCCGAACGGTCCCCGGTGAGAGGGCGGGTGGAGTCAGGTCCACGCGCCCACGGGTTCCCGTCGAATCCTCATTTTACCCGCCGAATCCGAACGGGCCAAGGTCGGTGGCCGAATCGTGCCGCCAATCTCCTCCAACCGGTTGCCGGATAGCGGGTTGCGGGAATCCGAAAAGTCGCGGCTGGCTCCCCCGCCGGTCGAGGTGGTAGAATGCCGTTGCCCCATCCGCGGGAGACCCGACCGTGATCGCCATCCGCAAAATCCTCTGCCCCATCGACCTCAGCCCGTGCGCCGACCGCGCGCTCGCCTACGCGGTCGAGCTGGCGGAGAAACTGTCGGCCGAGTTGACCGTCCTCTACGCCGTGCCGGACGTGTTGCCGATGATGCCCGACGCCACCATGCCGATGCCGATTTCCGGCTCGGACGCGGACGAGTTGCTCGCCAACGGCCGCGTCGTGCTGGCGGAGCGGCTGGCCGCTTCGACCGTAGCGCGGGTGAACCCGAAGACGGTGGTCCGCCTCGGCTCGGCGGAGACGGAGATCGTGGCGGTGGCGACGGAGTTGCCGGCGGACCTGATCGTCATCGGCACCCACGGCCGCCGGGGGCTGGCCCACTTCTTCCTCGGCAGCGTGGCCGAGAAGATCGTCCGCACCGCCCCGTGCCCGGTGCTGACCGTGCGGGGGTAGTCGCGCACGGATCGCTCGTCGTCGTCGCGCCTGGCGAGGCGGTCGGGGTCGCGGAAGCGTCAGCGACGGCGGCCGAGAAGAACCGTCGTTGACGCTTCCGGCTCGGACTTCTTCGGGTGGCGGTGTTCACGGCGGCTCTCCGGGACAGGGAAGTGTACACCAGTGCTTATGCGCTCCGTTTTTGGGTTTGTCAAATCAAAGTGGAGAGATTGTCCCGAATCGACTGTCCGGATTTCGGACGCGCGTGCCGCCGGGCGTTTGGCGAACCCCACCCCGTTCCGGAGAGGGTTCTGGAAGTAGCCCGACTCTCCGGAGTTCTCCGGAGTCGGAACCAACCGCCGACGGGATTGGTCCCGACTCGGGAGAGTCGGGCTACGAGGCTGGAACGCCTGCCCGTTGAACACCCCTCTCCATTCATGGGGAGGGGCCGGGAGGTGGGGTCTCGAAGCGGTCACGCCCCGCGGACGTGGGCGACCAGGTCGAACTCGCGGACCAGCGCGTCCAGCTTCGGCTCCAGGCGGGCGTAGGCGTCCGCGTCGGCCGTCAGGGTGATGGTCACGCGGTCGCCGGTCGGGGCGGGCGGCGGCAGTTCGGCCGGCAACATCTGGAGCGCCGCCAGAGTACCCAGTTCGTACCCGGTGTTGGCGAACTCCGGCAGCGGCTGCAACTCGGCCAGGATGTCGGCCAGCTTCGCCGCGTCCGGCCGGCCCTGCGCCTCGCGGTTGTTCAGCACCAGGTTGAGCGCCTTCTCGGCTGCGTCGGTCAGCCGCACCACCGACACCGGCACGGCGGTCGCGCCGAGTTCGGCCAGGATCCGGAGCCGCAGGTGTCCGCCGACGACGCGGCCGGTGAGTTCGTTCCAGACCAGCGGCTCGACCAGTCCGAACCGCTCCAGGCTGGCCTTCAGCTTGCGGTACGCCGGGTCGGTGGCGGGCAGCGCGCGGCGGGGTTGTACGCGGCCGGCACCAGTTTCGCCAGCGGCATCAGGCGGACTTCGAGGGCGGTGTTCACGGGGCACCTCACGGAAGCGAGAATATGAATCTGCGTTCACTTTATACACTTGTCCTCCTGGCAAGTCAAGTGGCGGCGGCCGATCCGCCGAGCGGCGACGCGGTCGTCCGGGGGAAGGCCGGGCCGTCGGAGATCGTCGTCGCCACCACATCCCGGCTCGCCGGGGCCATCCACTCCGTCACCTGGGACGGCCGCGAGTTCATCGACAGCGCCGACCACGGCCGGCAGTTGCAGTCGGCCTCGTCGTTCGACTGCGGCCAGCCGGGGTTTCACGCCGAGTGCTTCAACCCGACCGAGGCCGGGTCGCGGAAAGACGGCGCGGGCAAAACGTCGTCCAGCCAGTTGCGGAAGCTGTCGGCGGAGAAGAACGTCCTGGAAACCACGAGTCGCATGGCGTTCTGGCTGAACCCCGGCGAGAAGTCGTCGGGCAAGTCGGCGAAGAACGAGACGGCGGTGTCGGATCACCTCGTGTCGAAGAAAGTGACGGTCGGCGTCGGGAAGTGGCCGCACGCGATCGACTACCGGGTGACGTTCGCGGTGCCGAAGGGCGAGCCGCACACCTACGCGCAGTTCGAGGCCGTCACCGGGTACATGCCGCCCGCCTTCTCCGAGTTCTTCACGCTGGACGTGGCGACGGGCAAGCTGGCGGCGCTGACCGACGGCCCCGGCGAGCAGGCGAAGCCGGTGGTGTTCGCCACCAAGGACGGCCGGCACGCGATGGGCGTCTGGTCGCCGGACCAGCCGAGCCGGGGCTTCGCGGCGGCCGGGTACGGGCGGTTCCGGTTCCCGGCCGAGAAGGTGGTGAAGTGGAACTGCGTGTTCCGCGTGACGGACGCGACCGGCATCCCGGCCGGCGACTACTCGTACCGCATGATCGTCGCCGTCGGGACCACGGACGACGTGGCGAAGACGCTCGGCGGGTTGGCGGCGGAGCTGCGGAAGAAGTGAGGGGCATCACCCCACCACCTCGACGGCCTTCACCCGGTTCCACAGGTACGCGACGGACGCCACGCACACCCCGCCGACGACCGCGAACGCCTGCCACGCGGCCGGCTGCGCGCCGTACCGCTTCGCGTCGATGTCGCCCCCCAGCAGGAACATGCCGCACACGTACAGGTCGTTCCACAGGTCGATCAGCCGCCACGCCGGGTCCATCATCTGGCCGGTGGCCAGGAAGTCGGCGACCGCGCGGCACAGCACGAACAGCGCCGACCAGACCATGATCATCGGCACCGTCCGCCGCACCGCCACCGCCGTGGCCACCAGCAGCAGGCTGAGGGTGACGGTCAGCAGCAGGCCGTAGCCGAGGACGCCGAACAGCAGGTTCAGGTTGTCCAGGTAGTAGGTTTTCCAGTCGTACAGCAGCCCCGCCTGGACGTACAGCGCGACGGCCGGCAGGGTGGTCATCAGGTTGACGAACAGGCCGATGGCCAGGCACTTGCCCAGAACGTAGTGCCGCTTGGCGATGGGCTTGGACAGGTAGAACGGCAGGCTGCCGTGGTGGAAGTCGTTGCCCACCACCACCGACCCGGCGAACGCCAGGACGATGGTGGCGATGTACCCCTCGAACCAGATGAAGTTGCCGAACGTGTGCCCGGTGCCGCTCAGCTGGAGGCCGCCGAGGAACTTGGTCAGGTCGCCGATCCGCACCGACGCGCCGGCGAACTGGGCCGTCTGGTTCTCGGTCTGGAGGGTGATCCAGACGACCAGGTACTGGCCGTAGAAGAAGAACAGGAAGATCATCAGGGCGAACCCGTACAGCGCCCAGAACATGCGGCGGCGGAGGATCAGCCGGAGGCCGGCGCGGGCGATGGCGAGGGCGGCGAACGCCGGCGGGCGGAGGGTGCCCCGCCACGGGCGGTAGCGGAGCAGCGCGTCGGTCGGGGTGGCCATGCGGGGCGGTGCCGGGGGAAAGGGGGGGATGCGAACCGGCGCATTCTAGGGGTGTCTTGTTAGCCCGCCGCGCGAACAAGGGCCGTTGGCCAAGAACCGCCCTCACCCCTTCGCGTACTCGCTGCGGTGGATCGGCCGGCCTTCCCGTCGGAACTTCCGCTCGAAGTTGGTCAGGTAGTCCATGTCGTGGGTCGGCTCGGTTTCCGGCGGCGGCGGCAGCGGGCGGAACGCCGGGACGCCGGCCAGCAGCTCCGTCACCATCTCGAAGTAGTCCCGCACGTCGGTGACGAACTTCAGGTGCCCGCCGGGAGTCAGCACCCGCAGCACCAGTTCGGCGAACTCGGCGGTGAACAGCAGCCGCTTCTTGTGCCGGGACTTCCACCACGGGTCGGGGAAGTAGACGTGAACGACCGCCACGCTGTCGGCCGGGACGAACTCGCGCAGCACCCGCTTGGCGTCGTCGCAGCAGGTCTTCACGTTCGGCAGCGCCCGCCCGGCGACGCGGGTGGCGGCGTACATCTGGTACTTGCGGATGATCTCGACGCCGAAGTAGTTGCGGTCCGGGTTCGCCGCGCCGGTGGTGACGAGGAACAGCCCCTTGCCGAACCCGACCTCGATCTCGACGGGGTTGGAATTGCCGAAGAGAGTGGGCCAGTGGAGGGGCTGGCTCCCTTCGGTCGCCGCGACGACGAGGTCTCTGCGCGGCGACCGAAGGGAGCCGCCGACCTCCGTCTCCGTCTCCGTCTCCGTCGTCGTACTCGAATGGGGGTATTCGCGCGGGAACTCCACCACATACGGGGCGAGCTGTTCGCGGCTGAGGCGCTTCGGCTTCCGCATGGTCATCCCTTGTCCGTCGGCAGCGGCACCCCGGATACGACCGTCTCGAACGCCCGCTCGCCGGCCACGAACCCGAGGACGTGGAACTTCATCAGCCGGCGATCGACCTTCAGCCCGAAGCCGACCAGCACCAGCCGCTCGCCGGGGCGGACCATCCGCCGGAACTTGGCCGACTCGATGGCCCCCAGGCCCATCATCCGCCCCTGCGTGATGCCCTGCGTGGCACCGTAGTAGGCGCTCAACTGCGCCGCCGCCTCGCACATCAGCACGCCGGGCATCAGGGGGAAGCCGGGCATGTGGCCGCGGACCCAGAACTCGTCGTGCCGCACGTCCTTGAAGCCGGCGATGAACTTCCGCGCCGGGTCCAGATGGGTGATGGCGGTGAGCAACTCCATCTCGAACCGGTGCGGGTTGGCCGCCCGGATGGCGTCGAGGTCCGCCACCCGCAGGGTCAAGTCGAGGGTCGTCGGGTCGAACGAATGCGGGTCGATCTCGGCGGACATCGGGAAAGGCTCCAGCAAAGTCCGTCGCGGGGTCGGGTGACGGGAACCGCTACGCTAGGACTTCGGCGATTTGCGTCAATTCCGTCAGCAGAACGTCCGGCCGGGTGGCCGCGTCCTTCAACTGCTCCGGGGTGGCGGCCAGCGACGCCTTGTCGCCGGCGAACAGGGCCGTCCGCATGCCGGCCTTCTTCGCCGGGGCGATGTCGCGGGCGATGCTGGACCCGACGTGCAGGATTTCGCCGGCCGTCACGCCCCGCTTGGCCAGCGCCGCGACGGCCGCGTCGAACAGCTCCGCCGACGGCTTCCGCACCCGCTTGTCCGCCGACAGGATTCGCGCGTCCGGCAGGAGGACTAGGTTCAGGTCGAAGGCCGGGTCTTGCGCCCGCAGCCCGCGCAGCAGCTGCGGCACCGTGAAGCACTGGCCGTCGGCGAGCAGCCCCTGCCGCCGGCCGGCGTCGGCCACCAGCCGCAGGGCGTCGGCCGCGCCGGCGTAGCAGCCGGTGCCCTGGATGCTGGCGTGGTAGAAGTACGCGATCTTCTTCACATATTCGCCCAGCGACCCGTAGGTGGTGGCGTCGAAGGCGTACTCGTTCTTGATCAGCTTGTTGACGATGTCCTCCCACACCTTCTCGGCCGGCACCTCGCCGCGACCGGTCAGCTTCAGCACGTCGTAGGCCTTCTTGAACAGCTCCTTCATGTACGCCGCCGGCGCGCCGGGCTTGCGGCTCATGGACTGCCACATCTTGAATTCCTTGATCGTCTTGTCCAGCGCCGCCTCGGTCACGAAGTCGAGGGCCGCCTCGAACTGCAGCTCGCCGGTGGGGACGGCCAGCAGGGTGCCGTACACGGTCCACAGGACGGCCTTCACCGGCAGCGGCGCGAGGTGCGGCTTGGCCTTGGGCGCGTCCACCTTCGGCATGGCCGGCCACGGCAGCCCGCGCGTGTCGAGGTAGTCCAGGACGTACTGGTCGAGGGTGAGAGCCATGTGCCGGCCGGGGGACGGGAGGGCGACGGGCGAAGACACCGCCGAAATACAGTACCGCCGAACGCGGGCGACCGCAAGCGGGTGGCGGAAGGACGGCGCGGGGCGGGACGGGGCCGCGCGCCGATTCGCGGTCCCGCCCCGGCCCGCGCCGCTACCATGACGGCATGACCCGCACCACGCTCGCCCTGATCGTCGGCACCGCCGTCGTCACCGTGTCCGCCCTGTCGGGGGCCGGC